>DBTY01000024.1 GCA_002307295.1 Ignavibacteriales bacterium UBA1304
TCATATAATATTACCGCGCTTGCGTTTGTATCGGCGGGATATGATTTCATTTCTAAATCGCTTTTGGGTATTTCGCCCCATTTGATTTGGGGTTCCTGAGAAAATGAAATGTTAGTAACAAAAAGGAAAAGAACAACAGTCTGCAAACCTAAAATAAAAGAACCCGCTTTCATAGCTCTCCCGCTGATGATTATCAAAAAGCACATATTTTATTTAAAAATCCTGATTCGCTTATGGAAAAGAAACAAACTTCATAGAACTTGGAAGCTTGTCTCTCTAATATTATAGTAATCGGATTATTCGTCTCATTTATTTTTTCTTTTTAATTTTTGTTTTTTGTTTTTCCGGCTCTGTTTTTGCAACAGGCTCTATTGCCGTTGCAGGTTTATTATTCTGTTCCAAAACAGGTTCCGGCGCTTTTTTAATTTTTGTTAATACAATTTGCTCCTGTTCGCAAGCGACAATTTTTTCGTAAAATTCACGCATCGTCGAATAGAAATCCGCTTGTATTAAAGATTTTTTAATTTCAAGTTTCGTTCTTAATTGAATTTTCTTCCCTTCAGCTAAAAAATATCTAAGAAAACTAAGACCGTCAGAACAAGCCGAAAAATTACGATTTAATAACGGATCCTTCACTTCAAAACTATCCGGAATCACAATATTTATAATTGTTTCACTGCTTCTTCCATAAGCATAATCGATAGGAAATTTTCTGCTTCTAGTCTTGAAAGGATTTTCCGATAATCGGTTAATAACATGAGGATTGAGATAAATAATATCGCCGTTACATTGAGCATAATTAGGCAGCGAAATTTGAGCGGTTACTTTAAATGGAACTGTAATAGTATCTTTGCCAAATACTGCGGCTGAATCTATAATAATGCCAGTTTTATTTGCGTCAAATGATTCTTTTGCAAATTCAATTCCCGTTTTCTCTTTCATTTTCCGTCTTCCAATCATCGCTCCATAGTCTTTATAATAATCTTCAATAGAGCCTTTAATTGATCCGTCGGGACTTAGATTTAAATTTGAAATTGCAACGTTATAAGTTTTCTTGTTTGACGCCAATGTAACCCATTCAACAGTGTCCTTCTTAATAACAAGTCCCTTTACATTAAGAACCTTAGTAGGCAAAAGATCAATAGGACGCAATGGGTCTGTAGCGTCCACAAAATATGAAATAGAATCTAATTTTACTTTTGCAAGAACGCAATTAAATTGAGAGACAATTGGATATAGAGTCTGGATTTTTCCGTTTTCTCTTGTGCTTAAAATAACTGGATCGCCGTTGATGCCCGCACATTTAAGCATAGAAAGGAAAAGAAACGTAATCTCTGCGCCGTTTCCCTTTTTAGAGTCTATTACGTCGTTGATATCCTGATCGGCATATAACCTGTTTCCGTTTGTGCAAACAATTGAGCTCGTAATCCAATTGTATATAGCCTTAACTTTTTGTTCAGGAGAAGTAATATTTTCCGTAATTTGTTTTACTAATTTACGCGCTTTGCTTGTTTCTTCAATTTTACTTCCAAAATATTTGTTATCAAGAAATTCTTCAATTGCTTTAGGCCAGCCATTCATAACCTCTTTAACCATGCCATTAAAAGAATAACCCATAAGCTGCACGTCAACTTTATTTTTATAATCGTCAATTGTTGTTATATAGGGCTCTTCTCTCATTGCAGGCGCATTACTTACGGCCCAGCGATATTGTCTGCATTTCATAATTTTCGTATGAAATAAAGACTCAGCTTCTCCAGAAAAGATTTGCGTCGTCTCTTCATTATCCCTAATAACAAATTGCTCATATCCTGTTGTAACGCATGAAAAAGCTATGTTAGTAGGAGAGCAAATGGAAAACTCGCTCCACACTACAGGTTCGCTGTATTGAAACGTCCACCCCCTCGCATTGAATACGTCAGGCGTGATGATAGTATATTTTATTTCAATAACGCATCCTGGTTTTAAAGACGGCAGGGTAAATTTAAAGCGGGTTGTATGTGCGGAAATTTTTTCATGATATATATCTTTAGAAGATAATTTGCTCGATTTAACTTGCCCATCGCTTTCAAGCCAGTAAGTAACTCCCTCAATATTTGTTATTTTTTCTTCGGAAGAACCATTATATAAATCTACCTCCTGGGTTCCCCATTCATATCCTTTAGAGTTTAATATTTTAACCCTTAAATGTCTATTTAAATTCATTTCAACATTATCATCAAGAAGAGATTCGCCGCGGTCATATAATATTACTGCGCTTGCGTTGGTATCGGCTGGATATGATTTCATTTCCAAATCGCTTTTAGGTATTTCGCCCCAAGTGATTTTTGGCTCCTGCGGAAAAGAAATATTAGTTAATAAAAGAAAAAGAATGACCGTATGTAGATACGCGACAAAAAGACTCGACTTCATGGCTCTCCCGCTGATAATTTTTGATACAATATTTAATATTATATATAAATTGCAATTAATTACGCTTTACATATTGCAAGCATCACATTTTTACTAACTAATAATAGCCCGGATATTCTCCCCTTTTGAGCAAATAAGAAGATAAAAGGTTTTTATATGTATAACATAATTATTGCTATAATAAAAAACAATAATCAACTTGCTTAATGCCTTAGTTTCATAAATAAAATATCAAATCCTCTGTCTAATTTTATTATCGTTTTGGTTTTTGTTTCCCAGCGCTATTTAGAGGCCGGTTCCGAAATAGACGCTGGTTTATTATTTTGTTCAATTATTGGTTCTGATGTCTTTTTAATTTTTGACAACACAATTTGTTCTTGTTCGCAAGCGACAATTCTTTCATAAAACTCTCTTACTTGCAGATAAAATTCAGGCGGCACAATTGACGTTTTAACGTCTAATTTAGAATGATATTGTATTCTGTTACCTTCAACAGAAATATGCCGAATAAAACTAAGTTCTTTAGAACATGCAAATAAATTAAGGTTTACAGGTTTTTCCTTTACTTCAAAACTATCCGGTATAGTAATGTTAATTGCGGCTTCATTGCTTATGCCATATGCATAATCAATCGGGTATTTTCTTATTTGAGTCTTGAACGGATTCTCAGAGCAACGATTAATTATTTGCGGATTGAGATAAATCAGATTGCCGTTGCATTGCCCATAACCAGGTAATGAGACTTGAGTTTTTAAACTGAGCGGAACGGTAACAGTATCTTTGCCAAATATTGTAGCAGAGTCTATCATAATACCAGTTTTACCTGCGTCAAAAGATTCCTTGGCAAATTCAATTCCTGTTTTATCACGCATTAAACGCCTTTCGGTTAAAGCTCCATAATCTTTATAAAAATCTTCAATATTACCATTCAGCGATCCATCAGATTTCAACTCCATATTAGCTAATGTTATACAAAAATCTTTCTTTTTTGAA
>DBTY01000001.1 GCA_002307295.1 Ignavibacteriales bacterium UBA1304
TGTTTTATTTTGGACAGCTGTGATATTTAACCCCTAATAGATAAAATCCCCTTGGGTATAAACTTTTGTGATTAGGTTGCTGTGGAAATGAAATTTGATTATATTTGCTTAAAGTAAGTCATAAAAGACATAAAAATATCTGCAATTAACTTGAAGAAAAACAATGTTTGATTAGTGCTAAAAGCAAAATATGTAGTTTTATTCATAAAGACTTTTTTAGTGCTTTTAATAATTATAATTAAATATATCTACTTTATTTGTTTAAATTAAGCATATGATTTTAATTAGTATTTTCACATATTTTTTGTAGGAATAAATCAATTTAAACTATGAGAAAATTTGATTAGTTTTCAGGAGATAACAAAGCATAATGAAAGTAAAAGAACCTCTATTTGATTATATAAACCCGAGTATTGATTATCAAATTAAAAAGGGCGATAGCTTGGTCCTTCTTAAAAGCATTGCAAATGAAAAATTTGACCTAATTTTAACATCACCCCCTTATAACGTTGGCAAATCTTACGAAACAAAGACAAGCATAGAAAAATATTTAGCTACTCAAGAAGAAATAATATGTGAACTGATTAGAACCCTTTCTGAAAAAGGAAATCTCTGCTGGCAAGTTGGCAACTTTGTTGATAAGGGAGAAATATACCCTCTTGATATTTACTATTATCAAATCTTTAAAAAATATGGGTTAAAACTTCGCAATAGGATCATATGGCATTTCGGACACGGACTTCACGCTTCAAACCGTTTCAGCGGACGTTATGAAACATTATTATGGTTTAGCAAATCAGATGAATATATTTTCAATCTTGACAATGTTAGAATACCTTCAAAGTATCCGGGAAAGCTTCATTTCAAAGGACCCAAAAAAGGGTTGCCTTCTGGTAATCCTCTTGGAAAAAACCCAAGCGATATTTGGGAAATAATACAACAAGACTGGGAAAGCGGAATGTGGGACATTCCAAATGTAAAATCTAATCATCCAGAAAAAACAGATCACCCATGTCAGTTTCCAATTGAGCTTGTTGAACGTTGTGTTCTTGCTTTATCAGAAGAAAACAGCTGGGTTTTAGACCCATTTTCAGGAGTGGGATCAACTGTGCTTGGAGCCATTAAAAATAATCGTAACGCAATTGGTATTGAAAAAGAAGATGAATATTGCAAAATAGCAATACAGCGAATAGAAGATTTGAAAGAAGGAAAATTAAAAATAAGACCTATCAATAAACCAATACATATACCTACAGGAAATGATAAAGTTTCACAAATTCCAAAAGAATGGTTACAACTTGATATCCTAAAAGGTAACGGAATAAACGGACATTTATGAAAATAGCGCAAAAGTATTCACACTTGAATGGTGAAGAATATCTTATTGTTCATCATAACGATCTTTATGAAGAAATAACTGATGTCATTAATAGTATCGATGCAGAAAATTTCAGAACAAAGATCAGCAAAGAGAAACAGAAAATTGGAAAGCCCTTATTATCTCCTATTGAGTTAAATAAAACTTTTAATATCGCTTTTAACAAAAGCGAATGGAGAGAAAACCGGTACAATTATTACATCACTCTTGATCGCGAATTAATGGAAAAAAGTGTCTTAATGTCGGCCAAAGAACAAAAGGAGTTTTTAATTACAAATGGAGAAAAAGAGCCAATTTATAGTTATAACCAAACAGATTTTGTAAAAAACAAGATTGCAGTAGAAGTACAATTTGGGAAATATGCTTTTGTTGCATTTGACTTATTTGTAAAACATATGCTTTTTTATTCTGGAGGAAAAATCAATCTCGGTATTGAGATTCTTCCAACAAAGAAAATGCAATCACAAATGAGTAGTGGAGTGGCTTATTATGAAGGAGAAGTTTACAATGTAATGCGTCAGGGTAGGAATAGTCCCCCTGTACCGTTGCTTATATTAGGCATAGAGCCATAGCAAACAAGTAGAGTAACGACAAAGACTTAAACTAATTTAATAATTCAGGTTTTATGTCTCTTTAACTATTTAGATTGTCACATATTCTAAATTCTAAATATTACTAACTTAATCGCTATTATTATGAAAACGACTAAACAAAATTTAATTTCTTTTGACGAATATTTAGATAAAGAGTATGGAAAGGTCGGCTCGCCAAAGAGGGATAAATACGAACAAGGATTTGAAGCTTTTAAACTAGGCGTAGCGCTTAAGCAAATGAGAAAGCAAAATAATCTAACTCAGGAACAATTAGCCGAAAAATGCGGCACAATAAAAACTTATATATCCCGCATAGAGAATGACGCGTCGGATATAAGGTTATCTACGTTAATGCGAATAGTTAATATTGGATTGGGAGGCAATTTAAGATTAACTGTAGATTATAAATAAATCTTCCCCTTAACCTCGCGACAAGAATTTAATAATACTGCTTTTTACGCTTTACGCTTGTTTTTTTGAGCCAATTTACATTTTTTTGTACGCCCGTTTTTAGTTATGTTGCAATACAAAAAAAGGAATTAGTTTATGGAAAACCATGTTTGCCCATGGTACTACGGATATTTTTTGACAAATCCTTTAAGACGCCTATTTCAAAACCCAGACGCAATTTTAGCCCCTTTTATTGAAGAAGGCATGTCTGTATTAGAAGTTGGTCCTGGGATGGGGTTTTTCAGCCTTTCGTTAGCAAATTTAGTTGGCGATTCCGGCAGGCTTTACTGCGTTGAACTTCAGGTAAAAATGCTGGAAAAACTTAATAAACGAATTCAAAAAGCGGGATTGGAAAAACGCGCCGCTTTAAGGCTTTGCGCAAACGAATCGCTTCGCATTGACGATCTTGAAAATAAAATTGACCTGGCGTTTGTTTTTGCAGTAGCCCATGAGGCCGCCGATCAGAAATTATTTCTAGTGGAAATTATGCAGTCGTTAAAAAGAGACGGTTTGCTTTTTATTTCTGAACCTAAAGGACACGTATCACTAAAGAACTTTGAGGCTACTCTTTCTTTCATAAGAAAATCTGATTTTAATATAGTTACTTATCCAAATATAAAAGGAAATTATTCAGTAGTTCTAAGAAAAAACTAACCTTATTTACGAGTTAATATACTTAGCTACTTTTTCAGTTCCGTTTTCAAGGCGGACGTTTTCTATATTGTGTTTATACTTTTCTATTAGCTCAGGCTCGTTCATTAGCGCCGCAATTTTTTCGAGTAATATTTTTATATTTTTTTCGTAGATGCCAAGTTTGTTAGCCACAATAAAATCCACATTCCCCTTTTCCTGTTCCCAAATATAGCTGTTAACTACTGGAATTTTTTTAGATATTAAAATCTCCATAAAAGTTGAAGCGCCGCATTTGGTAATTACAACGTCCGATATGCTGATAAGCTCATAAACAAAATCGATATAGCCGTATACTTTTAAATTGTCAATATTCCATTTGTTTTTAATTTCTAAAGCTTTTTTATAAAGTTTTTCATTCCTACCGCAAACAAAAGCTATTTCGCAATCCGGGTTCAATTCCAGAATATTTTTAAGCAGTTCGGCTCCTTTAGGTATGCCGTCTCCCCCGCCAAGCACAAGCAGAGTTTTATTTTTTACAAAACCGCGTTTGTTTTTATATTCGGTAATTTCATTTACCGAGGCAGGCTTAGAAAATTTTTCGTCTAATGGGAAAGGGAATACTTTTATATTTTCTTCGTTGATATTATCCTTTATACACCGTTGTTTAAGCTCCTGGCTAAAGACAATAAAATTCTGATTTTCCCTTAAGAACCAAAGCGGATGCGCAATATATGGATCGGTTACTACTGTTATAACTGGAGTTAAAAGTTTGTTCCTTTTTTTTATGCGGTAAATTGGTTTAATTGCAAAAAAATGGAATAGTATTATTTTATCCGGGCGCTCCTCCAGAATTGTTTTGGTCAGCGTTTTTTCAATAAATATTGACACCAAAAATCCGCTTATTTCCGATACAAATTTGATTTTATGTATTGCGTAAATAAGTTCATATAGCCATTTTGCTTTATTCTGTAAAATACGGTAACCGTCCTCTATAACAAATTTTACAAACCATCCGGCGTCAGCAAATCCGTCTACTAATTTAATTCCAACATCGTCTTTAGCGTTCTTGTCCAGATATTGAGCTATTGCTTTAGCGGGAGCCAGATGCCCTCCGCCAGTTTTAAGATATATAAATAAATACTTTTTCTTTTTACTTTCGTTCATGCAATCACCTTAACACAGCTGAATTTTCGCGGTTCATTTTACCGGTTTCAAGAATTTCTTTTATTTTATGAGTCCCAAGTTTGCGCACTTTTAAGAAGCCAGACCATGCAGCGTCGGCAATTCGTCCTTTATTTATCAACTCAAAAAGCCACTGGTCGGTATAAGCCGGATCCTCCTGCCGTATTCCCGCCTGAACCTCAAACAGCCATTTTGAATTAAACTTTTCCTGCGAACCAATTGGAGGAGTCATAATTATTGGAAGTCCAAGTCCGCTATAAAAAGAAAGCTCGCTCGGTTTAGTCCAAAGTATGTCAGTCTCATGCAAAATATTATTAAACTTAGTAAAATATTCGTCAAGAGTTTCGCCGTAGATAATTTCAATCTGCGAGTCGTCTTTAGTAATTTTTTCCTTCACTTCATAAAAATAATCGTTCACGTTTTTCTTTGTTCCAGCGGAAAGAATTAGTTTTACTTCATTTTTTAAAATTCTTTTTTTCAGGCTCTGAGCAATTTTGCCTCCAATTTCCGCCTGAGCTCCCGCTCCGCCCACTGTATAAGTAACGGTTAATTTTTTTTGTTCTTTTGGTATGTAAGCGCTTTCGCCTAGAAAAAAGTTAACGTTTTTTTCGTGCCGGGTTCGGAATTTTTTTTCCGGGTCCAAACGGATAAGCCTTTGCCCAAGGTCCGATTTTAGAACTGCTAAATCTTTACCGCCAGTTAGCTCAACCGGCAGTGGAAACCCGGTAATAAAAATTCTTTCGTCTGGAACGCCATAAGCCTTTAGCCGTTGAGCGGCTTTACCGCAGGGAGCAAAATACTCAATCCTGCTTTCCCATGGTTCCCGCGCAACCCAGACGCGGTTAAGATCGGCGTCGCATATTATACAAAAAACAGATTGCAAGCCCTGCATATCCGCCGCAATTGCCGGAGCAAAAAAAGAGGTTACAATAGGCAAATTTTTACTTCTGACCGTATCCAAGATGCTGTCGCACAGCCCTTTTTTTATGCTTGAGTTCAGCAAATTCACCTGAAATGTAGTAAAAGATAAATCGCGCATTGGGTAATAAGACGGTATATGTAAAAATGTTTCAAGCAGATTAAATAGCGGATTGCCAATAAGAGGTATTCCTTTGGCGCGCGAAAAAAGCTCGTATGCGCCAAGCACGCGTTTCCATAACTTCTGTTCATTTTTTGTACTGGCGCTATTTGCGCCTACTGTAATTATATTTTCTTCAGCAATATCTTTTAACGGAAAAACGGCTCTCTGGTGTCCGTTCCCCATCGTAGCGGAAATTACCCACGCTTTCTGTTCGTTTTTTTTGTTCTCCTGACTGCCGTTTTTCATCTGTATTGACATATTTTTGTAATAAAATTATAGTTCTAATTTGCTAAATTTCGGCAGATATAACAATACATAAATCCCTGGAAGTATTTTATAAAAATTAAATTATTCAGCTAATAGTAAATGGATAAATATATATTAATGCTTTGTAAACATTTTTTTTAACTCCTGAGCGTTAATTTCATACTCAGGATTAAAATCAGCTGAATTTATATAAGCAAGAATTGACTTGTATAACTGCGCAGCTTCAGGCTTATCCAAAATGTTATTTAATTGCGACATACAAACAAGCAGCTTTCCTTTTCCAACTTTAAATTCAAAAATTAAACCTAATTTATGATTCCGTTCTAAGTTGTCAATTACCTGAACAATAGGTTTATACTCTTGGGCAGCGTTATCAAGTATGAATGAATTGCTCGCTTTAATAATAGGAAACCATTGCCAGTTTGTATGGAATTCCGTAGGGAAATAATTAAATATAGGATGTTTCGGATTGGTTAATATTCCCAGAGTTCCGGGCGATATTGGTTTCTTCACCCATTCGCTTATTCCTTTGAACATTCCAAAGTTCCAGAAATCAGGAGGGAAAAGCCCCGGATAGCTTTTATCTTTAACGTCTTCAGTCGATGGGAAAAGTAATACTTTGCCTCCCTGCTCTAAACTCACAAGCTGTTGATCGTCTAGGTTTTCTGTAATAATAATGTCTTTAGGTTTTTCGATATCAGCGGATGGAGGATAAACCCAAATGGGGTAAATATTAGAGTAAGAGGAGTCAGACATTGACAAATCGATTGTTAGCTTTTCAGCGCTTTTGATAGACGAAAGATCAATACTTATTTCTCCAGCCTGAGTAAGTTTTCCTTTTTCCAAAATCAGTTTTTGAAAAACGCCAGAATTAATTACATCGCCATTTTGGTTTTTCACTTTCCATGATAAACTGTTTTCGATATTTTTATTTGAATAATTTGCTACAATATTTTTTGCGTGGAAAATCTCTTTATTTGTCCAGCAATATTTTGGATACTCAAGTATTAACACTACGTCGTTACACGATTGCAGCCATTCTTCGCGACTGACTACATTTTTACTATCCATAAAGGCGTCAAGAATGCCAATAAGAGCGGTTCCCTGACCAGGATAATCCTGCAAGTCTAACAACTGAAATCCCGCCAATCCTTTGGTGCGTATAGCCGTTTCCATTTCGGCTTTATAACACTCGGCGGACCATGCCCCGGAGGCTTTTTGAAATTCAATATCCTGTTTAAGCATGCCTGCTTTTTTTAGACGGTCGCGGAATATTTCTAAGTTCCAGGCGCGTAGCGTCCCAATATATTTGTTAATCTCGCTATAATCCGGATATATCTGATACTGGCCGATCTCATGACTAACAATAGGGATTTTTAATTGCGATACGGCAAAATTATAATTTGTTTCAGTCGAAGGCGTAACGCTATTTAACGTCCCGCCGTCTTTGGAATCGGCAAAAGCATGAGTAAGCCGCGTGTGAGTTAATATGGTATCCTTTTCGTATGGAGTTCTGGCGCCAATAAAAAAATCAGAACAAGGCAGCGGCGCCGCATATCCTATATTGTTATTCGAACCCATTGTATACAGCGGCCTGCTATCATATTCTTTAAGAGCTTCAATATTTTTCTCAACATTGTTATGACCGCCCCAAATTTCATTGCCTTGAGAAAACATAACAAACGAAGGATGGTTGGCGTAAGAGTTTAACATGGCAATACCTTCTTTCCGCAACATAAGAGCTAATGTGTCAGACTCAAGCCCGCCCCAAAACGGCAGTTCCGCCTGAATATAAATCCCTTCAATATCAGCAGCTTCAAAAGCGGCTTCGGGAGGACAGTACGAGTGAAAACGGTAGTGGTTAATTCCATAAGATTTTGCAATTTTAAATACTCGCGTCCACTCTTCTATATTCATAGGCGTACAACCCGTTAACGGGAACACCGCCGCGTCATGCTTCCCCCGTAAAAATACGGTTCGTCCGTTAATATCGAATTGCGTTCCTTTAGCGGAAAATTTTCTCATCCCAAACGGGACTGTTTTTGAATCTTTTATTTCTCCGTTTGAAATTACGGCTGTTAATTTATATATAGGCTGTTCGTATTCATCCCATAAACTACAGTCTGCGGATAAATCATATTCTAACTCTAAAACAGGTTTACACTCCGTTGTTATTTTTTTTGTTTTTAAATTTTTTGTCTGCCCATGCTCAGTTTTTTCTACAATCAAATCAATATCTAAATTGCTTAAGTTTAATCCGTTAACTATTTCCATCTTAATATCAATCTTACGTTTATCAATATCAGGATAAACTTGTAAATTTGATATATACGTTTTAGAAGCCGCTTCTAAAAAAAGCTTTCCGATAATTCCATTCCAGTTAGTCTGCGTTTCGTCCGAGTAGATATGCACGTTGCCGTATGGAGTAAGTTTCAGATCATTATTAATTTGAATGGTTATATAGTGTTCGCCTGGCGCAAGCAGTCCAGTTACGTCAAACTGCTGAGCCGACTGAAGCGTTTTAGATTCGCCTACAAAGAAGCTATCAATCCATACTTGTGAAGCTTTAGTTCTTTCAAGAAATAAGGCAATATGTTTATCCTGCATAGCCGGAGGGATAAAAACTTTTTTCCTGTACCAGGCCGCTCCTTCATATTTATATACCCTGTTTAAGCGCATTGCGCTCGTATCTTTATTAAGTATCCCTTTGCAGTTTAAATCGGTAGTTCCCGGCAGATTAATGGAGCCGCTTAGATTTAACGAATACCAATTATTTTTTACGCCAATATTAGCAGTATCTAATTGGAACTGCCACTTGCCATTTAGATCGACATATTCTCTTATCATCTCGGTCTTTGTGCCGCATGCTACCAAAGCAAATGATAATAAAAGCAGATAAAGGTTTTTCATAATATTGATTTTATTTTTTAAAATTTTGTTGAGTTTTTTTTTCGCCGGAGCCGCCCATATTTTTATGCTGTCTGAATTAATTTACTAAAAGTTGCGTAAACATAAAATATTTGAATACATAAATTATTTCAGTAAGCGGCATTTTTTTAATTCGCAAAGCTGCATTTTAGTCCGCTTCTTTTCCGGAGCTTAATTAACGCCATTTAAATATTTTAATTTTTCTGATGACAAAAAAGAAAAATTTATTTATGTTAATAACATGATGTTTTTATAACCTCTTTTAATAACCAAGGGGACGAACGATGCGGCGGAAATTGTTTGAACGGTATGAGATCAATAGTATCCATTTGATAATAGTTTAATTTAGCAATTGTTCATCCGGGAGTGAATTTATATAGCTTTGCCGATTAATATATTTTTACTCTTTATAAATAGTATTTCCAATAACTATATTTACAGGTCTGAATATGAGCGCTGATAATGGTTTTGATTACAGCAAATACACTGTTACTGAATTATACGATGCCTTTCGCCAAATTGATAGAGAACAATATTCAAATAATTTTGCAGAAATAATTAAAGAAATTCAAAAACGATTTAACCTGCCCGAAGATAAGCCAATCACTGACGAATATATGGTAGAACTTTACTTTGAATATTGTTCTAGTAATATTAGCCCTACGTTACATGGCAGAGGAGATTTACCATATGACGATTCTGCAACGCGATTAGAAAGATTTGGAGCAGCTACAATTGACGGAATAATAACGGGAATTCCTGTTTTTATCCTAATGATTTTATTGGGATTCGAAAAGTACATCAATTACATAGTAGAAAAAGGAATTATCGCTCAAATAAATTTATTAATTTTTGGTCAGACGATATTTCTCTTAGTCAATTCATTTCTATTATACAAATATGGGCAAACTGTAGGCAAAAAGTTAGTTGGAATTAAAATAGTTACTATCAAGGGGCAACTGCCGACATTTTTCAATATTTATTTTATGAGGCATTTAATCACCGCAATTATTGCCACATTGCCATTGATTGGCTACCTATTTAATTGCATAGACTGTTTATTCATTTTTCGGGAAAATAAAAGATGCGTCCACGATTACATTGCAGGCACCAGAGTAGTAAAAGCCTAACGCGCTTTTTTAATTCGTAGAACGGACTTTTAATCTGTTTGTTTATAATAAGCGCATTGTTTTCCTTTGCTAGTAAATAGGAACTATTGACATAATATTTACACTCTACGGCTTTCATAACGATAATTATGGAGGCCGTTTTTATATGTCGCCTTTAATTGGTTTCATCGTAATATTTTCTAAAACCATTTTCCCTTTTTGTCTATAAGCAAAAACTATAAGATCCGCTATTTCAGCCGGTTTCATCATCCTTTTGGAATTCTCCCGCCTAATTTCTTTTGGCCATATTTTCGTATCAGTAGCTCCCGGTAAAATATTTATAACGCGTATATTATGCTTGCGTACTTCTTCTCTTAGAACGTTTGCAAAAGCCATTAGTCCGCTTTTAGAAGCTGAATATAAAGAGCTGTTTTCAAAAACTTTTTCGGTTATTACGGAAATGATATTTATAATCGTGCCCCTGCCCTGTTTTATCATATCAGGCAATACAGTTTGAGTTGTATAAATAGCTCCGAACAGATTTGTATTTATTATGCTTTCAATTTCATCGCTGGTATTTTGCTCAAATGGTTTGAAGGAGGTAATACCGGCGTTGTTGATAAGACATTCTATTTGATACTTGCCTGCAAATCCTTCGTAAGCCAATTTAATTCCGCTAAGTTTATCTACTTCACAAATAGCAATAGCTAACTTCCCTTTGCAGTTTGTTAGTTCTTTACTCATTGCAAGCAGTTTACTTTCGTTTCTACCAGAAGCTATAATGTTATATCCGTTGTTCAGAAAGGCCTTTACAGTTTCTTTTCCAATCCCCGAAGTAGCTCCGGTAATCCAGATGTAATTTTCCATATCTCGATATTTATCTGTTTGCAATTAAATTTAGGAATTCCATTCTTGTTCTTGCGTCGGTTTTAAACAATCCGTTCACCGCGCTTGAAGTGGCGGAAGAATTTTGCTTTTCAACTCCGCGCATCATCATACACATATGCCGGGCCTCCGATACTACGGCTACGCCTTTAGGCTGCAAATATTTATCGATTGTATCGGCTATTTGCTGCGTCATTCTCTCCTGCACTTGAAGTCTTCTTGCAAAAACATCAACTATGCGGGGTATTTTGCTTAGTCCGACTATTTTACCGTTCGGTATATAGGCCACATGGACTTTACCAAAAAACGGAAGCATATGATGCTCGCATAGGCTGTAAAAATCAATATCTTTTACAACTACCATCTCGTCATATTTTTCGTCGAATATAGCGTTGTTTAAAACTTTTTCAATATCTTTGCTATATCCTGAAGTTAAGAACTCATATGCTTTTGCAACGCGTTTTGGCGTATTTAGCAATCCCTGTCTTTTGGGATCTTCTCCAATTTCAGAAAGTAAATTTTTAATAATAATTTCTGTTTTCTCCAAATCCAACTCTTATTCTCCTCGATATTCGATATAATTATTTTCTGTTTCATACAACTTGACTGAGTAAAGTTTCCCTCCTGGAATTTTATCTTCAAGCTGTTTCCATATTCCAACGGCAATATTTTCTGAAGTTGTTACGCTCCCTTTTAAGAACTCAACGTCAAGGTCTAAGTTTTTATGATCGACTTTATCAATTATATTTTTTCTGATTATTTCTTTTAGAACCTTTAAATCAAAAACATATCCTGTAATTGAGTCGACTTCTCCCGCAACTACGACCTCTAATACATAATTGTGACCATGCCCGTTAGGATTGTTGCATTTGCCATAAATGCGTATGTTTTCATCAACTGACAAAGCCGCATTATGCAACCTATGAGCCGAGGAAAAATTTTCTCTTCTTGTTATATAAACCATTTCTCCACCGTTAGTTTTTTAACGCTTCAAGAACTTCGTCTATGTGTTTATCAACTTTAACTTTATGAAATATTTTTTTTATAATTCCGCCTTCATCAATAATAAAAGTTGTTCGTTCTATCCCCATGTATTTTTTGCCATACATGCTTTTTTCTTTCCATACTTCAAATTTTTCAAGAATTTCTTTGCTCTCGTCGCTTAATAAAGTAAACTGCAATTCGTTTTTATCGGCAAACTTTTTGTGTGAAGTTTCAGAATCGCCGCTTATTCCAATTACTACAGCATTCTGTTTTTTTATTTCAGAATAACTATCTCTAAAACTACACGCTTCTTTTGTACAGCCCGAAGTATTATCCTTTGGATAAAAATATAAAACTATTTTTTTACCTGAGAAATCCTTAAGCGAGTATGATTTCCCATCCTGATCTTTTAATTTAAAAGCTGGAGCCTTTTTACCTTCTGCAATCATATCATCCTCTAATATCTGTTTATTGACGGGTCAATATTTTCGCTCCATGCGTCTATCCCTCCGTCAAGATTTATTACATCGTTGTAGCCTTCCTTAACTAAATAAGAACAAGCTCTATAGCTCCTTGAGCCATGATGACAATATAGAATTAATTTTTGATTTTTATCAAGATTAACAGCCTCCTGCTCAAATAAAATAAGGGGAATATTTTCCGCTCCATTAATTTTTGCGTACTCATACTCCCAAACTTCTCTTACGTCAATCAGCTTATAATCTTTTTCATTATCAATAATGTATTTTACTTCAAATGGACTAAGATTTTTAAGCATATTTTTATTTCAATGCGTCCTGTATTGCGCTATAATTAGGTTCTTCGCCTGCGTTTTCTAAAACTTCGACATAAATAATTTTTCCATTTTCATCAACTACAAAAGCTGATCTTTTTGCTACGCCTTTGTAATCAAGCGCGCCCGGTACAAACACATCATAAAATGCGCCGTAAGCAGGAGCTGTTTCTTTGTTAAAATCACTTAGCAAAGTAATTTTGATATTATTTTTTTCAGCCCATAGTTTTAACGAAAAATGAGAATCGACGCTTATACCCAATACTGTTGCATTAAGTTTGTCGTATTTTTCATAATTATCGCTGATAGAACACATTTCGTTTGTACATACGCTTGTGTTTGCCATTGGGAAAAATAGAACTACAACTTTTTTCCCTTTAAAGTCGCCTAAACTTACTCTCTTTCCATCTTGATTTAATAAATTAAATCCCGGCGCAATATCTCCAATTTTTAATGACATTTTAATATCTCCTTTTTTTAATTTTAGAACCATGTTAGTTATATTATCTAATTATAAAATGCAATTTTCGTTTTAATAGTTCCATAATTTGAATTATAAATCGATAATATTTTTTAAACCGTTTATAATATATAACATAATTCTATTTAAAATATATTTACTTCTTTTTCAAGCGCTATTCCATATTTTTCAATTACTGATCTTTTTATTTTTTCGGAAAATTCTAAGACTTCCGAACCTGTCGCCGAGCCTTTATTTATAATAACAAGAGCTTGTTTGCTATAAGTTGCAACATTCCCAATTTCTTTGCCTTTCCAGCCAGTTTGTTCAATTAACCACCCGGCAGGTATTTTTACTAAACCGCTTTCAGTTTTATAACCGGGCATATCAGAAAAGATTTCTTTCAACTTCAAATATTGAAGTTCTTTTATTTCAGGATTCTTGAAAAAACTTCCCGCGCTTCCTATAACTGCCGGATCAGGCAGTTTTTGTTCTCTGATTTTTCTTATTGCGTCGCTAATTTCCGCAATAGTATATGTAGACCGATCGGTATAGTTTAATTCTCGTTTTAAGCCTCCATAAGTAACATCTGGAATTGGATTTTTCTTTAGTCTTAAAATAATGTGAGTAACAATCGTTTTATTTTTTAATTCATTTTTAAAAATACTTGTTCTGTATCCAAACTTACAGTCAGCTTTTTTTAAGAATATTTCATTTCCGGTTTCTAAGTTTAAAGCTTCGAGCGAAAAAAAGGAGTCTTTTAATTCCTGGCCATAAGCTCCAATATTTTGCACTGGAGCGGCTCCTGCAGTTCCAGGAATCAATGCAAGATTTTCAATCCCGCCAAGATTTTTTCTCACGCTAAACGAAACCAAATCGTCCCAAACAACTCCGCCTCCCGCTTTTACAAAAACGACATCTTCGTCTTCGCCGATAATGTTTATTCCTGCATACTCATTTTTGATTACCATTCCGTCAAAATTTTTAGTAAAAAGCATATTGCTTCCGCCGCCTAAAATAATTTTTTTCGAGCGTAAAAATTCGCTTGTAGCGGTCAATTCATGAAAATCATCATTATTCGATACGCGTGCAAAATAGTCGCAGTAGGCGTCAATTTTAAATGTGTTTAAATTTTTTAGAGAAATATTTTTCTGTATTGTCATATTTAATTATAGTATAAAGATTTTATTTTTAATTTTTTTATTTGCAAAAAATGTTTTCGTTTAATTAATACATTGATAATTTTGTGTTTTAAATTTACATAAATTATTTATAAAAATAGTCTTGTATGGAAATTATTCAAATATCTTTATTGATTTTAGTATTTATCGTTTTAGCGGCTTTAATGTTTTTACGAAAAATACCCGCCCTGATTGCGCTTCCGATAATGGCTTTTTTCATCCCAATTATTTCCGGAGTATCGCTTGACGATACTATCCAATTAGTTTTGGGACTTGGTTCTACCAGATTATCAGAGGCCTACACCATCGCTATTTTCGGAAGTATGCTAAGTATGATGCTTCAAAAAACGGGAGTAGCAGAAAGCTTTATAAAAAAAGGAGCCGAACTCTCCGGCGATAAGCCGTGGACAATAGCGCTTATAATGCTCATATTAATAACGTTGCTTTTTACAACGCTCGGCAGTCTGGGCGCAATAATCATGGTCGCAACTGTTGTATTGCCTATAATGTCTTCGGTTGGGATAAGCGCTCTTACAAGCACTGGCATTTTTCTTATCGGCTTAAGTATGGGAGGTATTCTCAACGCGGGCAATTGGGTGTTATACAAAGAAGTGCTAAAAGTTCCTATCGATACTGTAAAACAGTTTGCGTTAATTATGTTTGGCGTCACCTTTATTATTTCGTTAGTTTATATAACAATTCAGCTATATAAGGACGGCCACGATATTAATTTCAAAAAAATATTTATTAAAAGTTTTATTTTTTTAATCATAATAGCGCTTGTTGGATATTTATTAAATACTTATGGCGGCAGTCTTGGCTATATACTTACTGCGGCAGGCATAGCGTTAAAATGGTTCATCGGATGTTCAATACTTCTGTTGTTTATAATTAGCGTTTACAGGTTATTCGTTAAGAAAAGCAATGATGAAACAATTTACTGGACTGCGTATTTTATACCGCTGGTTCCTCTGCTTTTGATTCTTGTATTTAACGTTAATTTTATTGCGTCGTTTATATGCGGATTAATTTATGGTTTTATTGCGACATACCGTAAAAATAGTTTGAACATTTTGGTTCGCTCGATGCTTGAAGGCGGCGGCATAGTAATGCCGGCAGTCGTATTGATGCTTGGAATAGGAATGCTACTAAACGCAGTAATGGGGCCGTCTGCTCCATTTAACGCTAAATATGCTGCAACCGGTTGGCCTGTGTTAAACTTATTACAGCCAATAATGTCTGCAATTGTGCCTAAAGGCCCTATATCATATTTATTGTTTTTCTCAGTATGCGCTCCTCTTGCTTTATACAGAGGCCCCTTAAACGTATGGGGAATGGGCTATGGAATTGCAGCTATATTTTTAGCAAGCGGAATGAACCCGGGCGCAATCATGGGATTGCTTATGGCTGTTGGACAGATACAAGGCATCAGCGATCCGACTAATACACAAAACGTCTGGCTGGCAAATGAAATGCGCGTTGACGTTCAAAAAGTTTTATGGAATACTATTCCTTACACATGGATAGCCGCAATAATAGGTCTTGCGATATCCGCTTTTATGTACATGTAATAAATATCTTTGTTTGATTATTAAGTATTAAATAGAAAATCTTATGCGGAAAATTAAAATTGGAATTGACGTTGGCGGAACTTTTACTCACGCAGTAGGAGTTAACATTGCCGATTATTCTATCGTAGGAAAATCGTGCGTGCCTACTACGCACAAGTCTGAACAAGGCGTAGCAAAAGGCGTAGTGGATTCAATGCTTCAACTTTTTGAAAAAGCAGACATACATCCGGAAGAAGTAATTCTTATAGCTCACTCCACAACACAGGCTACCAACGCTTTGCTTGAAGGCGACGTCGCCACAGTCGGCGTAATTGGCATGGGTAAAGGAATGGAAGGAAGAATAGCAAAAAAAGAGAGTAATCCGAATAATATAGAGCTTTCTCCTGGCAAATTTTTACAAACAAGATTTCGTTATGTAGACGTCGGGAACGCTTCATGGAAAGAAAACATTCCAACCTTGATAAAAGAGTTAGTCGCTGAAGGAGCCGAAGTAATTGTAGCGTCTGAAGCATTCGGCGTAGACAATCCTTCAAATGAAGAATATGTAATTGAACAATCAATAAAAATGGGATACTTATCTACTGCGGCAAGTAAAATTTCCAAGCTATACGGTTTAAGAGTTCGCACGCGCACCGCTGTAATAAATGCAAGCATGATGCCTAAAATGCTCGACACCGCAAACATGACTGAAAAAGCAGTTCGTGAAAGCGGCATCAAAGCCCCATTAATGGTTATGCGCTCTGACGGCGGAATTATGGATATTAGCGAAATGAGAAAGCGTCCAATTTTAACAATGCTTTCCGGTCCGGCCGCTGGAGTTGCAGCCGCATTAATGTACGCTAAAATTACTGACGGTATTTTCCTTGAAGTTGGCGGAACGTCGACTGATATTTCTGTTATAAAAAACGGCAAGCCTCAGGTTAAAACAGCGCAGATAGGAAAGAACAGATTGTTTGTCCGTACTCTTGACGTTAGAACCTTAGGTATTGCGGGCGGTTCTGTTCCACGTTTTAGCGCAAACAAAATTATAGACGTAGGTCCCAGAAGCGCGCATATTGCAGACCTTCATTATGTGGCATATTCTTCCGATTCCGATTTCAATAATTTAGAGTTTGAAAAAGTGCAGCCGATAAAAGGCGATCCAAAAGATTATTTAGCGTTAAAGAAAAATAATAATGACAATGAAAAATTCACTGTCACTCCTACAGAATCTTCCTACTTATTGGGACTTGTAAAAGCTGTTGGACATGGTTCTGCTAATATGAAGGCAATCAATAGCGCATTCGAAACTATAGCAAAACATTTTAAAAGCGACGCTAAACAAATTGCAAAAGACATACTAACAATTTCCGCCGAAAAAATACGCCCTGTTATAAAACAATTAACGCGCGAGTATAAACTTGACGAAGCGCTGATTGAGTTTGTAGGCGGCGGCGGCGGCGCTTCTGCAATTGTGCCTTTTACCGCAGAGCATCTTAAGACTCCTCATAAAATTGCGGAAAACTGCGAAGTTATTTCCGCTATTGGCGCGGCTTTAGGCATCATAAGAGATTCTGTTGAAAAAAACATTATCAATCCAACTGAAAGCGATTTAATTTCATTAAGGCAGGAAGCCGTTAACTCCGTTATTGCAATGGGCGCTGTTCCAGATTCAGTTGAGGTATCAATCGAAATTGATAATCAAAACAAACGCGTAATAGCTACGGCAATGGGCTCAAGCGAAATGAGAACTCGCGATTTAGGAATTAAAGAACTATCAGAAAAAGAGCTGCTTGAAATATGCGCTAAATCGTTCAAGACGAATTCATCGCAGTTAAATATCGCAGGCAAAACGGAAAGCCTTTATGCGGTATCATACGAAGACAAGCAATCTCATTTTTTAGGATTAGTAAAAAATGTTATTATAAAAATTAAAGTAATCGATAAAGAAGGCGCAATAAAACTTCAGGTTAACGATTGCCTTATTGCAGAGGCAAAAGCCGGAGACGTTAAATCTAAAATTACAGAAATGATTTCGCTGCTTACAACATTTGGCGACGCCGGAGCTCTTGCGCCGGATATCTTTCTGCTGATTGCAGGAAAAATAATTGATATGACGGGTTTAATTCAGGATGCGCAAATTCTTTCGATGGCAGATATTGAACTTAAGAAAGTTCTTCCATCGGAAAAAGTTGTAATCATTGCAGCAAAGAAAAAATAAGAAGAGAATATTATGGATTTCAATAAAATTAAAAAAGGCGTCATCATTTCCTGTCAGGCAGAAGGCGACGATCCGTTCAATTCGCCTGAAGGAGTTCTGCTTTTTGCTAAAGCCGCTATTATGGGCGGAGCTGTAGCAATAAGAACTGAAGGCTACGCTAAAACAAAAAAAATTGTAGAGAATGTTTCAGTCCCTGTTATTGGACTTATCAAATCGTATTTTGAAGACGGCTTTGTAAAGATAACAGGCTTGTATAGCGATGTTGAAAAGCTCATTGAAACTAAATGCGATATAATAGCAATCGACGGGACATTCAGACTCAGAGAAAATCTTTCCGGACCAGATTTTATATCCGAGGTTAAAAAGAAATACGGCTGCACAGTAATGGCAGATATTTCAACTTTTGCAGACGGCATAGCTTGTATTGCAGCTGGAGCTGATTGTCTTTCAACTACGTTAAGCGGATATACTCCAGAAACAAAAGATGTTTCGACAGATGAGCCAAATTTTGCTTTGCTAAAACAACTTGCAAAAGCCTCAAACATCCCTGTTATTGCAGAAGGCCGAGTCAACACTCCCCCGCTTGCCGCTGAAATGATTAAAAACGGCGCATGGTCTGTCGTAGTAGGCACTGCAATTACGCGCCCCCGCGTTGTTACTGGATGGTTTGTAGATTCAATTAAAAATATTTAACGCAGAGAGGTTAGTTATTAATACTATAATTTTTGGAACTGACGGCTGGCGCGGACTTCTTGATTCTGAAATCAATATCGAATCAGTTAAAGAAGTCGCGCAGGCATTTTCACTTTACCTGAAAAATAAATTCACAGAAAAAAAACAAATCAAAGTGGCTTTAGGTTATGACGGACGCAGGCTTTCAAAAGCATTTGCGCATGCATTTGCACAGACTCTTTCGGGCAATCAATTTGAAGCCTATTTATCAAACGATATTACTACAACTCCCGCATTGTCGTTTTATGTAAAACATAAAGCTTTAAACGCTGGCGTTATGATAACTGCCAGCCATAATCCGCCAACATATAACGGAATAAAATTCAAAGCTGATTACGGCGGTCCTTTTTTAACCGAAGAAACAATTCTTGTAGAACAAAATCTATACAAACAAACTGTAGTTTCTGACGATAAAAAAGTTATCCTTGCCGATATAACGGCTGCATACGTAAATCAAATTGAATCTCTGATTAATTTTGAAGCTATTTCAAAAGCTGGGATCAATGTGCTAGTCGATTCGATGTCTGGCGCCGGGCAAACAATTCTTGAAAATCTTTTGCGCAAGCACAATTGCTCCGCCGATACAATATTCGGCAAAGCTGATAATAATTTTTCTGGCAGACTTGCCGAGCCAATTGAAAAAAATCTTTTACCGCTTAGCTCCAAATTATCCGCCGATAAAATTTATTCAATTGGAGCCGCCACAGACGGAGACGCCGACAGACTTGGCGTAGTTATGGATAATGGTCAATGGTTAAGCGCGCAGGAAACAATTTTGTATCTTACCGATTACATCGTGAACAAAAAAAATGTTCCAGGCCATGTTGTAAAAACTTCATCTGTTACTGATAAAATATTTCTTTTCCAAAGCGAATCGCGCAAGGTGTTTGACGTACAAGTTGGCTTTAAATATATTTGCGAAAAAATGATTTCTGAAAATGTCGCTATAGGCTGCGAAGAAAGCGGCGGTTACGGTTATAGCGTTCACATCCCGGAACGGGACGGAGTTTTTTCCGCTCTCCTAATGTGCGAAATGTTAGCTCTTTCCGGTTTTAATAAATTATCTGAGTTCGTCGATTCCAAACGGAAAGAATTTGGAGCTATATACTACGACAGAATTGATCATCCATATCATAAACCTGATAGAATTGAAAAACTTCCATCCCTCTATAAAAACAAACCTACTCATATAGGTAGTTTCGATATTGTTAAAATATCGCCATATTACAGTAGTCGAGGAATAATTAATGGTCTTAAGTTTTTCCTGAAAGATAGTCCCCGCTGGTTGTTGCTTCGGTCTTCCGAAACTGAACCGATGATTAGGATTTACGCTGAAGGAAAAAATGACGACGAAGTTAAAGCGCTGTTACAGGCAGGGATTGATATAATCTCATAGCGAACATTTTTTATTCTTCAGATTACTCTGTTTAATTTTATTTTAATTACTTACAAAATAATCACTGAATAAATATGCCCGATAAAATATTCGTAAATAAAACCGAAGCGTCTTTAGCTCTTAATTCTCTTTCAGATGAGTTCGCTGTAATAAAAAACCCCTCATACGTGCATCCTCCATTTGAGTTGTATCCGCTTGCGAAGAAAATTTTCGATCCTGCCGATAGTCTCGAAGCTGTCGTTATGGATATGGACGGCACTACTACGACTACGGAAGAAATTTGTATTCATTCTCTTGAATACATGATTCGTAAAATATCAGCCCGCATGGATAAAAAAAAATGGGCGGGATTAGATCACGCTAAAGATTATCCGCATATCATTGGCAATAGCACTACAAAACATGTAGAGTATCTCATCAACGCTTACAGCAGTTCAATCATCATTGACGAGCTAAGAAGCTCGTTTATTTTTGCCGCAATATGGACGCTCCTTATTGGGCAGGATGAAGGAAGAAAACATGACGTTACCGATAATATAATCAGCCTTGGTTGCAAAGATATACTCAACGAAAATAAATTTAAGAAATTTTTGCTTAATGCGCCTTCCGACGACGAATTGAATATTTTCGTTAAGGCATGCATCGCAAAATACTCTCAGCATATTTCGTTTAATTCATCTGAACAAATTGTCAGAGCCGCTATTGACATATACTATCAGCGTTACCATGAAATACTTTTTGGCATAACAAAAGGGAACTCAAACAAACTTGCAAAAGAACTTTTAGCCGATAAAACAAAACATCTTATAGAGCCTTTGCCTGGAGTTGGAATTTTCTTAGCTCTGATTAAAGGACTTCTTGGCGATGAAGCAGTTAATCTTGCGGACTTGCTTATTAAGCAGTATTATCTTAAAAATCCAGCCGCTTCTGATAAATTCAACGTTACAGCCGTAAAGAAAAAACTTTTACGCCTCAGCCGTTTATTTCTGCGTTCCCCTCTTAAGGTCGCAGTAGTCACCTCGTCAATTCAATACGAAGCCGACATTGTGTTAACTGAAGTATTCAAAGTGCTGCAAAGCGAAATTAAAAAATGGGATATTTCACCGGAAAGAAAAAAAGTAATTCTTAAAAAATTTTCAGGATATAAAACATTTTACGATGGATTTGTTACCGCGAGCGAATCAAACGAAATCCGGTTAAAGCCTCACCGCGACCTTTATAGCATCGCGTTACATAAATTATCATTACAGCCTGATGCATTCCATAAAGTTATTGGTTTTGAAGACAGCGAAAGCGGAACAATTGCAATCCGCGCCGCTGGTATTGGCAGATGCGTAGCGGTTCCTTTTGCACAGACTTCCGGACACAACCTTGATGCGGCCGCTTTTAATGCGCCTGGAGGTTTGGCGGAAATTGTTCTAAAACATAATTTATTTGTAAAATTTAGCTAAGAGAATAAAGAGAAAATGTTAAAAGATAAAATATTTCACGTAATTTCTAATACTCACTGGGATAGAGAATGGCGCTTTCCGTATCAGCGCAACAGACAAATGCTTGTAGAAATGATTGACAATGTTCTTGCTATACTAGAAACCGAACCTGATTATAGGGCTTTTCACTTAGATAGCCAGTCTGTTGTTCTTACTGATTATCTTGAAATTCGTCCTGACAAAAAAGATACGATTAAAAAATTTGTAGAAGCTAAACGGCTTTTTATAGGTCCCTGGTTTATTCTGCCTGATGAATTTTTAGTAGGCGGAGAAAATCTTATCCGTAATCTTCTGCTCGGTCATAAAATATGTTCAGAGTTTGGCGGCGTAAGCAAAGTTGGCTACTCCCCTTTTTCATGGGGTCAAATTTCTCAGCTCCCGCAATTATACAAAGAGTTTGGGATAGACGTAATAATGTTTTACCGCGGAGTGAATTCGCTAGACAGCAAAAAAGCCGAGTTTTTATGGGAAGGGGCTGACGGAACTCGCTCTATAACATCTCGCTTTTCAACAATGCCAAGATATAATTTTTATTTTTATATTTATCGCCCGGCAGTTCACAATGAAGGCTTTGCCGACGTTGAACAAAAATGGATAAGCGGAGGAACTCCATTTCACTTTGCTGATAATGAAATGAGCGCTGAAGATTATTTTATAATAAATCCAGTCGATAGCTATTACAAAAACAATATTAAGCCGCAAACAAACAAAATTATTGCCGACCAGGCAGGCGACTTTACAACTCCAAATGTTATCTGGATGGAAGGACATGATTCAAGCGGCCCAAACGCCAAGACTGTTAGAATTATCAATGATATTAAAAAGCTTTTACCAGATGTAAACGTAGTCCATAGTACGCTTGAAGATTATTCAAACGCCCTTAAAGAAAGCGTTAACATTGACGAACTTACTCTTGTAAACGGCGAACGCCGCAGCGCCCAATATGATTTACGAAGCGGTAATTTATATGGATATGTTACTTCCTCAAGAATGTATTTGAAACTTAAAAATTTTGAAGCTGAAAAATGGCTGCAATTTTATGCCGAAAGTTTCAATTCTGTTTCCGGACTTTTAGGCTCGGATATAAACGACGAATATTTGAACGTCGCATGGAATTACTTAATTCAAAATTCTGCTCACGATTCCATCGGCGGCTGTAGTCTAGATGAAGTTCATGAAGACATGATGAGCAGATACAAACAGGCCATTGAAATTTCTAAAGGAGTATTTGCCCGCGCATGCAAAAACATTGCATTGAATATCAACACCAAAAATCTTGCTAAGTATAAAACTTATTCAGAACCCGGTATTTTTATAGTCGTAATAAATCCGAATTTTTACGAACGTAATGAAATAGTTAAAGCATTTATTGACGTTCCAGCAGATCTAGATAAAAAAGGTTTTGAGATTATAGACTATAACGGCAATAGATTAAATTACCAGATAACTAGTAAAAATGACGTTGAACCAGTTCTAGAGCAGCTTATCGACCGTCCGATGTTTTACAAAATGAAACGCTATGAATGTTATATTGAGCTAAATAACATACCTCAATTTGGTTATGAAACTCTGCTTATTAATCCGGCTAAATCGGTTAAACAAGCGTCAGGTAAAAAGTTAGCAAAAGTATCGAATGAGTTGCCTGTTATCGAAAATGATTTTATAAAAATTCATATTAACAAAAATGGCTCATTAAACGTTGCAGATAAGATAAATAAAACCAAGTATAGCGATATCGCTTATTTTTATGACGAGGGAGAAGAAGGACATGCATGGGTTCATACGCCGGTTAAGCCTTTCTACAATACTCTGAAAGAAAAACCCGAAATAACAATTATTGAAAACGGAATTCTTGACGCTAAAATATCAATTAAGCATAAATTAAAAGTTCCTGCTAATTCTTCAGAAAGAAAAACAAAGCGCGGAGAAAAAGTAAAACTCTCAATTGAGCTTATTGTTTCATTATCAAAAAACTCAACGCGTATTGATTTTGAAATTATCACAAACAACAAAGCTGAAGATCACCGTTTAAGAGTTATGTTCCCTACTGATATCGAAGCAAGCTCTTCACATGCTGAAGGACAATTTGACGTTGTGGAACGAAGCTTAGATAGACCTGATACTGCTGATTGGGTTGAACAGCCAATGTACGATTACCCACTTCATAATTTTGTAGACCTTACAGATGGAACTAAAGGCGCGGCAGTTTTAGTTAGCGGACTAAAAGAATACGAAGTCCTAAATGACGGCAAAAATACAATAGCGCTTACGCTATTCCGCGCATTTAATTATGTAATTCAACCAAGTTCAAAAGAAGACTATTCATTTCAGAAAGGTTCTCAATGCCTTGGCAAACAGAGCTGTAAAATCGCTTTTTATCCTCATAAAGGAAATTGGAACAAAGGAGAAGTTTACAAGGAAGCTCTTAATTTTAATAATGAAATCAGATTATTCCAAATTGGAGAATCAAAAGGCAAACTTTCAGCAGCTTCATCTTTCATCAAAATAGAGCCTGAAGAATTAATATTTAGCTGTTTCAAAAAATCAGCGGACAATAGTTCATTTATTTTAAGAATTTATAATCCTACAAACGATGAAATTTCCGGAAAAATAACGACTGCATTTGCTATCAAAACTATTAAATCAGTCACACTTGAAGAAATTGACGTTAAAAATATAAAACCAAAAGATAAAAACAGTTTTATGGTTACCGTCGGTAAGAAAAAAATTTCAACTTATAAAATTACATTTTAAAATTAAAACGGCAGATGCGCTATAAAACGCATCTGCCGAATATCAAAAGATTTGTTATTCTTAGGTGTTCACTTCTAAAGTTAAAGCCACGTCATAATGCCCTATTATTGTATATGAAGTAGTATAACCGGAAAGGTTTTTAACTTCAACCGTCCCGGTAAAAATTTTACTTCCTGCGTTTAGCTGCGTATTAAGAACAGCTTTTTCCGCATCAGTTAACTGAAGGTTAAACTTATTAGCGTCGCCAATAAATTCGTACGGTTTAACTGACGTGAAAGTTTTAGAAAATATAACCTGTCCCGAAGCGTTGCTAAGGCTTACGACAATATCGCCTTGAAGCGTGGAAGGATAAACAGAATCCGCAGTAAAAGTTCCAGCCGCAAAAGTGATGCTTTTTATTTTATCTTTATAACTCTGATAAATAGAAGAGTTATCTAAGTTAATTGTGCCAGCCGCCGAAGCAGAACTTTGATTGCTTGTAATGTTTACTTTTGAAGAAATAGGAACGTTTTGTATAAGCGTATTAAAAGCGTCAGTTATACATCCGTTAAATAACAATGCCGAAAAAAGAGCCGTTACAAATCCAGTCATCAAAATATTTTTTTTCATTTTTTATCTCCTACGTTATATGCCAAAAGTTAAACCGCTTACTAATGTAGATTGCGATCCAACGCTATAATCTACATTAATCGACAAAAAGGAAAGTTTTAAAACTCCTCCTATAGTCATTCTTACTTTATTATCGCCGTTAACATTAGCGGTGATATTATAATCTTCTCTTAAAGCGGGATCTCCGCTTTGAGAATCGCCCTTGATTTTATAGTTCAAATCTAATTTAGTATGCTCAAACTGCAAACCGCCATAAGCGGTAACAATTCCAAAAGTTTTGCTTACCTCAACATTAAACGCTGTATTTTTAATGTCGGCAAGATCTTTAACGGAAAGAGAATTATATAAAAACTGAACTGCTATATCTACAGGCAAAAGAATAAAATACTGACTGACGTTATGTTTTATACCAAAACCAAAAAAATCAATATTCGTTTCGCCGATATTAATTTTAGGAACATATCGTATCATTGCTTCCGTTCCTAATAAGCTTAGCGTAGCCTGAGGGAATATCATTGGAATAACCGACTCGCCAATACCTCCCGGATAAGTAATATATCCGTTAGGTCCAGAATAAATAGCGCCGCCGTCCTTAGGTCCATATATCGTTGCTGTTTTTTTATCAGCAGTATATCCTGCCGGCAAAGTAGGCGTAAATGTTTTTTGGTCGTCCGGAACTATAATAACCATACCTCTTAGTCCAATAGAAAAGCCAAATAAACTCGGAATTGCAGCCGTAGTAAACCCTCCTGAATTTAATGCGGTTCCAACTGAAGTTGCTAAAGGTTTTGCAAACTTGCCAACCTCTGTAGAGTTCAAATAGCTAAAGCGGTCTTTCACTTGAGCAGAACTAAATGACACAAGCAAAAAAGAAAAAATAAACACATATGGAATCATTTTCTTCATAAGAAGCTCCTTCATTAAATTTATTGTTCTTATTAATAATGACTTTGGATAATTACTAAAATACAAAGCAATAAACTATGATTTATATCACAAATCCATTTTTGATGAATTTGTTTGGTTATTAACTCATAACTCAAATAAGAGCTATTTATTTCAAATATTATTGCAGTTTTTATCAGCTGCAGGACAAAAAAATATTATAATAATTTAACTGCAATCTACTAAATCATGTAGTATTTTTAAAAATATAATATTAGTATTTTATTTACTTAAAATATTAATATTATGGCATATAGTAAATAATATTCTTTACTAAAGTAAAGTAGATATAAACTGAAATAAATCAAAAAAACAATCGCGAGAAAATGAAATTATGATAGGAAATAAATACGGAAATTTTTCAAAAGACGGGCGCGAATTTATTATAACAGATCCCCGGACTCCCCGCCCATGGTTTAATTACATGTGGAACGATAATTACGCAGGATTAATTTCTCATACTGGCGGCGGATTCAGCTTTTTAGACACTCCGCGCGATAACAGATTAACACGAATGAGATACAACTGCCTGCCATGGGATAGACCTGGCAGATATGTAATTGTAAAAGACGCCGATACTAACAAATACTGGTCTCTTAGCTGGGCTCCTACGCCAGATAGAGATTATAAAAAATACGAATGTCATCACGGACAGGGATATACAAAAATAATTACAGAAATTAACGGCATCCGGGGCGAAATAACATACTTTGTTCCGTCAGATACTAACGCCGAAATCTGGCGCGTTAATCTTAAAAACCTCACAAACAAAAAAAGAAATCTGGAGATTTATTCTTTTACAGAATTGCTTATGGGCAACGCTCTTAACGATTTGATTAATCAGCCCAATGATAAACATTTTACTGAAATTGTTTTTGATAAAAAGAAAAAAGCATTAGTAGCTACAAGAAGATACTGGGTGTTGAACAAAAAAGTATCTGTAGCTCAACCAAATATTGACTGGAAGTATAAACTTTATTTTACACAGACGCTTCCTATTACCGGTTTTGACGGAAGTCTTGATAACTTTATTGGAAGATGGCGTTCGGAATCGAATCCGGAATCTATTGAAACCGGGAAAATGAAAAACACTCAGATTACAGCCGGAGATCCGATTGCAGCGCTTCAATCCAAACTTTCGCTCGACGGAAAAGCGGAAAAAGATTTTGCCGTTATAATGGCAGTCGCACCAAAAGAAGTTGAAGAACCGTATGAATTTCTTAATTGGAAATCCTTGACAAACGTTAAGGTAATTGACGAAAAAATAAAAACTTTAAACGCTAAATGGGATAGTTATCTTTCTAATGTAAAAGTCGATACTCCTAAAAACAAATTTAATTTAATGCTAAACGTTTGGAATCAATATCAATCGGCCGTTACGTTTGATATGGCTCGCAACTCTGGTTATTATCATGGCGGATTATTATTTGGCACAGGGATGCGCGATCAGTTCCAGGATATCATCGGCACAGTAATGGCTGAGCCGGACAGAGTGCGCGTAAGACTTCTCAATGCGCTCCGTTTTCAATTTAAAGACGGCTCGACTTTACACAACTTTTTTAAACTAACCGACTGGGGCGAAAGAACAAATCACTCCGATACTCCGCTCTGGATACCATTCGGTCTTATTGAATATCTGAATGAAACTGCCGACTTCTCTATCCTTGATGAAACGGTTAAGTTTTACGACGAAGGAGAAGGAACAGTTTACGAACATCTAAAAAAAGCTTTAGACTTTGCTATATCTGCTACAACAGAAAGAGGCATACCCAAAATAATGAACGGAGACTGGAACGATACGCTTGACCATGTAGGGCCTCTTGGCAAAGGCGAAACTGTCTGGGGCGGATTCTTTTTAGCTTACGTATTAAGAAAAACTTTTGAACTGCTTGAATTTAAGAAAGACGATGAAACTCTAAATAGATGGAAGACCGCTTATGATAATTTAGGTAAAGTTATCAACGAAGTCGCCTGGGACGGCGAATGGTACATCCGCGCTTTTAGAGATAACGGCGAACCTCTTGGAACCCATGCACATAAACAAGGTAAAATATTTATCAATGCGCAAACATGGGCGGTAATATCCGGTTTAGCTCCCAAAGACAGAGCGGATAAATGCCTTGCCTCAGTTAAAAAATATTTAGCAAAACCAAACGGCATACAAATCTGCTGGCCTTCTTATACTGAAGTAGAAGATAATGTCGGTTTAATTAGCCGCTGCGTTCCTGGTAAAAAAGAAAACGGCGCAATTTTTAACCACGCCTCCTCCTGGTTTGTGCTGGCATCAATAATTAATGGCGACGCTGAATTTGCTTTTGAAATATACAGAAGAATGATGCCTTTGAACTCTTCTAAAAGAATTGACCGTTATGAAGTAGAGCCTTATGTTTATGCAGAGTACGTCACAAGCCCGGATCATCCTACCGAAGGTCAGGCAAGTCACTCATGGCTGACTGGTTCGGCAGTCTGGATGTTTAGAATAGCGCTCGATTATATTCTTGGATTTAAAACTTCGCTAAAGGGCGTTTCTATTGAGCCAAACATTCCTTCCAAATGGAAAGAGTTTAAGGCCGAAAGAAAATTCCGCGGCAAAACATTAAAACTTACTGTTAAAAATCCTAAAGGGAAAAATAGCGGAATTACGAAAATTTATATTAATGGAAATGAAGCAGAATCGACATTTATCGATCCGGAAAAATTTGAAGGCGAAATTTTAGAAATCACGGCTATTTTATAATCTGTTTATAATTTTTGTTTATGAACGAAGACTTAAAACAATTCCTGAAAAAGGCCGGATTAAAAAAATCCTGCCATACGTTAATTCATTCTTCATTCAGAAATATCCGGAATGCCTTCCCGGATATTTCAATTGAATATTTTATCCGGTCTTTGCAGGAAATTGTTACAGACGAAGGCTCTATTATTATGCCTGCGTTCACATATTGTTTTAAGAGGAGTTCTGGAGAATTTGAAGTATTCGATAAATTAAGTTCTCCATCTAAAATTGGCGCAGTTTCCGAAGTTTTTAGAAACATGCCAAATGTAATTAGAACCTCTTCCCCTACTCATTCTTTTTCTTTATGGGGCAAAGCCGCTAAAATTATTGGATGCGATAACTCGCCCGCTAGTCCTCTCGGCGCTGGAAGCGTTTTGGATTGGCTTGCTAATACGTCTTTATCCTATATTATTCTAGCAGGCGTAGATTTTTCCGCTTTAAGTTTTGGGCATTACTTAGAAGTAAAAGCCCCGGTTCCATGGCATAATATTTCGCCGTGGGATTATCTTTCCGTAGAACCAATAGGAGCTTCAGCCTCCGGCGAACAAAAATTAATAGAACTCCCCGGATGCGCCAAGTCATTTATCAATTTTGAACGCTTTCTTATTGATAATGAAATTATTTCTTTTTATTATGAACATAATACAAAGTTCTTTTTTATTTCAACCAAAACCTTGATTAAACACGGATTAAGCTATTTCTCCAAGCAATATAAGTCTTTACTTTGCAATGCAGGAACCTGTCAGGCGTGCGACTCAAGACGAAAACAAACCAATATATATTAATATGAAAAGATTCAGTTTACAGGATTCAAAATTTTTTAGTTATAACACTATAACATTAACCGATACAAAAACCTCTAACTCTATTGAAATAGCCTTACGCGGCGCAAATGTTTTAAACTATATAATAGATAAGAACGGAGAAAAAGTAAATATCATTGACGGATTCCAGACTCTTGAAGAATTTGAAGCCGGGAATGGCGCCCGAAGTTTTATTATGGCTCCGTATTCAAATAAAATAGATAATTACGAATACGAATTTAAAGACGCCAAATATAAAATTGAACCGAATCCTTCCGGCGTTTCATTAAGACATGGCTTAGTTTCAAGATTGAATTTTGAGATTTACTCGGTTAATATTTTAGAAGAATGCATTGAATTGACTTTATATACCAATAAATTGCGTCGAGCAGATTATCCCGGCTACCCATTTGACGTTAACGTTTTTGTTAAATTTTCTTTTTATGGCGATCAATTAAAAATAGAAATTATAGGCGAAAATAAAGGGAAAGAATCAGCTCCTTTTGGAGCCGGATGGCATTCTTATTTCAAAACCTCGGAAAACGGAATAGACCATTTGCAATTAGAGCTAAACGCAAACCAGATAATTCTTATTGATAAAAATTCCGTTCCGCTAAACGGCATTGCGGCATACTCCAATATTGAAGAGAACCCGAAACTGGATTTTAGAAAAACGCGTCCGTCAAAAGAACGAATCTTTGGCGAACAGCCTATTGACGTTTGTTTTACTGCGCTTACAGATAAAAAAGATGAATTTTACGAAACTATTCTATCGGATTTTCAAAATGGAATTGAATTAACAATATTTCAAAGCAGCGGCGTAGTTTATACGTTTACAGGAGAAAGTTTATCGATGCGTCCGCGCAAAGCCGTAGCTATTGAACCGGTTGAATTTATGACAGATTCTTACAACAGACCCGAATGCGCCGAAGCGCTGGAATTAAAACCGGGTAAAACTAAAAGCTTTACATTCGGAGTAAAAGTTAAATATTAAGCTGTATTAGCTATCAGAAAGAGTTTTTCATTTAGGGTTATTTATATAAAAAATTTATTCAGCGTCAGGCATATTGTCTATATCTTCATCTATCTGACGCAGAATATTTTTTATAAGATCGTAGTTATATCCGCGCGACATTAAAAATGTAATCAGTTTTTGTTTTAGTTTTAGCGGCTCCATATTACGCTTGTTAAGCGTGTTCTTTTTTTTCTTTGCAAGAGCTATTGCATTATCAATCTCAGAATCCCCTTCGCCAAATAATTCCGAAATTACTTTTTCAATTATTTCCGGTTTAACAGCTTTTTGAATCAAACCTGATTTGACTTTATTCCTGCCCCAAAGTTTATTCTTTATATTTTCATTAGCGTAGTTAATAGCAAATACATAATCGTCAAGAAGTTTTTTTTCAAGCAATTCTTCAATCACGTCAAGGACTAATTCTTTTTCATATTTTTTACGGAGTAGTTTAGTTTTTAGTTCGTTTGAGGAATGATACCTGTTTGCAAGAAACCTTACCGCGGATCTTTTTATAAAATACTTTCTATTTTCCGTTACATAAAAAGCAAAACGGTCTTCGGAGATTTCGTCGCCGCTCCGCAGACCGTTTTTCATAAATACTTCAAGGGAAAGAAACAGTTTTTCGCCATTATCTAAATGGAGGACAATTGTGTTTTCGTCCTTCCTGTTAATAGCGGATATTTTCATTTGCCTTCTTGTTTACTGCTTTTTTTCTCTTTTGCAGAGTTTTTCTCTGTTTCAGTCTGTTCAGCAGGAGCTGCAATTTCCTTAACAGCGTCTTCCTTAATAAGACCCAGTTTCTTTTTAATTTCAATTGAAAGTTTTTCAAACATTTCAGGATATTCGGCTAACTTTTGTTTGAACTGATCTCGTCCCTGGAATCGGTCTTCTCCATAAGTAAACCAGGCTCCGCTCTTTTTAACAATTCCAAGATTTACGCCAATATCCGTTAAGTCGCCTGTTTTGCTAATGCCTTCATTATACAAAATATCAAATTCAACTTCCTTAAACGGAGGAGCCACTTTGCTTTTTACGACTTTAACTTTTGTTCTGTTGCCTATAACTTCGTTGCCGTCTTTAATAGCTGCTATACGTCTGATATCAAGCCTTACGGAAGCATAAAATTTTAGCGCGTTGCCGCCTGTAGTAGTTTCAGGGTTGCCGAACATAATGCCAATTTTGCTTCTTAGTTGATTAATAAAAATCACAGAAGTTTTAGATTTTGAAATTGCGCCGGTAAGTTTACGCAATGCCTGCGACATAAGACGCGCCTGCATAGCCATAACAGCGTCGCCCATCTCGCCTTCAATTTCAGCGCGCGGAACAAGCGCAGCTACAGAATCAATAACAATTATATCTAACGCGTTGCTTCTTACTAAAGTATCTGTAATTTCAAGAGCCTGTTCGCCAAAGTCAGGTTGAGAAATAAGCAGATTCATAGTATCAACTCCAAGGCGTTTAGCGTAATTTACGTCAAGCGCATGTTCAGCGTCTATAAAAGCGGCAAGTCCGCCAAGTTTTTGCGCTTCTGCAATTATATGCAAACATAAAGTAGTTTTTCCGCTTGATTCAGGACCGTAAATTTCTGTTATTCTACCGCGTGGAATACCGCCTATACCCAACGCTACATCCAGAGATAAAGAGCCTGTTGGAATAGATTCTACAGGGTTGATAACCCCGTCGCCAAGTTTCATTATAGAGCCTTTACCGTATGCTTTCTCTATTCCGGCTATAGCCTCATCAATGCTTTTTAATTTTGCTTCTTGTTCGGAACTCATTAATGCTCCTGTTTTATATTACTAAATTTTTAATTACAAAATACTTTGACCCCTTTGGGGTTAATTCGCTTTTCATCAGTGCAATAGTTTCGGGTTTGAAACTTATCCTTTCAAATTTTACTTCTTTCATCTTATTAATCGCCTCTATATTTTCGCCTTCTTTTAACCTTATTAGCGTTAGGTGCGATTTGAATTTTCTTTCTTCTTTGGCAAAGCCGATTTCGGCAAGGCTTTCATCAATATGCTGCACAAATTTAAGAAGTAATTCATTAAAATTACAATCAATCCAAAAAATAGCAGGTTTATTATTTTTTTCAAAAAAACCGAAATTAGAAAATTCCAGAGTCAGTTCGTCAAAACTCTGTTGTGCAATACTCAAAGTATTTATTATTGTTTCAACTCTTGCTTCTTCAATTTCGCCAATAAATTTTAGAGTAATGTGCAGATTTTTTTTGGGAATCCACCTATAATCATAAAAACTATTGCCCATGTTATTTTTTATTATTTCAAATATCTGGTCAATAGTATGGTTAGGAATTGTTAAAGAAATAAAAGTTCTAATCATCAATACTGATTCCTAAAATGTGTTTTCTCAGCACATCTAATGCGGCCTGCGCCGTCCGTTCTTTATTAATAAGCCTGTTGCTGCCAAAAATTACTTTTTTTGCAGTACAAACTTTATCGTCGCATATTCCAATAAAAGCCAGACCTACTGGTTTATCGCCAACTGCTCCGGTAGGTCCCATAATACCTGTTACCGAAAGCCCAATATCAGTTCCGCTAACAGCCTTAATTCCTTCGGCCATTTGCCTTGCCACCTGAAAACTAACCGCTCCGTTCTTAGTAATCATTTCTTCATCTACTTTAAGCAGCTCAACTTTTGAACCATTGCTGTAAGAAATGACTCCTCTTTCAAAAAATTTAGAGCTTCCGTTTACATTTGTAAGCATGTTGGAAATCATTCCTCCCGTGCAGGATTCTGCTACGGCAAGAGTATAACCTCTTTCTTCCAAAAGACGCGCCACTACTTCTTCCAGAGTTTCTTCATCGCGTCCAAATATATATCTGCCTATTTTGCTTCTAAGTTTTTGTTCTATTTCATCAAGTTTATTTTTAGCTTCTTTATCTGTTTTTTCAGTTACAGTAATTCTCATCTTTACGCCAAACTGACTCGGTAGAAATGCTAGTTTAGCTCCCTGCAAAAGTTCGTTAATATCGCCAACTTTTTCAAATAATAGCGATTCCCCTATTCCAGTTGTTAATAATGTAGTTCTCTTAATTACTATATTGCCAGCGCTGGTTTTTTCAGCAATTTTAGGAATTATATAAGTGCGCATCATTTCTTTCATTTCAAAAGGAACGCCCGGCATAACTACCATAATTTTTTCGTTTTGTTCAATCCAAATTCCTGGAGCTGTTCCATTTCCATTCCTAATAGTCTTTGCAGATTTCGGAACAAGAGCCTGCCCTTCGTTCACTTTAGCCATTTCCATATTTCGTCTTTTGAAATAGGCTTTAACGTCTTCCATAACTTCTTCGTCCAATACTAATTCAGTATTGAAGTATTTGACAACGCATGCTTTTGTAATATCATCGTGCGTCGGGCCAAGACCGCCAGTAACAATGACCAAGTCATTCTCCTTTAAGGCGGAGTCAAATTGATCCAAGATGGCAGATTCTTCATCGCCCACCGTAACAGACTTAGTAATCGCTACGCTTAAGTTTATCAGAGCTTCTCCAATAAACGCCGCATTAGTGTTAATAGTTTGCCCGATGAGAATTTCATCGCCAATAGTTAATATTTGAGCTTTCATTTTTTAAAAAGGTAATTTAATTTTTAAATATCCAAGTCCCATTAACGACACATGCATAATTATTAAGGTGTAAAATGCAGAAACCACGTCATCCATCATTATGCCCCATCCGCCTTTAAGACTTTCTAATTTGTTCGCAGGGTATGGTTTTACTATATCAAGCAAACGCCAGATGAGAAAAGCGGCTAACGAGACGATCAAGTTTTTAGGCAGAAATAAGAGCGAAATCCATGTTCCTACAACTTCGTCAATAGTACATTCAGAAGGATCTTTGCCATATCTTTTCTCAAAGTCATCGCCTATAATAACTCCATATAAAAACAATAAAACTATAGCTGTGCAGATAATACTGGGATTTTCAAAGTTAGGAATATAATAAATCAGTAAAGCCGCAAGGCTTCCAAATGTGCCGGAAGCAAACGAAATATATCCGGTATAAAACCCGGAACCCAATAATTTGTCAAATTGTTTGATATCAGCCTCTTAATAATTTTTTAATTAAATGTCTGTTTTGATATAAATACAAAAAACCCGAGTGAACTGTAATAAGAGTAATAATCAATATCGAGTAAAATATGAATTTTTGATCCAACAACAATGCGAAAAGATTCTCCCTCCCTTTTGCAATAAAATCCGATTTTGACGCCACATAAACAAGCAGCAGATAATAAAGGAATATCATCTGAATAAACGTTTTCCATTTTGCGTATTTGCTGGTAGAAAAGCTGACTTTTTTATAATCGGCAAAAGCGCGTAAAATAGTAACTACAAAATCGCGTAATAGGATAATTACAACCATCCATACGTTAACAATACCAAGTATTATTAAACCTGCAAATGCAAAAGCGGTTAGGATTTTATCTGCAAGAGGATCCCAGAATTTTCCCCAGTCGGTTATATAATTAAATTTTCGCGCAAGCCAGCCGTCATACCAATCGGATAGAGCGGCTATAATAAATACTCCGATTGAAATTTGCATTAATGTCTGGTTATTCGAAATGAATAAAACAAAAAATATCGGGGAAAGTATTATCCTTAATACCGTAAGTTGATTAGGTAAAACCATTTACAAATATAGATTATTCAAAAAAGTATTCAGTTATAGCGTTTCACCGGTTAATTTTGTTAGAACTTCTAAGTACTTTTCGCTTGTTTTGGTAATTACGCCTTCAGGCAGAACCGGAGGAGGCGGTTGTTTATTAAAATTGATTGAAAGAAGATAATCTCTGATAAACTGTTTATCAAAACTTTCCTGCGGTCTTCCTTTTTCGTATTTGTCTAAAGGCCAAAAACGGGAAGAATCCGGCGTAAGCAGTTCGTCTACAACTATCAGTTCGCCATCGTAAAATCCAAATTCCATTTTAGTATCGGCCAATATTATCCCTTTTGTAAGAGCAAATTCTGAAATGGATTTGTAAATAGCTATTGTTGATTTTTTAAGTTTCTCGGCAGTTTCAGTTCCAACTATCGACGCCATTTTATCAAACGATATGTTTTCGTCATGTTCGCCTAACTCAGCTTTTGTAGAAGGTGTAAATAACGGCTCGTCAAATTTCTCAGATTCAACCATCCCTTTTCGGATTGGCATCCCTGATATTCCGCCAGTACTTTTATAATCCTGCCACCCAGATCCTGAAATGTAACCTCTGACAATACACTCCATAGGAACTACTTCCGCTTTTTTTACAAGCATAGAACGCCCTTCCAGAATATCTGCATATTCCTGGCATTCTACCGGAAATTCTTCTACTTTAGTAGTAATTAGATGATTGCCTATTATATTTTTTGTATAGTTGAACCAGTATTCCGATATTTTAGTAAGAACCTTACCTTTATTTGGTATCCCCTGCGCCATAATTACATCAAAAGCAGACAATCTGTCAGTTGAAACAATTAGGAAATATTCGCCTAAATCATATATATCACGAACTTTGCCGCTTTTGAAGAATTTTAGTTTTGGGAATTTTGTTTGAAGAACGACTTTTGTATTCATATAATTTCTTTATTAATATAATCAAATATAAAGAGCATTGACCGATTATTCAAATATTAATGGCAAAAAAACTTCTAATAATTTTTATTTTTTTCACTAAACTATTTTAAGTATCTGCCGATAATACAATTAGGTCTTTCATATCCTCTTTATATTCTAAAAAAGACAATAAATATTGTGGTTTCGGCAAAAGGAATGTTGCCGCTAAACAATATGACTAAATAAACAAGGAGGTTACAATGGATATCTCTAGAGTAGTATCGGATGTCGGTTCTTTAACTGTAAAAGCTCCGACTAAAATCGAGACGTCAACGCATGATTTACAATCTTCGGCGTCTAACGTTGAATTGCTGGGAAATCCGCAAACTCAGGTAGTAAAGATAGTTGCGTCTGCGGAAAACGTTTTAAAACAATATGAAGCTTCTTCGCATCATTCCCAGGACAATCAACAGGCACAACAAACTGTAGATGAAACAAAAGGGAAAAAAATAGACGAATACGCATAAAGTATTCTGATCTTTTTTGTTTCAGCGCTTTTTGCATGAGTGAATTTATATGAATAATTTTCACATAAGTGAGGTATACTCTTTCCGCTTATTTATCTAACCCGCAAAACCTCAAAATAACGTTCACTATTCTGCTTCATCGTTTTCATTGTGAAAATATTTCTTATAAAAACTATATCTTCTTCGCTAAAAAAATCAACAGTGTCTTATAGTCTATTTCTAGTTTTAACGATTTAGGAGGACATAAAAAATGGTTTGTTTTGTTTTTGCAAGTTTCTCAAATATTTCTGCTGGATGCGTATCTAATTTGCACTTTGTCTTTCGATAAAACATCATAATATTTGAGAAGCTTGAAAATTAAATACAAATCGCATTTATTATTTGTAAAGAAGTTGTTTTTAAATTTTTGTTGGTCTATCTGGCTTCGTTAATTTATTTGTAATTTTTATAATTTTACTCCTTCTGATTATTATATCCTGTTTAGTAGTTTGTTAATTAGCTTATAGTTTCTCTCCACAATTTATCTATTTTGTTTTTATCCTCTGAATTCATTACTTAATGCCTAGTCTCTAAAACGCCCACTTTTCCCACATTACTAGCAACAGCCAAGGATTTCAGTTTTTCTACATATTATTCCATTTTGCAATTTTACAAATTAAGTCTTGACAAAAGAGTAATTTTGCTTTATGTTTAAAACATACCTTATGGTATGTTTATTTTAATAACAATAATAATTTAATGAAAAATAAAACAGATTGGTTTGAGGCAGGGTTATTAATTCTGGCTAATTCTGGACCCGACAACCTGACAATTGACAACCTCTGTAATGCATTGAAAATTACAAAAGGCTCGTTCTATCATCATTTTAAGAACATATCCGTTTATGTCGAGGAATTAATGATTTATTGGCGGGATAATACTACTAAAGCCGCCATTAAAAACTTAAACTCAATAAACGCATCACAGGATACTTTACGAAAGCTTACGTTAAAAGTGATAGATTTTGTTCCTGTTCAGGCAGAAAGCTCTATACGCATTTGGGCTGGATATAATACTACTGTAGAAAAATATCTTTCAGAAGTAGATGTTTTAAGAACTGACTTTGTGACTAAATTATACCGCGAGATAGGTTTCTCAAAAACAAAAGCGCAGAGTCTGGCAAAAATAAAATACTCCCTCTACTTAGGGCTTCATAAGCTTTATCCTAAAGTAAACGACGCCGAATTTGTGACTCTTGCAAATCTGTTTGACGATTTAGTAAACAAAATGGAGTCAAAATGAAAAACAATGCCGGCGTAAAAACGCTAAATTATACTGGATATTTTGTATTAACGCTTGGAATAATCCATGTGCTTTACATTTTTTTCGATTCGGGAAATATGTTTAAAAATATAGACGCTGAGACAAAATCCGTATTCCTGTTTATGTTTATTGCAACTAGCATCGCAACAATGTTCAGCGGCGCGCTTACGATATGTTTTTCCAAAATAATTAGTAATGCGCTTAATGAAATTCAATTTGCCGTTTTGCTTAATTTAGTTTTTATCGTATTAATTGGCTCGCTTGCTATTATATTTATGGATGATAATCCTTTTTCATATTTAATTTTTATAGCGGGAGCTCCTTACTATATCGGTTATCTGAAAATAAAAAAAGGCGTTAACGGCTCTAAAGCGATTCTTTCTTAAAATAAGTTAATTATTTTTGATATTTTTACTTCAGCATAATTTTAATTTATTTATGGAGGACGCATATAATGTTTTTCCGAAAAGCGCTATCGGTTTTTGTTGTATTTGTTTTTTGTTCAACGGCATTTTCTCAAGGAATTCAGAAGTTTGGAAATATAGGAAATCTAACTTTGGAAAACGGAGCCGTTATCCAAAACTGTTCAATTGGATATAGAACTTTTGGCAAGCTGAATGAAAATAAATCAAACGCCGTAATATATCCCACCTGGTTCGGCGGCACGTCCGCTGAATTAAGCGGACTTATCGGTCCCAATAAACTCATTGATAGTTCAAAGTATTACGTAATAGCGTTAGACGCTATTGGCAACGGCATTTCGACCTCCCCATCGAATAGCGAAACTCAAAAAGATGAGAACTTCCCTGTTCTTACAATTCACGATATGGTTGAGTCAGAATACGTTTTACTTACTAGCAATCTCGGGATAAAACACCTCTATGCGGCCATTGGAGGCTCTATGGGCAGCATGCAAACGCTTGAGTGGTTAGTCGCTTACCCAGACTTTATAGATAAAGCCATAGCCTACGTATGCTCGCCAAAATCAAGCTCTCACGATCTTCTAATGTGGAATCTTCACCTGAACATAATTGAATCGGGTAAAAAATGCGGTCAATCTGAAAAAGAAATTATTAAAAATTTAGATATTCTAACCGATCTTACTTCTAATACTACAGCGTATTTATCTAAACATCCAGCTGTTGAAGACTTCCCTAAATATCTGGCTTCGTTTAATAATAATACTTCAAAAACATTTACCTGCTACAATCATGTTAGTCAGATAAAAGCCATGCTTGCGCACGATATAAGTAAGAAATTCGGCGGATCTATGAAAGAAACGGCAAAACATATAAAAGCAAAACTGTTGATGATTGTAAACAGACAGGATAATATATTAGACCCCCGCCCTGCAATTGAATTTTCAAAATTAGCAAATGCCGATATACTTTTATTAGATAATGAAAGAGGACACTTGGGCATAAGTCCAGAAATGAAAAAATGCAGCAAAGCAATCGCAACATTTTTAGAAAAATAAAATTTTAGATTTGTAGGACGGGCGCCCACGCCCGTCCCCGTCCTAGAGACTGTAAAAAGTTATGTGTA
>DBTY01000007.1 GCA_002307295.1 Ignavibacteriales bacterium UBA1304
AACGTCGTGAGACAGTTCGGTCCCTATCCTATGCGGGCGCAGGATACTTGAGAAGGGTCGTTTTTAGTACGAGAGGACCGAAATGAACGAACCTCTAGTGAACCAATTATCACGCCAGTGGTACGGTTGGGTAGCTACGTTCGGTTGTGATAAGCACTGAAAGCATCTAAGTGCGAAGCACGCTTCAAGATTATGTATCCCTCCTGATTTATCAGGACTCAAGACCCCTCGGAGATGACGAGGTTGATAGGTCACCGATGTAAGCCAAGCAATTGGTTCAGTCTAGTGATACTAATAGGTCGTGAGGCTTATCCAATTATTTTTATATACAGACATACAGTGTTATAGGCTCAACTCTTTCTTTCTTTCATTATTTTTATTGATTTTGATTTTTGGTGACTATAGCTAAGGTGATACACCTCTTCCCATTCCGAACAGAGAAGTTAAGACCTTACACGCCGATGGTACTGCATGCGCAAGTGTGTGGGAGAGTAGGTAGTCGCCAATTTTATTTTTAAAAATCCCCTGTTTATAGCAGGGGATTTTTTTTGTCTATTTCTTCACTTTATTTTTATATCTACAACTATAGTTTATATGTTGCAAATATCTTTATTACCCACTTACATTCTTTAATTAATATTTGTAAATTGCTATATTAAAATATGATTTTATAATTTAACAGAACGGCAAGCTTAAATGTTAAAAATTGCAGAAAATTTGCGTAAAAAATTAAAATGGGGAATTGCTGGCTGTGGAAGATTTACTGAAACCGGTTTTTTACCTACTATTAAGCTTTTAAGAAGAAGCGTCGTACAGTCTGTTTTTAGCAAAGATCATGCTCGAGCTAAATATATCTCAGAGAAATTTTCTATATCTGATAGTTTTTCCAATTATGACGAATTTCTTAAGTCTGATATTGACGCAGTTTATATTAGCAGCGTTAATTCTGAACATTACGAACAGGTAATTAAAGCAGCTAATGCAGGTAAACACATCTTATGTGAAAAACCTTTAGCTATAACTTCTGTTCAGGCAGAAGAAATGGTCAAAGCATGCGAAGTTAACCACGTCCAGTTTTCTGTCGATTACACTCAACGTTTCCATCCTATAGTAAAAAAAGCCAAAGAAATTATTGACGACCAGATGCTTGGAAAACTCGTTTCTATGCAAATAAATTATAACGTCCATTATCCGCCTGACGATAATTTTAGATTTAAAAAAGAACTAAGCGGAGGAGGCGTATTAAGGGATTTAGGAACTCATCTAATTGATCTAATGCGTTATTTAGGAGGCGAAATTACTTGTATAGATGGAATTGTAGACGATATGATTTATAAAAGTGAAGTCGACGATATGGCTATTGCTATTGTTAAATTTGAAAAAGGCGGCTACGGTACTTTTAATGTTTCTTATAATAACAAAAAGAGTTTCAACAGAATTGAAGTGCTTGGCTATACAGGCGCTTTAAGTATTGAAAACATGGTTAGCGTAAGGCAATCATCGGCAAAAATGACTATTCTTTTAGATGGCGAAGGGAAAAAAGCTTTCCACAAAAGAGGTAATAAGCTATTAAATACGCTTAAATCAGTTCAAAAGTCGTTTTTAGCTAATGAAACTCCTTTAGTTACAGGATATGACGGATTAGTAAATTTAAGATTAATAGAAGAATTAGAGCGAAAATGTCTGGCTCGGAAGAACTAATTAAGATATGTCATAAAGTTTACGAAAAAGGATTTGTCTCCGCCTATGACGGAAATTTATCAATGAGAATTTCTACCGATAGATTTTTTATTACGCGTTCTGGCGTTTGCAAAGGAGAAGTTAAAGAGACTGATATTTTGGAAATAGACGGTTCTGGCAATAAAATTAAAGGCGAAGGGAAAGTTACAACAGAATATAAAATTCATATTTTGGCATATAATAATCGTCCGGAAATAAATGCAGTTATTCATTGCCATCCGGTTTATTCTACTGCTTTTGCCGCTAAGGAAGAAGGATTTGAGAACCCAGTATTCCCAGAAGTTGTTTTAACTTTAGGCAAAATACCTCTATGCAAATATGCTACTCCTTCTACTGATGAACTTCCTGAAAGTATGGAGCCATACATTAATGATTGCAATGCGTTGTTATTGCAAAATCATGGAGCGGTAACATTTGGAAGTTCAATTAATGATGCTTATTATAAAATGGAAAAATTAGAGCATATAGCTAAGACTTTGTTTGTCGCTCGTCTGCTTGGCGGCGAAAAAAATATACCGGAGCAAAAGCTCAAACAATTGTACGAAATTGCAGAATCGACATATAATCTGAAACCAAACAGCAAGTACTAATTAGCCTAGTTGCATATATAATAATTTTGTTATGTAGTATGGCGGAATTCTAAGGCCTCGTTATCCGGGGTTAAATTTGAAATGTTTAAGGATATTAAATGGCAAATAAAATGAAAATAGCTCTTTTAGTCGGCGGCGCATCGTCGGAAAGAGAAGTGTCAAAATCTTCTGGCAAAGCAATATATGAAGCTCTAAAAAAACTTGGTTATGAACCCGCGTTAATTGATCCCGCTTATGGAACAAATCAACCAGCCAAAGTAGAAGACTTTTTTGCAGAAAAAGATACTGCGGAAGTTAAAAATACAAATTACTTAGCCGCGCTAAATTCTACCATACTAAAAGATGTTGATCTTGTTTTTATTGGGTTGCATGGAAAATATGGCGAAGACGGATTAATTCAGTCTCTGCTTGATCTTAAAGGAATTAAATATACCGGTTCCGGCGTATTGGCAAGCGCAATAGCTATGGATAAAGAAATGTCCAAGATTCTTTTCCGTTATTATAATATTAGCACTCCAAATTGGTTAGTAGCTGATAAACAAAGCGACATTGCAGAAATAGCCAGGCAAATAAAAGAAGATATTGGTTTGCCTTATGTAGTAAAACCAAACGATCAGGGATCTACTGTCGGCCTGTCAATTTGTAATGAAGAGTCAGAGTTGGAAAAAGCTTTAGAGCTTGCATTAAACTATTCCGATAAGGCGGTAATTGAAGAGTTTATCCCAGGTAGAGAACTGACTATTGGCATCCTTGGCGAGCAGGTTTTGCCTGTGCTGGAAATTAAACCAAAGCACAGCTATTACGATTACAAATGCAAATATACCGCCGGAATGAGCGAGCATATAGTACCAGCCGATATTCCGGCTTCTGTTGCAGAAGACATGCAGAATGAGGCTTTAAATGCATTTAAGGCTCTTGGCTGCAAAGGCTATGGACGAGCAGATTTTAGGTTAAGCGACGATATGAACTATTATTGTCTTGAGTTTAACACGCTTCCAGGAATGACTTCTACCAGCCTTGTGCCTGATATGGCAAAAGCAATCGGGTTAACTTTTGAAGACCTAATTGAAAAGATAATTACCGTTGCAGTGAAATGAAATCTTTTTTTCAAAAAAAATACATGCTGACGCTTGGAGGTTTGCTGTTTGCAGTCGGGTTGTTTTTCATGTTTTTTGGCGAGAGCGGATTATGGAAATACATGAAGCTGAAAAACGAGCTTAAAGGCGTGCAAATGGAAATTGAACAGACAGAAAACGAAAATAAAGCTCTGCAAAATGAAATTGACTCTGTAAAAAATAAAGTGCCTGCAAAGATTGAAAGGGTTGCGCGCGAAAAGCATAATATGATACGGAAGAATGAAACCGTAATTGACGTTATTGAAAAGTAAGCAATGAGCAGCATGTGGATAAAGACTTAAAAATTCCTTCTATCCCGTTGGCCGAAAGGGTCAGGCCTAGAGATATAAAAGACTTTCAGGGGCAAAATAAGCTGTTGGATCAAGGGAAGCCTATCCGTCTTATGATAGATAACGACGTGTTAACCTCGTTTATTTTATGGGGGCCTCCCGGTACTGGCAAAACAACAATTGCAAGGATTATTGCAGAGCATACAAAATCAGAATTCTTCCAGATTAACGCTGTTTCTTCCGGGGTAAAAGATATTAGGGAAATTACAGAAAAAGCAAGAGTTAACAGAGCCGCAGGGAAGAGAACTATCCTTTTTATAGATGAAATTCACCGCTTTAGCAAATCGCAGCAGGATTCCCTTCTAAACCCGGTCGAATCGGGCGACATAATACTTATTGGCGCAACGACTGAAAATCCTTCTTTTGAAGTAATTCCGGCTTTAAGATCGCGCGTAAGAATTTTTGTGCTTGAAGAATTATCAAAGGATAATTTGAAGAGTATTCTTGACAACTCAATTAATAGCGATGAATTTTTAAGCAAGCTAAGCATAGAAAAAATAGACTATGATTTTTTAATGTACGTCTCCGGCGGCGATGCCAGAACGCTGCTTAATGTTTTTGAAGACTGCGTGCTTTATCAGATAAATTCTGGAAAGATAGAAGTCAACAAGGAAGTGATTGAAAATATTGTCCAGCGGAAAAATATTTTTTATGATAAAGCCGGGGAAGAACATTACAATATTATTTCAGCAATGATAAAGAGCGTAAGAGGAAGCGATCCCGACGCTGCTTTGTATTGGATGGCAAGAATGATTGCCGGGGGCGAAGACCCTTTGTTTATTGCGCGCAGGCTTATTGTGCTTGCCTCTGAGGATATTGGCAACGCCTCGCCTAACGCTTTGCTGCTTGCAGAATCGACCTTTCGTTCCATAGAAAAAATTGGCATGCCTGAAGCCAGAATTATTTTAGCCCAGTGTATTACGTATCTTGCTTCTTCGCCTAAAAGCAACGCCGCTTATATGGGCATTGCGGGCGCTTTGGACGACGTAAAGAATAAACCTTTGTTTCCAGTCCCTCTTCACTTAAGAAACGCTCCAACCAAACTGATGAAAAATTTGGATTACGGTAAAAATTATAAATATCCTCATAATTTTGAAGGGCATTTTGTAATGGAAAATTATCTCCCGGAAGAATTAAAGGGGGCTCAGTATTATCAGCCTACGGAAAACGGTCAGGAAAAAAATCTAAAGGAAAGACTTAAAGCCTTATGGAAGGGGAAAAAGAAATACTAAGCTTTTATATAATAATATAATTGGCGTTTCTTCACAAAATCAATTCATTAGCCTCTGTCTCAAACCAACGTTAAATCTGGATATTTAAGAAAATAAGCTGTATAATTGCCGCATTAAATAACTAAAATAATAAGAAATTATTAAGCGAATACGCTCAATATGGATTTCTATTACTGAGGTTGAAGAGCGGGGAGGCAATGCAATGGCATATTATGATCCCCAGATACATCATCGCAGATCAATAAGGCTAAAAAAATACGACTATTCACGCGAAGGATTGTATTATATTACGCTGTGCGTAAAGGATAGGTTTCATCTGTTTGGCCAAATAATAAACGAACAAATGGCGTTAAATGAATATGGCGAAATCGTAAAAACCGAATGGTTGAAAATTCCGGAAACGCGTCCCAATATCCAGTTAGGCGAATATATCGTGATGCCGGATCATTTTCATGGAATAATTATAATTGGGGCGGATTCGGTAGGGGCGATTCTCGGAGGGGCGATTCATGAATCGCCCCAACCGAACGAATCGCCCCTACAACGCCGGAAAATGGTTTTACCCAAAATTATCGGACGTTTTAAAATGGTTTCGTCAAAACAAATTAATTTATTGCGCAACACGCCGGGAATTCCGGTTTGGCAGCGGGATTATTACGAACATATCATCCGCGACGAGCGGGCGTTTTTAAATATATCCAGCTATATTATTAATAATCCACGAAACTGGCGTAAGAACCATTGATAATTAATTAAAACATGATTGTTTATTTTGTACGATAACGGACACAGTTGTTCGTTTCCGCACATGATTTATTTAAACAAGTTGAGCATTATTTGTATTTTTTAGCAGTTCTCATCTGGCGCTAAATTTGTTTATACTATGATAGATATATTTAGTTAATAAACTTTTTGAAATGGCCGGTAATAAATAAGCGAATCTTTGTAAAATTAAAACAAATCTGATATTTGAAAAAAATACGAGAATTGGGTAATGCTAAAAAATTATTTTTTGGTGACCTTAAGAAATTTATTAAAATACAAGACGTATTCATTTATAAATATAATTGGATTCTCTGTTGCTTTAACGCCAGTGATACTCGCTTTTCTTTTCATATCTTATGAATACAGTTATGATACATGGAATAAAAACTATAGCAGAATTTATCGTGTAACAAGGGAGGGGAAAGATTATATTAATGGAGGGCAGGCTCAAGGTTGTGTGATGCCTGGCCCGTTTGCGGAAGCGCTTAAAGAAGAAATGCCCGAAGTAGAATACGCCGCGCGCGTTTTACCGAGTACGGAAACTATCAGTTATAAAGGAACCGGGTTTACAGAGGAGGCGGTTCTTTTTACTGACCCGGATTTTATGAAAATCTTTACGGTTGAATTAATTAGCGGTAATGCTCCTCTTAATATTTCAATCCCCAATTATATCTTTTTTTCGGAAAGCATGGCGCGAAAATACTTCGGCGCCGAAAATCCTATAGGCAAGACTGTTACAGTAAGGGGCTTATATGATTTGACAATTAGAGGAGTATATAAAGATCTTCCGAAAAATTCGCATATCAGGGCAAATTTTATAGTCCCGGCGAATCTTGAAAATGGAAGCTCTGCAGCGTTTGGCAATATTTCAGGATGGAGGCTAGCCAAGTTCCCGGTTTATTATTTGCTGAAAGAAAACGCAAAATCGGACGCAGTAGATGGTAAAATTCCCGGATTATTTAAAAAGTATATTGGCAAATATGATGATATCTCCCGCTATTTTTCTCAGCCTTTGAAATATATTCATCTTAATTCAAAATTTAAATCTTATGGCGGCAATAAAAGCGAAATAATTAACGGAAAAGATACTGTCTATTTCTATGCTACTGCGGCTTTTATGATGCTTTTAATTGCGTGTATAAATTATATTAACCTTTCTACCGCACGTTTTTCGCAAAGGGTAAAAGAAATAAGCGTTCGTAAGATAATAGGCGCGGGAAAGGCGCAATTAATTACGCAAATATTGACCGAAACATTCGTCCTGACGTTTGGATCGCTGATAATTACGTTGGCTCTTACGGCATCAATTCTTCCATATTTTAATTTATATGTCGAGCGTGATATTCAGCTTAATTTTAGTATGCTGATTGAAATTGCCGCGCTTACTTGTGTTATAAGTTTTCTTACAGGGCTTTATCCGGCGCTGTTTATTTCCAGCGTTCAGCCGCTTTCATTTTTTAGGGGGAAAAGTATTTCTTTATCTAATCCTTTATTCCGAAAAACTCTTATAGTCGTTCAATTTGTACTAACAGTAACCTTCGTTTTCTGCGCTATTGCTGTAAAGCGGCAATTGGATTATGCAACTGAATCAGATTTAGGATACCGCACAAAAGATATACTCAATGTGAATTTGAGAGGGATAGACAACAAAATATCTGCAACTGCATTACGGGAAGAAATTAGCCGCTATCCCGGTATTGAAGCGGCTTCTCTATCTTTTGGTCCGCCCAATATGGTGTGCGCAAGAGGAGATGTAAGCTTTGAAGGTAAACCCGCCAACACATATTTTGAAGTATCACAATATGCTATTGACGAAAACTTCCTTGATTTATATGAGATGAAAATTATTAAAGGGCGTAAATACTCAAAAGACTATCCAACTGATATTGCCGAAGGGATACTTGTTAACGAAACAACTGTAAAAGAAGCAGGCTGGCAAAACCCAATTGGGAAAATTATCACATTTAATTCCCCATACAGCGGCCTGGATAACCTGGAAACAAGACGCATAATCGGAATTGTAAAAGACGCGCATGACCGCTCTTTTAAAAAACAAATACAATCCACTATGTATATTTGCAATATCATGAAAAATATGCAGTTCTTATCCGTAAAGATTAAACCAGGCAATATGTCTGTTACCCTAAACTATGTGAAAAATAAATTAGCTCCGTACCAGTCAAAAAATCCATTTACTTATGAATTTTTAGATGATAACGTCAAAGCTTCGTACCTGTCAGAATTTAAAATATTGAACATTTTTACTCTGTTTTCTTTTTGCGCTGTTTTTATTTCTTGCCTGGGGCTTTACGGCGTGATATCTTTTACTACAGAAATAAGAAGTAAAGAGGTTGGTATCCGGAAGGTTTTGGGAGCGTCTTCATTGCAGATAGTTGAAGTATTATTTAAAGAGATGGTATTGCTAATGCTAATAGCAGGAGCCTTGTCGGTTCCGTTATGCTACTATATGATGAACAAGTGGCTATCAGATTTTGCGTATCATATAGATATTAAACCTGACATATTTATATTATCTATGTTTATGGTTTATTTAATCGCTTTCGTTTCTATGATTTATCAGGTAGTAAGAGCCTCTTTAAAAAATCCAGTCGAGACGCTTAAATATGAATAGGAAATTAATATTACCGGCTAAATAGTTTTAAGTTGCAAAAACAACAGGAGGCAAAAAATCTACATCCTTGCAAAAACTTTTCCCGGAAGCTGGCGGACAAGGCTTTTGAATTCTAAGTTTAATAAATGCACAAGGCAGTCGGATGTGGATATTGCGCTGATTTCGGCTATCTTATCTATCTGTAGCGGCTTTTCTGATAAAGTATCGTAAATTTTCTCTTCAAAAATATTCAGATTTTCATTCTGTTTCTTCGGAATATTTTCTCCTAAAACGGGTTTTAGTTTTAATTCCAATTCGACCAATATATCTTCTGCCGAAGTAATTAGTTTCGCTTCCCCCTTCTGAATCAGCAGATTTGTTCCTTCTGATTGCTTAACGCCAAGGTTGCCGGGGACGGCAAAAACCTCTCTATCCTGGTCTAAGGCAAACCGAGCTGTGTTTAACGCGCCCCCCTTCAAGGCGGTCTCGATGATAACGCAGCCTAAACTTAAGCCGGAAATAATTCTGTTTCTGCGCGGAAAGTTAGTCCCATCCGGTTTTGTTCCGGGTTCAAACTCAGAAATTATCAGACCGCTTTCCGCAATTTGTTTAAATAGGTTTTTGTTTTCCGGCGGATAGATTACGTCGAGTCCCGAGCCGATTATAGCAATAGTTCTTTTTTGGTTTGAGATAGCGGCGGCATGGGCGATAGAATCGATCCCTCTTGCAAGTCCGCTTACAATGGTGATATCCTGAAGCGATAAATCGGTCGCAATTTTTTCAGCCTGCATCTTGCCGTAATTTGTAGGCAGGCGGGTTCCAACAATTCCAATTGAGTATTTGTCCTGCTCTTCAAAGCTGCCAAGATAATATAAAATTAATGGGGGATCGTAAATCTTTTTTAAGAGCGGCGGGAATTCTTTATCCCATGCGGTTATTATGTTCGCGTTTAGCTTGTCGAGTTTGTTGAGAGTTTTCTCGAGTTTTTCTTCAATTAGAGGACGGGTTTTGTGAACTGCCCGTATACGATGCGCTAAATTAGATCCAATCCCTTCAATTTCAGAAAGAGAGCCAGTATCCGCAGAAAGGATATTGCTTATTGTTCCGAATTTTTTTAAGAGGTTTCTTATCTTAGCGGGGCCAATACCCTCTGTAGAAATAAGAAGTCTTAAATCGGTTAATTGCTCAAAAGATAATTTGCTCAAAATCCCTGAAAAATTAATTCCTAAAATTTATGCAACGTCAATTTGATCAACAATACGAATAGTAATGACAGAGAAACTAAATTCAGCACAAAAAAAAGATGGGAACAATACTGCTATTATTCCCATTAAAAAATTAATACAGATCAGTTCTGATTAACCGCCGTTTTAGTTTCTTCTTCAGTTTTAACTTTTTTACTGTGGAAGAAGATAGCTAACGGAAATACTACGAGATAAGCGATAAAAAGGATAATTGGAGAAACGAAAAGAGATTCCGTACTATCCCACGCGCCTAAGCTCATTACGTAAAAACCGACGACCAAAAGGAAAAGACCAGCAAAGAAAATCAAATAATTAGTTCTATCCCAGTAAATCAGAAAAGGGGAAGTGAAAGACTTTCTGAAAGAAGTTTTATTCGATTTATTTCTTATTTCTTTTGCCATAATAATTCATAGCTCCTAAAAATAATAAAAAACCCGACGCTGGGGGAGCGCCGGGCCCGACTCAGTTTTGATCAAAGGGCAGGGGAGAACCCTTTGAAAGAGTCGTTGTAAATATAAGTTTTTTGCCCCCGCGTGTCAAGACTATTTATTAATCTGATATACAATTTTTCTGATAGTATCAAATTGTAAGTATGGGTATTCTTCCCTGATAGCGTCGATAGAATCTCCGGCGCTTAGCTTGCTAGCGCGCAATATTTTGAATTTTTTACGGATTTCGTAATCTCTGACTGATTTTTCGTCAATCAGACCCTGCGAAACTAATAATTCATAAACTTCATCACTTATTAAATCTGACAAAGGATTGTTAATTTGCGCTTTTATAGTTTTCATAAGGCTACTCCGATATATGTTTAATGTAAAACCGACCTAATCAATAGTATCAATTTTTAGCGATACAAAACTCCTGATTAATTAAGTAAACACTATAAATAGCAACAAAAAACCGACCAGAGAAACTCCCTAAATCGGCATAAGTTTACTATTCTGGTAAAAATTCATTTATCATACAAAAAAACAAAAATTTTTACTAAAGTAGCAAACTCTCTATATAATCCTTTCCTTTTTTAATGCAAAAATAGCACAAATTTTTAATTTGTCAAGTAAAATAGTATAAATGACTTGATTTTCTTATTAAAATGTAAATATGTGCCAAATTATGGATAAATAAAGGAATTCTTTAACGTCTGAATATTATTGACATTAGCCGGAAATAACGCAATATTTCAAATAAGAAATTAAGTTAGATGTCTTATAAGATGATAATTTGCATAAAAATGGATCAGTATTACAGATTTAGGTGTCCATTTAAAAGAAAATATAAAATACGTTTTATACACAAATGAATAATCTGAAATATTATTATAAAGTAAGTCGCTTAGCTTTCGATAGGATATTTAAGCGAATTAAAAGCTAAGAAACAATTAATTATAATTTAACAACTTTGTTTAAATTAAAATGAGCGGAAAAGATAGAAAAAAAATTCTTATAATTACAAACAGTTATGATTTAACAACGGATTACTTGATAACTAATTATAAAGATGAAGCTACTTTTTTTAGATTTAATATCGATTTATTCTCAGAATATCGCATTTCTATTAAAAACGCTCCATTTAGTTTTTTAATTAATTCTCCTTACGGTGCTATAAGCAAAGAAGAAGTATTTTCTATCCTTTACCGTAAACCTATACTTGATTTTTCAAGAGAAGGGGTTTCTGAACTATCAAATAAAAGCATTTATAGAACAATTTTGGGGATAATAGAATCTTTTAGTGGGGTTTGTATAACAAAACCTTCAATTTTGTCAATCGCTGAAAATAAAATAGTTCAGATGAAAGTAGCTGAACAAGTCGGATTTACTACTCCTGCTAGTTTAATATCAAATGATATTAAACTAGTAAATGAATTTCGGAAAAAGAATAAGACTGCATTCAAACTATTATGTAGTTCGCGATTTAAGAAAAAAAATGTTGAACATAGTATCGGCACAAATATTCTAAAAAATAATGATCGTTTAGAGGGGTTGGAAAAAATGCCAATTTATTTTCAAAACTACCAAGACAAAAATTATGAATTGAGAGTTAATGTTGTGGGGGAAAATGTATTCCCAGCAAAAATATTTTCTCAAGATAAAGAAGAGACAATGATTGATTGGAGAAATAATATCCCAATTTTACGCTATGAAGAAGCTCAATTGCCTAAGATAATAATTACAAAAATAATGGATATGATGAATATAATGAATTTGCAGTTTGGAATATTTGATCTTATTTATTTTGATGAGAAATACTATTTCCTCGAAATTAACCCAAATGGACAATGGTTATGGCTAGAAAAAGAACTTAATCTGAACATATCGGGAAAATTGATTAATTTGTTGTTGAGGCAATAATGTATTATATATTAAAACTCCTTTCATATTCGCCAATAATTAATGTAGTAGGCGAGAATAAAGAATTTGGAGATATATCTCGTGAAAGCGAAGTAACCCGAATTTCATTATTGGGTTTTACAGTTATATATTTTTGGTGCATACTTTCGTTGTCCATTGACAAAAACAAAAAATGCCATTTTGATATAATAAAAAAAATCACTTATCCGATTAGTTTGGCTGACAAAAAAAAAGATTTAGTGAAAATATCTGAATTTTCTAAAGAAATAAATATCCTTAATGATAATTCTATTAAATTAAAAATCGATGTAATCAAATACTTACTTGATGGGCAGAAAGAAGTAATTAATTCTTCAATACTAAAAGCTGGCATGATTTTACCTATATTCTTAGCCCTTTTTATTTATATTTTCCAAAGTAAGATTGTAAACATAGATTTTTATGCCCTTCTGGTTCAAGGGGGATTATTTTTTTTCATTATAATGATATTAATGTTTTGTTATTTCGCAACGTCAACTAATTTACTTTTCTTTATCGCAAAACTTGCACAAGTATCGGATTTTTTAGAAGTCAGCATCCCCAAATCTAGTAAACAATATTCTTTACTGATTAAAGAGGAAGCAATTGAATATTACCAGAAGTATAGAGGGAATAAGATAAAAAGCAATAATATAGTTTCCTACAATATATGGGTACAGGATTATTTTAAAAAATTTTTTATATATGCACTTATCCTGTTTACATTTATTTCTTTTATACCTGATTCTACAAATAAGGCAAAAACACCTAATAGTTCGAAATATGAAATTCAAGCAACTTTGGTATATAATGTTGCCTCATTAGAAAATGGTCATAAGAAGTTAACTGTGTTTTTGTTGAAAAATTGTAAAGATAGTATAACCTCAATTAGTGTCCCTTATATCTTAGATGCATTAAATCGGGGAAAATAAGGTTATTAAAAATCATTTTATTTTTGATTATTAGAAAAAAGAATAAGTATTATTAAAATTGAGAGGTGTCAAAATGAGCGAAATATTTATTGAGAAATACTCTAAAGCATTAACTGAGTCATACTTACATTTTAAGTATTCGCATAGGACTCAAAAGAATACTATTAAAACTTCTGGAACATTTTATTGTTCAAAAGGGCATAGTCTAAAAACGCATTTAGTAGAAAATAAGTATTATCTGCACGAAATTACAATACAAACAAGAAAACAAGGCGAGACCCCAGATGATGATATATTTTTAGAATAATCAATTGTATCCTTACTAAACAACTTTGGTAAATAGAAGCTCTATAATAATAAAGTGCAAATACTTTTTACTCTTCTCCCGCCCAAACTCCATCTTCTTTAATAAGATCGATCAGCTCGTCGACGGCATTTGCGGAGGGGATGCTTTTTTTGACTACTACTTTTCCCCGGTAAAGGGTAATTTTTCCGTTTCCCGAACCGACGTATCCGTAATCGGCGTCGGCCATTTCGCCGGGACCGTTTACAATGCAGCCCATAATGGCTATTTTTACTCCTTTTAGGCGTCCGGTTCTCTGCCGTATCATTTCGGTAGTTTTTTGCAAATCGAACTGCGTTCTGCCGCATGAAGGGCAGGCGATATATTCGGTCTTGGACACTCTTGTTCTTGCCGCCTGAAGTATCCCGAAAAGCGAACGGTTAATATCGGCGCTAAACCCGGTTTGAGCTTCGTCTATGCCAACCCAGACTCCGTCGCCAAATCCGTCAATCAATAAGCCGCCAAAATCGGTAGCGGAGTATAATCTTAGAGATTCAAAATCTAATTCTTTGCAATCGCGTTTAATAATAACCGGATTTTTAATTTCGTTTTTAGTCAGTTCGAAAAATATCTGTCTTAGTTCGGTCATGCCGTTAACGCTTGAACTCTCAATAACAAGAATAGCTTTTGAATCATTTTTAATGGCTTTGAGAGAATCAGGATTAACATCCTTAAGCGCTAACTTTACAAAATTAAATAACGGGGATTTTTCTTTTTCGTTTAGATAATCGCTGAGCTCAAACAACGGAAATCCGGCAGTTTTATTTGCAGCGTTAGCCCAAATTTCGGAGTCGTATATTAATTTGACGCTCCCCGGTAAAGCAAAGTTTATAATTTGTTCGCCTAAGTAAATAAAATCAGCGGCCATATCGCTAAGGTTCCACTTATCAGTCCCTGCATTATAAGAATATCCAATATTTTCAAACGCATCGGGACCGGAAATATTAATTTTGCTGTAATCGGCTATTACGCGCGGAACATTACCGCCGCCAAGCCCAAGAAGTTCAAACGATTCGCGCCGTTTATAGTTAAACGGATCAATAGGGGAATCGTTAGACTCAATTAAGCCTTCATGATTTTTTCTATGAGAATATCTGTTTACTAACGCAATTGCGACCGGAGCTTCAAACTCAGGGTCTTCTGTAAGCGATACTCTGACTGTGTCGCCGATGCCGTCTTCTAAAAGCGTTCCAATACCAACGGATGACTTAATTCTGCCGTCTTCGCCCCCTCCCGCTTCTGTAACGCCAAGATGCAGAGGGTAGTTCATCCCTGCTTCTTTCATTTTGTTAATTAAAAGCCTGTAGGCCTGAACCATAACTTTTGGATTGCTTGCCTTCATTGAGAGAACTATGCTATAATAATTAAGGTCTTCGCAGATTCTCAGAAATTCCAGAGCGGATTCCACCATTCCAAGAGGAGTATCGCCGTAGCGGCTCATAATTCTATCGGAAAGAGAGCCGTGGTTTGTTCCAATCCTCATTGCGGTTCCGTATTCTTTGCAGATATTTACAAGAGGAGTAAACCGTTTGCGTATGCGTTCCATCTCGGCTTCATATTCGTAATCGTTATATTCAATTGTTTCAAAGCGTTTTTTATCTGCATAATTGCCTGGATTTACGCGCACTTTCTCAACTATTCTGGCGGCTAATTCCGCCGCATTTGGAGTAAAATGAATATCGGCTATTAACGGAACGTCGTAGCCGCGTAGTTTTAGCTCTTTTTTAATTTCGGCAAGGTTTTGCGCTTCGTTCATGCTGGGGGCTGTAATACGCACATATTCGCATCCAGCTTCAACCATGCGTATAGTCTGCTCTACAGTAGCTATAGTATCCATAGTGTCCGTAGTGGTCATTGATTGAATGCGTATAGGGTTTGAGCCGCCAAGCGGAACGGCGCCTATTGTAACTTTGCGCGTTTTGAGTCTTGAATAGTTAGTTAAACTGTTGCAATAAAACTTATTAATATCTGACATATCGTTATCTGTTTAAACTTAAAATAATTTTTGTTATCAGCTCCTGCGCATATGGAGCGGTTATAATATTTTCATTTTCTTTAATGGCGGTATTATCTGTATAATCTGCGCGTTCATTAAAAAGTTCATTTGAAGAATTGACTGCGGTTATATTCTGTATAATGCCTGCATTCCCAAATAACACTGAAGCGGCGACATTGGCGGCGCCAACGGCGCCTATAATTTTATTTAAGGAATTAAATTTGCGTAAAATTTTGCAAAGAATTGGGTTATTGAAATATTTTTCAATTCCTGAACCGCCTATAAGAATAATAGCCGCAAAATTAACCGGGTGAACGTTAAGCAGCCGGACGTCGCTTACAACTTTTAACCCATCGCGTCCTCTGCACAAACAGTCTGCGTCGGAAACAATAAAGACGTCAAACTTGTTTTTTTTCAATTCATTTCTTACAATAAGGTATTCATCGTCGTTAAAATCGTCGGCGGGAAGAAAAATAAGTACGCTTTTTTTAATCACTTCGCAAAAATTGTTATATTTCTAAATACTATTATAGAAAATATAAGAAAAAAAAAGAAAAGAAGTTTTTATTATACATGAGAATACCAGAAAATAAGATTGAAGAAGTCCGTAATGCCGCAAATATTGTAGACGTTATATCAGAATATGTATCGCTTAGAAAGAGGGGGAAAAATTATCTTGGCTTATGCCCGTTTCATAACGAAAAAACTCCTTCGTTTACTGTATCCTCAGAAAAGCAGATTTTCCACTGCTTTGGATGCCATGCCGGAGGAAACGTTTTTAAGTTCCTTATGGACTACAAGAAAATTTCTTATGTGGAGGCTATACAGGAGCTTGCCGATGAGTTTGGGATTACAATTGAATATGACGAAAAATACGTTGAAATTCAGAGCGAGCAGGAAATACTTTACGATATAAATACTGTGGCCGCAAAGTATTTCTCTAATAATCTGCTTAGCGCATCCGAAGGCGAGACTGCAAGAAAATATTTTGCTGAAAGAAAACTTAAGCAGCAGTCGTTACGGTCGTTTGGACTTGGATACTCTTATAGCGCGCGGGATAGTTTTGTAAAGTACGCAAAAGAAAACAAACTCGATCTGGATAAGTGCATCCACTTAGGGCTTATTGGCAGGTATGACGACGGCAATTATTACGATAAATTCAGCTCAAGAATAATCTTCCCTATATTTTCGCCAAACGGGCGGGTAGTAGCTTTTGCAGGCAGAATATTTGACGACAGGGAAAACTGGGCAAAATATCTTAATTCTCCTGAATCGTCTATATACCACAAAGGGAAAATACTTTACGGGCTTTCTCACGCAAAAGACGAGATAAGACGGCAAAATAAAGCCATTCTTGTTGAAGGCTATATGGATTTAATTTCGCTGCATCAGAGCGGAATAAAAAACGTAGTGGCTGTTTCGGGAACTGCATTGACGGAAGACCAGATACAGCTGCTTTCGCGCTATACTAAAAATGTGATACTTCTTTTTGACGCTGATAATGCGGGCATAAAAGCTTCTATGCGCAGTATAGAGCTGCTGTTAAAGCAGGAAATGGAGGTTCGCGTTATTTCTTTGCCTAAGGGAGAAGATCCGGATTCGTTTGTTAATAATTTTGGTAAAGAAAAATTTGAAGAATTAGTTAAATCCGCCAAGAACTTTCTTGAGTACCAGACTGCTTTTTACGAAAGCCAGGGCCTGCTTGAAGACCCAATGAGGCTGACGGAAGTAATTAAAGAACTTGTTAAAACGCTTGCCTTAATAAACGACGAACTTAAAAGAAACTTGCTGCTTAAAAGCATAGCCAAGAAGTTCAACATTCGCGAAAATCTGCTTGAAGACGAATTAGAAAAAATAATTAACGTAACCAACAAAACAGCTGAACAAAAAAATAATGTAGTTAACGAAAAAAACGCGGAAGAAAAACGAGTCCGCGAAAGCAAGAAAGAAAAAGTTCAGGGGGAAAACCTTGCAATTGAGCGGGATTTGATAAAGCTGCTTTTTGAAGGGGATAAAAAAATATTGGGCTTTATAGCTTCCTATGTAACTCCAGAAAGCCTTTCTGATGAGACAAATAAGGAAATATGCAGGAAAGCCCTGGACGAGTACTTTGCAAAAAAAGATATATCGGCCGCGGCGCTGACTGAAATCTTTCCAGAAGAAGAAATTCAGGATTATATTTACGAAATAACCTTTGATAAATACTCGACAAGCAGAAGATGGGCCGAACGTAATCTTATGGACGACGGGAAATCTAATCTGCCAAAGCAGGCCGAAGACATTGTGAAAAACTTTCTTCTGATAAAAATAGACGAAAGAATAAAGGATAACCTCCAGCGACTTGCCGAAGCGGATAACGAGGAATTAGTAAAGGGACTGATGAAAATTATTGACGAACTGACTCAATCAAAAAAAGAAATAGCTAATATTAAATTTTAATAATTGCCGTCCGCAATACGTTGAATTTCATCCGATTCAAAAATCTTTATTCCCTCTTCATTTTTCTTCGCAATTTTAATCATCGCGCCCGCAACGTCGGCGGCTTTAATAGAACGGTATTTTTTAAGGCTCCCGACAAAAATAAAAGAAAAAATACTCATTAGAATAGTCATACATTTTTCGCTAAACCGGTATTCTTTTCTACTTCCGGTAAGCAGCGAAGGTCTGAGAATTTTAATACTATTATAACCAAGTTTGGAAATGCTGTCTTCAGTATCGCCTTTAACTCTTTTGTAAAAGATAGACGAATCCGAATCGGCTCCGGCAGAGGAGACGATAATAAATTGCTCGGCGCCGTTTACAAGCCCTGTTTTAGCGGCTTCAAACGCATAGCTGTAATCTACTTTAATAAAAGCTTCCTGCGAGCCGGCTTTTTTTATAGTAGTTCCTAAGCAGCAGAAGATATCATCGGCTTTAAATAAATCGTCGTAAGAGGAAATACTATCGAAGTTGATAACAAGCTGTTCAAGTTTTTCGTGTTCTATTTGCAGCGGTTTTCTGACCGCCGCTTTTACTTTGTCGTAATCGTTGTCGTTAAGAATCTGGTTTAATAAATTAAGTCCAACTAATCCCGAAGCTCCAATTACTAAAGCTGATCTATAAGGCATATATTAAGCATTAAGAATATTTAAATGAGAAATCAAATATATTTGATTCCCAAACTGAAAACAATTTTTTTTAATATTTAAATATACATATATTCCTGCGGGAAAATAACACTTGACAAAAAAGTGGAATTGATTTAATTTTTCTCAGCTAAATAATATATGCCAGAGGAGGGGAAATCCTGTCGAATGTATAAGCTCCTATTCCAAACCCTCATAATTGAAAGTTATCGTATTTGTCTGATGCGATAGAATTTGTTCTTTTACCATATTAGTCTAAAATTCCTATCCGAAAAAATAATGAATGCATTTGAAGCTTTTTGAACTTTAACAATAGACTAGGTGAAAATAACAGTTGTAGAATATCCCGGCTGAAAGAAAAAGTTAAAAAAAACTGTAAGAGTATTTTTGCGGAGAAAACGATGGAATAATTAGAGATGGAATTTTGTAGTCCGATTTATGTTTGGCGGCAAATAAGAGGAATTTTGGGGCAAAATGATTATTTATTTTTAGGAATATTATTCCCTTCTGTTTTTTTTGAGCGAGTCTGCCAAATAATAAAAAGAACAGTTGAATACATGCGAGAATGATTACAGCCCCTATTAATGCAGGTAAAAAACATATATAGTAAAGAACGAAAGATCAAAACCGAGCCGATTTTCGAGATAAAAATTAATGGCAAGAAATAAAAAAAAAAAATCAAAAATATTTTTTTTTATGAAACATATTTTATTATGTTAAAAAAATAAGAAAATAACAGAAAAAAATATAAAGTTTTTAAATGGAGATTAAATATTTTCACTTGGCTGGCGGAAAACTCCCGGGAACAGAAATAATTTAATCCCTTGGCACTATTTTAGCGTAAATGTGATTGAAAAATAAATTATTAAATATTGGCGCTTGGAGGTAAAATGAGAATTCTTTTACAATCTCTCAAAACATTACTGTTCATTACTTTTATAACTCCATTACTTTACTCGCAAGCCGGTAAAATAGCCGGCCGAGTAGTTGACGCTACAACAAAAGAACCCCTCGGATTAGTAAATATAATTGTGGAAGGCACAGGCCTTGGGGCGGCGTCAAACATGGAAGGCTATTATAATATATTAAACGTTCCGCCCGGCACGTATAATATCAAGGCTTCCGCTATTGGTTTTAATAGCGTGATAAATAAATCGGTAAGGGTTTCTATCGATTTAACTACAAAAATTAATTTCGAACTAGCTGAAACAAGCGCGATGCTAAACAAAGAAGTAGTAGTAATTGCTACAAAACCTTTGGTTACAAAAGATTTGACTTCGTCTACGGCTCTGATTGGCGCAGATGAAATATCTGTTCTGCCTGTAACTGAATTTCAGGACGTGCTTAAACTTAAAGCCGGCAACGTTGGCGGAAGCGTTCGCGGCGGCCGAAAGGGCGAAGTTGTTTATGCTATTGACGGAGTTCCTATGACCGACGTTTATGACGGCGGGACTGTGGTTGACGTCAGCACGGGTTCTATTCAGGAATTACAATTTATCAGCGGAGCTTTTAACGCCGAGTACGGAAGAGCGTTATCCGGATATGTTAATATTGCAACAAAAGACGGAAATAATAAATTTGAAGGTTCGGTCTCTTCCTATTTGGGCGATTATCTAAGCAATCATACTGGAATCTTCAGGGGAATAAACAAATTTAATCCGACCTCCATCAGAGATTTTGAAGGCTCTGTTAGCGGTCCTATTGTTCCCAATAAATTATATTTTTATGGCAACGTCAGGTATATTTATTTCGGCGGCTGGCTGTATGGCAAGAAAGTCTTTAATCCATGGGACATTACTACTAACCTAGGCTCAAGTTATCCAATAGAACAGAGATATAATATTCAAAAAACCGGGAATGGCGATCTTGTTTCTATGAACTGGAACGAGAAAATTTATGGACAGGGTAAATTAAGCTACCGTCCATTCAAGGACGTAAAGGTTACATATAATTACATTCTTGATAATGTAAAGTATCAGGATTATGACCAGTCTTTCAGCTACGATCCTGAAGGCAACTATAGAAAATTCAGGAAAGGGAATACTAATATTTTAGGCATTACTCATACTCTAGGTTCTTCTACATTTTATCAGTTGAACCTGTCTTATTTTTATAAGATGTACAGGCAGTATGTTTATGAAGATTATAACGATTCCCGGTATACGAATACTGCTTTATTAGGCGAGGCTCCGGCCGATGTGCCAAGCTTTAATACAGGCGGAACTCAAAACGGTCATTTCAAAAGATCTACCAGTACAATTGGGGTTAAATACGATATTACTTCGCAGGTAACTCAGGCTCATCAGTTAAAAGCCGGCGTCGAGTTTAACAGACATAATTTGTCTTTTGATAATATCACATTATATCAGGACGCTTCGTTAGGCGATCCGCAGACTACCAGGAATCCATATGCGCAAATGCGCCTTCCTGACGTAAATGACCCCAGCACTAATCTAAACATCGATATTTATAAACGAAACCCTATTGAGTTTTCTACTTATTTGCAGGATAAAATAGAGCTGAACGAACTGATAATAAATCTTGGCGTAAGATTCGATTATTTCCATCCTGACGGTAAACTATTAGTCGATCCTACTGATCCGGATATATACCGCCCTCGCAAAGCTTCGAATATTGCTGAAACTATTGAGCAAAGAAGAACTCACTGGTATAAAGATCCAACAGATAAAAAGAAATTCAGCCCAAGGCTTGGCGTCGCTTTCCCTATAACAGAGCGAGGCGTAGTTCATTTTTCTTACGGACATTTTTTCCAGATACCAAACTTTGATTTATTGTATCAGAATCCTGAATTCAAATTTAGTCAGGGAACTGGAAACGTTGGAATTGCAGGCAACTCTGACCTAAATCCTCAACAGACGATAAGCGGAGAAATTGGTTTGCAGCAGGCGCTTAGCGACGATATTTCGGTTGATTTAACCGGGTATTTTAGAGATATAAGAAATCTTGCCGGCACAAGAGCAGATGAAATTACTATGGCTGGAGGAGCCGGAACATACAGCCAGTATGTCAATAGCGATTTTGGATTTGTAAAAGGAGTTATTCTTACAGTTAATAAAAGGCTAAGTAATAACTGGTCTGCTACTATTGATTATACATACCAGACCGCAAAAGGAAACGCGTCCGATCCTGCCGCTACAAGAAATGAAAAAGTAAATAATCAGCAGCCCGAAATTCAACTTGTACGGTTGGACTGGGATCAGACTCATACGGTAAACGTTACATTTAGCTTTGTTTCAGACGACAACTGGGGCGCAAGCATTATTGGCAGCTATGGCAGCGGTTTCCCTTATACTCCAAGTCAGTCGCTTAATATTTCTTCGCTTTTAACAAACAGCGAACTTAAACCGACTACTTTTAATGTAGATTTAAGAGCATATAAAGATTTTATGTTTAAACAATTTAAGCTGAGCGTTTTCTTAAGGGTATATAACCTGTTTGATACCGAGAATATGAATGGCGTTTACAGCGATAGCGGAACGGCTGATTTTACGGAAACTGAGTATTTGCAAAAGCAGAAAAATCTACCGGCGCTTGTAAACACGTTAAGCGAGTATTATAGAGTTCCTACAAATTATTCTGAACCGAGAAGAGTAGAGTTTGGAGCTTCTATTTTCTTTTAATTATAAAATTTGAATGTAAAATAACGGATATAGCAATATGAAAATATTTAAATATTTCTTGTTGATTTTTTTAACGATAACGTTCGGTTTTCTTTCTGAAGCTGACGCGCAGAAAAGAGTGACGACGCGCGGGACAAGCGTTGCCAGAAGAGTTGGCGTTCATAGAGGCAATCAGGTCAGAACGGTTTTCTCTAACTGGGGCGTTATTGCTCAGCCTTCTTCGCAGGGGCCAAATGGAGCCTGGAAGTATGATAATAACGGATATGTCGGCGACGTTTCTCCATTAGTTGGAGTTAAGCTGCCTGTAAAGGATTACACTGGCGACGGAGCGCCAGACACTATTGTTTCAGTGATTACTACTCCTGTCGACAGACCTGGTAAAGACGACCTTTCGCCAAGCGGTCAGTTTTGGGGCTTTGAACCGATTCCCGGTTTTTTTAATCCGGATCATCCGACTACAGGCGAAGTCGGGAAAGGCGTCGCAATGAGTCACCAGCCAGACACCTGGCCTTCTCAATGGCCTGATTATCCTGATTGGACTTACAGCGGTTCCGCAATAAAAGAAAACGGCGTAGACGTTACTCCTAAAGTTGACTGGAATGGTTATTTTGGCAGGGGACAAATGAATGCCGATCAGGAAAGTTATTTCTGGATGGACGATAACCCTGACGAAAAAATGTTTTCGTTATACGGATTTACTCCTGATTCTACTGATCCTTCAAGAAGGGGACAGGGAATACAGGTAAGCGTGCGCGGTTTGCAATGGGCAAACTTTCTTGCACAGGATGTAATTTTCTGGGTATATAAAATAAAGAACGACGGAACTACCACTTATGATCAAACGGTATTTGGAACGCTTGTTGGAACTTACGTTGGCGGAGCCGGCGATGAGTATAACGACGACGCTTCCTTTTTTGATATACGCGAAGCGATTACTTATACATGGGATTTCGATCACTATGTTCGACCTACGGCTAACCCTAAATGGCTTCCTAACGCAAGCGCTGTAGGATATATTTCTTATGGCTTTTTGGAATCTCCTGGCAACGGCGTTGACGGAATAGATAATGACGGCGATAACAGCAAGTTTAACGGGAGCGCTAAATATTTTACTGCGGACGATTTCAACCCACATACGGTTAAAGCCGGCGATAAATTAATTCTTATTGATAAAAAAACTTTTAAGCGAACTGCATTTACTATGCCTAACGATACTGTAACAGTTCAGTCTATGGGCGTAAATTTCTTCTTAAAACCTGACGTGACGGTTTTGCAGGAAGGAAATATTGATAATGCAGGCACGGTTAATCCAAACGCTTATGACGGAATAGACAATAATCTTAACGGTCTTATTGACGAAAGCTATATTGTCCATTACCGACAGTACAAAAAGTCTCCAGCCGGCGTAGTGCTTATTGATACGCTTTCTCCTGTTCAGCATTTTGATTATGTAAACGGCATTGGCCTTACAGACCCTATGATTGACGAAAAGAGAGACGACGGCATTGATAACGATAAAGACTGGACCGCTAAGACTGACGATGTTGGAGCCGACGGAAAAGCCGGGACTCATGACTTTGGCGAAGGAGACGGAATTCCTACGGCTGGCGAACCGGATTTTGACGCTACTGACGTGCATGAATCCGATCAGTTAGGCTTAACAAGTTTTCAGTATTTTACGCCTGCGAGCGATATTAAAATGTCTGACGAAAACGCTATGTGGCGTAGATTAAAACCCGGGTATTTTGACGTGCCTACTTCGGTTGTTAACAACGTTGCGACTAAAGGAGAAGACGGCGATTTTATTTATGGCTCCGGTTACTTCCCGTTGCTTCCTGGAAAGGTTGAAAACTTTTCTCTTGAATTTGGTTTTGGCGACGATTACAAAGGCGTTATTAAAACCAAGCGCGTAGCTCAGATGATTTATAATGCAAATTATAACTTCCCTAAACCGCCTGATAAACCTACATTGACTGTAGTTCCAGGCGATAAAAAAGTCACTTTGATTTGGGATAAAATTGCAGAAAACTCAATTGACCCGACTACAAAAGAAAAAGATTTTGAAGGATATAAAATTTATAAAGGCACGGACCCCGATTTTACCGACGCGCATGTAATTACAGACGGTTCCGGATCGGCTGTATTTTATAAACCTCTTGAACAATTTGATTTGGCGGACGGAATCACAGGTTACTTTGTATCTTCTTCTAACCTTTATGATTTAACAAGCGGAGCTCCTTATTATTTAGGCAGCGATAATGGTGTAAAAAACTCATATGTAGATAACGATGTTATTAACGGAAGAGTTTACTATTATGCAGTAGTAGCTTATGACAGGGGCAAAACTGAATCGGATATTTTCCCTTCAGAAAATACTAAGTTTATTTCAAAAGACGCTACTGGGCTTATATCTACCGATATAAATACTGCCGTAGTAACTCCTAATGCGCCTGTTGCCGGGTATGTCGCTCCGGCTTCAGGGAAACTTCTTGATCGTGCTGCGGGTTACTCTACGGCTGTTCCTTATTTTGAAGTTGTAAACCCAACTAAAGTTAAATCAACAACTTATGAAGTTACATTTAAAGATTCTCTTGTAAGCGGAATAAGCATAGGATATGCATTTTCGGTAAGGGATACAATTCAAAATAAATATCTTCTTCAAAACGACGTAAATTTATTGGCTTCTAACGGAGACGTGTTTGACGGATTAAGGCTTTCTTTTAATACAAGCTATCAAAAGCCAGACAGTATAAAAATAAATCAGAATGTTTCCGGCTGGAAGGTTCATAATCCTAAAGACGATACTTTGAAAACTTTAGGCTATTCTGTAATTCAGTATATTGATAATACTAATAAAGTATATGGATCAAAGTTCCCGCGCGATTATGCAATAGTATTTAACAACGATTACAAAGATTCTTCAAATAATCTAAGCCCATTATTCAAATTTGACGCGCCGGCAGTAAAGAATATCAACTTTAAGATTTATGACGTTTCGAACGTTAATGAAATCAAACAAATTAAGTTTATGTTCTTTGAATTAAGCGACGCTAAAAAAGACACGCTTTCTAACGACGATATTATAGTATGTTCCGATCCTACGGGTACGGCTGTTTCGTGGGAGCTTGTATTTTCTAATGAAAGCTCTTATGTGCCCAAAGCGGGAGATACTTTATTAATATCATTTATTAAACCATTCAACTCTACCGATAGATTTGTATTAACTACAAATGCAGCCGCTTATGACGCTAACCTGGCTAAGGGGAGAATGGATAGAATAAAAGTTGTGCCAAACCCATATGTTTCCACAAACGTTTTTGAACAGGCTCTTCCTTCTACTATAAGAGGAAGAGGCGAACGAGTCGTATACTTTACTAATCTTCCGGTCAAAGCGAAAATCCATATATTCTCTTCAAGCGGAGATCATGTAAGGGATTTGGAACATGCAGGCGATTTGAATAACGGTACCGTAAGCTGGGACTTAAGGACCAAAGAAGGCTTAGACGTGGCTTACGGCGTATATTTCTATATAGTTGAAGCCCCTGGTTTTAGCGATAAGAAATTTGGTAAAATAGCATTAATTAAGTAAATGATTTTTAGTATTTACTACCGGAGTTTAACAATGAATAGACATAAATTAATAATTATCTTTATCCTTATAGCGGGGTCTTTGTTTGCGCAAAGCAAGGTAGGAACTACCGCCGCTAATTTCTTATCGATTCCCGTCGGACCGCGGGCTTCGGGAATGGGTTCGGCTTTTGTAGCCGTAGCTAACGACGCTACTGCCGCTTATTGGAATCCAGGCGGTTTGGCTAGAATTCAAAAAAGCGAATTTATAGCTTCATATTCGGATTGGCTTGTAAACACCAAGATTAACTGGGTGGGCGTTGCAATTAAACTTGACGATTATAACGCTATTGCTGCAAGCGTAAACCAACTTGATTATGGGCAGGAAGATATTACTACGCCTGACAACCCTGATGGAACAGGGCAAAAGTGGGATGCGCAGGATCTTGCTATTACTCTTTCGTATTCAAGAAGCCTTACAGACAGATTTTCTGTCGGCGCAAACGTAAAGTACATAAGCCAAAAAATTTGGAACGAATCTGCCAGCGCTTTTGCTCTTGATATCGGTCTTCTTTTTTACACTCAGATTGAAGGCCTACGGATTGGTATGAATATTTCTAATTTCGGTTCAGAAATGAAAATGGACGGAAAGGATCTGCTTCAACCTGTCGATATCGACCAGGCGCATACAGGCAATAACGATAAAATAACGTCTACTTTAGGCACTGATTCCTGGCCGCTTCCGTTGATGTATACGGTAGGTCTTGCTATGGATTTTCTTGCTAATAACGAATGGCTTTGGACTGTTGCAACAGACGCAGTATATCCTAATAACCAGGCGACTTACGTGAATGTTGGAACGGAAATTACTTATAACAAATTAGTCTCTGCGCGGGTTGGTTTAAATTCTTTATTCAAAGACGCGCGGGAAGGCGGCTTAACGGCCGGTTTTGGTCTGCAATATGATTTCGGAAGCTTTTTTGGCAAAATTGATTACAGTTATACTGATTTTGGTAGATTTGACAATTTGTCTAAAATCTCAGTCTCAATAGGGCTGTAATAAATTTTACGAACATTAAATAAAATAAATAACTTATTTATTCAAATAAACACGAGGTAAAAAATGAAAAAAGTAATGCTTACAATTATGCTTGCTTTTATCAGCGTCTCTATGTTCGCTCAAATTCCTGTTACTTTTCAGGTTAAAATGAACGCCCAGATATACAGAAAACTGTTTACGCCCGGAAAAGACTCTTTGGTTATGCGCGGAGCTTTTCAGACGGACGCCGGCGACACTACCGGAAACTGGTCAGGTTATTTCTATAAACTAACAGATCCTGAAAAAGATTCTGTTTATTCAATCACAATTAATTTTCCAAATACTTCCAAAGACGTTACTTATGAATATAAGTTCGTATCCTGTACTGGCAGCGACGGTTGGGAAGGGGTTGATAATAGGAAATTTACAGTGACTTCGCCTTCTACTATTTTAGCTCCGGTTTGGTTTAATAACGATAGCACTTATAAAACAACAGTAACCAATACTGTTAAATTTGTCGCAGATCTATCAAAAATCTGGGGAACAGGGCTTGGTTCTTTTGACGTAGCATCTGATTCGCTTATTGTTGACGGTCTAAACTGGGATGGTCTGGGAACGCTTATTAGTACTTCGGCAGAAAGAACTTTGAAACAGGTAAGCCCGCTTACTCCTAAAGTATTTGCTGCAACGTTGACGTTTAAAGGAGCTCTTGGCGATTCTACAAAATGGAAGTTCCACGCTTACCCTGAAGCTAATTTTTCTAACAGCGGTTATGAAACCGGTAATGACAGATGGTTAAAATATCAGGCTGATGGAACTACTACCACGCTTAGTACAATTTTCCCTAACATTTATCCTGCAGGCGCAGTATTGACTAAAAACGTCACATATTATTTCCAGTGCGACGTTGTTGGCGCTGTTAACAAGCATAACGGTCAGCCTATTGATATCTCAAAGATTGATTTTGTCGGTTTGCGCGGCGGCAATAAGTATGTAGGCAGCTGGTCAAGCGGAAGCTGGGCTGTTACTGATACTACCGGCAACACTGGCAGCGATACTACAGCATATATGAGAGTTATGTATGACGATGGCGTACGCGGCGGCGATCTTGTAGCTAAAGATAATAAATGGACGACTAAGGTAGTCTTTCCGGCTGGAACGACTGGCGGAGCTATCGAATTTAAATTTGCAGCTCATTATCCAGGCGCAGATACTGCATTCGCTACTGGCGGCGGATCTCCGTTAGATAATGAAGGCGGATTTGGAGAAAATCATATGTTTTTGCTTCAGGACGCTTCAGCTCCTATTTGGATGAGAATGGGCTTTGGCAACTTTGTAACAGAAGTTAAACAAGTCGAAGGCGCGGCTATGCCTAAGAAATATACTCTTAACCAGAACTATCCAAATCCATTTAACCCTTCTACGGTTATAAAATATTCAGTTCCAGTTGCGGGTATGGTTTCTCTTAAAATTTACAACGTAGTAGGCCAGTTGGTAGGCGACTTAGTAGATATGAACCAGACAGCAGGCACATATACAGCCACATTTGACGCTTCAAGATTATCTTCGGGCGTTTATTTCTATACTCTTAAGGCTGGTTCTTTTACTTCAACAAAGAAAATGATGCTTATAAAATAAGTTCGCTTTTTAGAACAATTTAAGCCGGTTTGAAAAAGCCGGCTTAAATTAATTCTTACCTTTTCCTCTTTTGCCAAATCAAATTCTCCAGAAAAAATAATAAAATAAAACTAATTAAGGTTTACAGGATTGCAATTTCATTAAACTTTTGTTCTCCTCGGTTTGTTGTGCGGCCAAATTAACAACTTACTAAAAACAAAAAAAGGCGATAGTATGAAACATCTTTCAACCAGATTGGTATTGGGTCTGCTGACCATTACGTTTTTAATTCCATCGTTTAAAGCGCAGGCTCAAAACGACGCTATGATGCAGGCATTCTACTGGAATGTGCCTGTTAACGAAACCACTCACAATGGAGGCTGGTGGGATACTCTTACAGGTAAAGCGACAGAATTAAAAAACGCTGGATTTACCGGGCTGTGGGTTCCTCCTCCAAGCAAAGGAAACTGGGGTATTTCCGATATGGGCTACGGAATTTATGACCACTACGATTTAGGGAATTATTACCAGAAGGGAACTACTGAAACCCGTTTTGGAAGCAGAAGCGAACTTACTTCCATGATTACCGCTATGCACCAATCGCCAAAAATTAACGTGTATGCAGACGTTTTGCTAAACCATATCTACGGGAGCGACGATGTTAATCTTGAGAGTAATCCCGCTGTAAAACAATATGCGTTTGATAAAGCCTATAGAAATAGCACGCAATGGGCTCCTTATCAGGTAAGCGATATTAAATGGGTAATCCCAAACGCCGCCGCAGGCGATTATTATATCCAAATAAAAGGCTACTGCCTTGACTGGACAAACAATGCTTTGAGAGGTTACGATGTTTATATCGACTGGACTGGCGCTGGTTATAACGGCAGTCCAACCTGGGAGTCTGAACCGAACAATGGAAACGGCAGTTACAATGTTTTTCCTGCTTCAGGCAGAACTATGCGCGCTCACATTGATTCTGCTACTGACGCAGATGAATATAAAATTACGCTTACTTCCGCTCATGATATTGTTATCAGACTTACTGCAAGGCAGGAAGGAACTGATTCAAACGGTAATTGGGAATGGCAGTATGCCGATCAGATGAAAGGTTATTATCCTGCTTCCGTATGGTATAACGGAACTGATCTGGCCGCTACTACTCTTCAGGCGCAAACCCAGACTAACATTACTTATGTTACTCATACCGGGACAGGCGAACCTAACTATACATGGAATTATTCCAATTTCCATCCGGTTGACGCTAATGATTATTTACAATGGCCGGGAAGCGACGAAGTAATTCCAAACTGCAGGATGTTTGGAAACGATTTAAATACTTATAATACTACTGTTCAAACGCGTTTAAAAGACTGGGGATACTGGCTGGCTAATCAGATTGGGTTCGACGGATTCAGGCTTGATTTTGTAAGAGGATTTCAGGAGGCTTTTGTAGCTTCGTGGGTAAACAATTTGCCGTTACTAAACAGCGCGCAAAGGTTTATTGTAGGCGAATACTGGGGCTCTGATTACAGAATTAAAAATTGGGTTAATACGGTTGCAGGTTATGGCGCAACTGTAAACGGTTTTGATTTTCCGTTAAAAAGCACGCTTAAAGATATGTGCAATGGCAATCAAAGTAGTTTTAACATGGCTTGGTTAAACCATGCGGGAATGGTTAGGAACAACTCTGGCAATGGTCTTTCCGGCGTTTCTGTAGTTACATTTGTAGATAACCACGATACAGGTAAAGAGCCTGATAAATGGGTCTCAAAAGATTTTAAATTGGCTTATGCTTACATATTAACGCATGAAGGAAGGCCTTGCGTATTTTATCCTCATTTCTTTGGAGTTACTCAAAAACCTTCGGATTCTTCATTGCCTGATTCTGTTAAAGCTCCTTCAGATTTAAAAACCGATATTAAGAAATTAATATTTGTTAGAAAAAATTATTTAGGCGGCGTTATTTCAGTCTTAAGCGAGACTGGCAATCCTTATCCTTCAGGCGATACTTATAATGTATATGTAGCCAGAAGGCAGGGAAACGGAACAAAAGACGGAGCTATTATAGTAATTAATAATAACGACTCTTCTACTAAAGGTTTGTGGGTTGATAGTTCTCCTTCCGGCTTTACAAGCTGGGCGGGACTTGTATTAAGAAACGCTTTTGATTATAACGAAACTACAACTGTGCAGGCTGATGGTAGGGTATATGTATCTGCGCCTGCAAGAGGCTATAAGATATGGGTTAAATCGTCAGACTATATTACTTTTTCAAAGAGCAATATAAAACAAATTAATAACGATTATTCTACTCCTGTTACATTTTCGTTATTACAGAATTATCCAAATCCGTTTAATCCTTCTACTACAATTAAATACTCATTGAAAGAAAAAAGCAGCGTAGACTTGAAAGTATACGATCTGCTTGGCAGAGAAGTAATGACTTTGGTTAATGGCGTTCAGGAAGCAGGCGAGTACAACGTCGATTGCAAAATGAACAATTACGTCAGCGGATTATATATTTATAAGATAACCGCTTCGCCTATGGAAAGCGGAAGGCAGGCTTTTATTAAAACTGCTAAAATGATGCTTATTAAATAATAGTTTTTTTATAATAAGACTGATTAGTATTAACTAAATCCGGTTTAAAGGCCAGGCGTTTTCGTCTGGCCTTTAGTTTTAGAAAGAGCGCGTAACCTATATTGCGCGGCTTCATATTTAAGCTAGCCTTACGATAACGCAAATGAAATAAGTAGCGGTTATTATGAAGATACGGAAATCTATTCTAAATTATTTCTCTTCATATTTTATGTTATTTTTGTTCGTTTCTAATGTAAATAATTATTAAACTTACGTAATAAAATCACTCATTTTTTACTTATGTAAGTATGGTATATGGAAAAATTATTATTCTTTTCATTCCTGTTAGCGCTCGCTTTTTGCTCTCCAGTTTATTCTCAAAACGACGATGCGGCAGTAGCTAAAGCGGGTTCTAAAATTATTACTAAGGGGGAATTTACTGAACGATATGAAATGACTCCCCAGTTTAGAAAAGACCTTAAAGATATTGCCCCAGCTGCGAAACTTGAATTTATTTATACTCTGCTTGCCGAAAAATTAGGAGCGCTTGAAGCCGTTGAAAAAGGATTAGACACTACGGAAGTGATGAAATTTGTTTCTTCCGCTTTTGAAAAAATGTTCATACGCGACGCTTTATACAGAAAGGAAATTAAAGATAAAGCTGTAATTGACGACAAAGAATTAATTCAGGGTTATGTAAAAAGCAAAACAAAACTTAAAGTGAAATTTATTTTTTCCACTGAAGAAAAAGAAATATTTGATTTATATAATCTGCTAAAACAGGGCGTCCCGTTTGATACTATCCTTGCGGCCGGACCAGAAGTAAACGAACAAAAAGAGCCAATTGAAGTAACATATGGCCAGATGCAGGACGATATAGAAGACTCGCTTTATCACATGAAAGTCGGCCGTTATACCGCGCCTATGTTTACTCCAGACGGCTGGTATATATTTAAGTTAGTAAATAAAATTGAGTCGGTGTTCGAAACTCAGCAGGATAAAGAAAACGCCGAGCGCACAGTAGAAAAAACAATAAAAGCCAGAAAGGAAAACGAAATATACAAAGTGTTTTATAAGGACTTTTTTAAGGATAAAAAAGTTGATATGAACGGCGCTATGTTTGGCAGCCTGTGCGAAAAAATTTCAGATTTGTTTGCTAAAAAAAAGTCAGAGTTTAAAGCAAAGAAAGACGAGCCTTTTTATTTTGACGCCAACGACGTTATAAAAATAGAGAATGAACTTGGGGAGGACTCGCTTAAAATTAATTTTATTCAGTTTGAAAAAGATCCTGTTACGACAAAGGGGTTTATACGGCAGCTTGTATTTGACGGATTCAGCTCAAAGGAAACTGATATCAGCTCTATTAAATTTCAGCTTGGCAAACGCATACGTAAAATGATTGAGCAGGAGCTTTTGGCGCGGGAGGCTTATTCTAAAGGCTATCAAAATCTGCCGGAGGTAAAAAATGAAGTCGCTATGTGGAAAGATAATTATCTGTTCCAATTAAATCAGGGACGGATATATGATTCAGCCGGAGTAACCGACCAAGAGGCTTTGGCTTATTACAAAAGCCAGAATAAAGAAACTACTCCTCCGCAGTTAGTAAACATTGTGGAAATATTGACGGACAGTTTGGAAGTTGTAGAACAGGCCTTGAATGAAATTAAAAACGGAGGCGATATAAAAACAATTGCCGCAAAGTATTCCAAAAGAGAATGGACGAAAAAGAAAAGCGGCGAGTTTGGTTTGTTCCCGGTTACAGCTTATGGCGAAATTGGCAGGATTGCCGGAAAGATGAAAATTGGCGAAGTTTACGGTCCGCTTAAAGTTAAAGAAGGTTATTCTGTTTTCAAACTGATTGATAAAAAAGATCAGCCTAAAGAAGAACATCTCCCTTTTGCTAAAGTTAAAGATAAACTCAAAGAAGAATTAGCGCAAAAAAGGACGCTGCAAAAATCTATAACCCATACGACCGATCTTGCATTTAAGTATGGTATTGATATTGATCCAAAAATCTTTAATTCAATAGAGACTACTACTGTAAACGCTTTTACTCTCAGGTATATGGGCTTTGGAGGCAGGATTACAGCAGCTCCGCTGATTGCTCCTAATGTTGATTGGGTGGATCAGTATTTCAGAAGAAAAAATATGTTGCCGTAAAAATAATTAGGTCGCATACCTTTATTAAACTCCGTATAAATTATTTTTAAAATAAAAAAACGGGGCGTTCAAAAACAATGTTTAAGAACGCTCCGCTTTTAATAACATTATTAATTTATTTTTGCGCGTCTACTACCGCAATAGCAGTCATATTAATAATTTCTTCAACCGAAGAACCGCGTTGTAATACCTGAACAGGTTTTTTAATTCCCATCAGGATAGGTCCAATAACAGTCGCTTCGCCAAGTCTTGCCATTAATTTATAAGCAATATTTCCAGAAGCCAAATCCGGGAATATAAGCACGTTCGCGCCGCCTTTTAACGGGCTGAACGGAAAATCTTTTTCAAGAATTGAAGGCATAACCGCAGTATCCGCCTGAATTTCGCCGTCGATAATTAAATCAGGGCGAAGTTTTTTTGCAAGCGCAGTAGCGTTTTTAACCTTAATAGATTCAGGATGAACGGCGCTTCCAAAATTGCTGAAAGAAAGCATTGCAACTTTAGGAATCACGTCAAAGCCTTTCACTGTATCGGCTGCGGAGATTGCAATTTCTGCAAGCTCTTCTTCCGTCGGGTTAATGTTTACAGATGCGTCTGCAAAGAAGTAAATATTTCGTTTTGTAAGAACTATATAAAGACCTGAAACTACTTTGAACCCTTCTTTAACGCCAAGGCATTGTAGAGCGGGTCTGAGAGTATCGCCATAATAAGCGGTGATGCCGCCTACCAAAGAATCTGCGTCTCCCATTTTTACCATCATAGAACCAAAGTAATTATTGTTCCTCATGGTTTTTAGAGCTTCTCTGTGTATTACTCCTTTGCGTTTGCGATAGTCATAATACTCAGCTGCATACTTTTCTCTTAAATCGGATTTTAGCGGATCGATAATTTCAAATTCGTTTAGTTCAAAGCCAAGAGCTTCAATTTTTGCAGTAATGTTATCCTTATTGCCAAGCAATATTGGATAAGCCATTTTGTCTTCAAAAATTTCGTGAGCCGCTCTGATGATTTTGTCTTCTTCGCCTTCCGGAAAAACAATACGCTTAGGATCTTTTTGCGCCTTTTGAATCATGGTGCGAATTATTTCTTTTGATAAACCTAATCTCTCTTTAAGTTCATTTTCGTAAGCCGCCCAGTCTTCAATTGGAACTCGAGCCACGCCTGTTTCCATTGCGGCTCTAGCTACAGCTGGGGCGACTTTCCACAAAACTCTGGGGTCAAACGGTTTTGGAATTATATAATGGCGTCCAAAAGTAAATTCTTTACCGCCGTAAGCTTTGAACACAATTTCAGGAACTTTTTCTTTTGTAAGTTCTGCAAGAGCGCGTACCGCAGCCATTTTCATTTCTTCGTTAATTGCAGAGGCTTTGACGTCTAATGCTCCGCGGAAGATAAACGGGAATCCTAAAACGTTATTCACCTGATTAGGATAATCGCTCCGGCCAGTAGCCATGATGATGTCGCTTCGAACAGAAACGGCGTCGTCATAGGTAATTTCCGGATCCGGGTTTGCCATTGCAAATACAATAGGATCGTGAGCCATGCTTTTAATCATATCTTTAGAAACGACTCCGCCGACTGAAACGCCGACAAAAACATCTGCGCCTTCCATTGCGTCTGCAAGGGTGCGTCTGTCAGTTTTTGCTACGAATAATTCTTTGTATTTGTTTAGGTCGGTTCTGCCGGTATGAATAACTCCCTTTGAATCAAGCATGAGAATGTTCTCTCTTTTTACGCCTGCGCGCATATAAAGATTACAACAGGAGATTGAAGCCGCGCCTGCGCCGTTTACAACTAACTTAACGTCGGCAAGGTTTTTGCCTACAAGTTCGGCAGCATTAATAAGCGCCGCGCAAGATATTATCGCCGTGCCATGCTGGTCGTCGTGGAACACGGGAATCTTCATCGTTTTTTTTAGCTCTTCCTCAATTTCAAAACATTCGGGAGCTTTAATGTCTTCCAGATTTATTCCGCCGAAAGTTGGCTCAAGCAGCTGAACTGCGCGGATTACTTCTTTGGGGTCCAACGTGTTAAGCTCGATATCAAATACGTCGATATCGGCAAATCTTTTGAATAGAACAGCTTTTCCTTCCATTACGGGTTTGCCGGCATATGGCCCAATGTTTCCTAAACCAAGAACCGCAGTTCCGTTAGTTACAACTGCTACTAAGTTCCCTTTTGCAGTATATTTATAAACATCGTCTTCATTTTGAGCAATTAACTTACAAGGTTCCGCAACGCCTGGAGTGTACGCAAGGGATAAGTCTCTTGAAGTAACGCAGGGTTTTGTAGAATTTACTTCAATTTTCCCTTTTCTTCCTTCGCTGTGGTAATCCAATACTTCTTTTATATTGACTTTCATGTAGCGCCTAAAGGGTTATTAAAAATTTAAATATATGATTCAAGATAAGTAAAAAAAAATACAAGTATCTTGTTGCATTTTATAAATATTCGTATACTGACTAAAAAAACATTAAATAATTTGCGATATGATTAAATAAATTAATCATATTCGGGTATTTGTCTTAAAAATGAAAATTAGTAGTCTGTTTTTTAAGCTTTACCGGCAACTTTAAGTATTCTTTCAATTATCGGAGGAAATCAATTATAACTTATTTTGAATTTTTACCCCTCCCCGCAAAAAAAAAGTTTTATATACCTATTTATTTATTCAGGGTTTTATCCGATAATAATAAATAGACTTATTGAATTTTTTAATTTGGAGTAGTTATGGCCGTAATTAAACCGACGCCCGATCAAAATAACAAACAAAATCCGCTTCCCGGCGCTGCTGGAAGCGCGTCAAAACCGGCTGCTGTTCATCAGGGCATAATGGGAGCTTATGCAAAAAGACCCCTGTCGCTTGAAGAAAATATCGACTTAAAACTTGAAATGCTCAAAAAATTTATGGATGAAAAAAAACAGAGCTCTGCGCCAGTTACGGAGAAGGTAGTTAATCAGGTGGTATTTGGCATTAAGGAATTGCTAAATAAAGAAAAATAAGCTCTGTTTTATTTCAAACAAACTCGGTTACATTTGGACGAAAGTCATATTTTTGTAGACAATCTGCTATAGATTGCCGAGGAGAATTTCCATTTCTTTTGCAGTAAAATGGGGTATTTACTGCAATACCTGCCTTTATCAAAGCAAAAGCATAACAATCGTATAACATAAATGATGTTGACAAATCCAATTTTAAATATTATGTTAGCAGTCACAAACGTAGAGCGCTAACAAAAATAATTAACAGGAGGTTAACGATGAGTAAAATTAATTTAACTCCCTTAGCAGATAGAGTAGTAGTAAAAGCTCTTGAAGCCGAGGCAAAAACTGCAAGCGGAATTATCATACCGGATTCAGCAAAAGAAAAACCACAGAAAGGAACTATTGTAGCTGTAGGCGCAGGCAAAGTTTCTGAAACAGACGGCAAAGTAATTGCATTAACGGTTAAAGTAGGCGACCAGGTTTTATACGGAAAATATAGCGGCACTGAAGTAACCGTCGACGGCGAAGATTACTTAATCATGCGCGAAAGCGATATTTTTGCAGTTCTAAATTAAAAAAAAGTTTTAAATTTAATCAGGAGATATTAATATGGCTTCAAAATTAATAGAGTATGACAGCGAAGCGCGTACTAAATTAAAAAGAGGCGTTGATAAATTAGCCAACGCTGTAAAAGTTACATTAGGCCCAAAAGGACGTAACGTAATATTAGAAAAGAAATTTGGCGCGTCAACAATTACAAAAGACGGCGTTTCTGTAGCTAAAGAAATTGAATTAGAAGACGCAGTAGAAAACATGGGCGCTCAGATGGTTCGCGAAGTAGCTTCTAAAACCAGCGACGTTGCAGGCGACGGAACTACTACCGCTACTGTTTTGGCTCAGGCTATTTACAGAGAAGGTTTGAAGAACGTTACAGCAGGCGCAAATCCAATGGATCTTAAAAGAGGCATTGAATTAGCGGTTACTAAAGTTGTAGAGTTCCTTAAAACTCAAAGCCGCGAAGTTGAAGGCAGAAATGAAATCGCTCAGGTTGGAGCTATCTCTGCAAACAACGATAAATCTATCGGCAGCCTTATTGCAGACGCTATGGAAAAAGTTGGTAAGGACGGCGTTATTACTGTAGAAGAAGCTAAAAGCACTGATACGGCTTTAGAAGTTGTTGAAGGCATGCAGTTTGACCGCGGTTATTTATCTCCTTATTTTGTAACAGACGCTGAAACAATGGAAGCAATTTTAGAAGATCCTTTCATTTTGATTCACGACAAAAAAATCTCAGCTATGAAAGACCTTCTCCCAATTTTAGAGAAAGTCGCTCAGCAGGGAAAATCGTTGCTTATTATTGCTGAAGACCTTGAAGGCGAAGCTTTAGCTACATTAGTAGTTAATAAAATCCGCGGAACCCTGAGAGTTGCTGCAATTAAAGCTCCTGGCTTTGGCGATAGAAGAAAAGCTATGCTTGAAGATATTGCTATCTTAACAGGCGGCACGGTAATCTCTGAAGAAAGAGGCTTTAAATTAGATAATGCTACAGTTTCTTATCTTGGCACAGCTAAAAAAGTTGTTCTTGATAAAGATAACACTACTATCATTGAAGGCGCAGGAAAATCAGAAGATATCAAGAAGAGAATTAACGAAATTAAAGCTCAGATTGAAAAAACTACTTCAGATTATGATAAAGAAAAACTTCAGGAAAGACTTGCAAAGCTTTCTGGCGGAGTTGCAGTTATTAAAATTGGCGCTTCAACAGAAGTTGAAATGAAAGAAAAGAAAGCTCGCGTAGAAGACGCTTTACACGCTACAAGAGCAGCAGTTGAAGAAGGTATTGTAGCTGGCGGCGGCGTCGCTTTTGTTAGAGCTATTCAGGTTCTTAAGGACCTTAAAGGCGCTAACGACGACCAGACCACAGGCATCAATATTATTGAAAAAGCTCTTGAAGAACCATTAAGACAAATTGTAAATAACGCTGGTCTTGAAGGCTCGGTAGTCTTAGATAAAGTTAAAAGCGGAAAAGACGACTTTGGCTTTAACGCAGCTACGGAAGTTTATGAAAACTTAATTAAAGCAGGCGTTATTGATCCTACTAAAGTTACAAGAACAGCATTGGAAAATGCCGCTTCGGTAGCTTCATTATTGATAACGACAGAAGCTGTAATTTATGAAAAGAAAGAAGCTGAAAAAGCCGGCCCAGCTATGCCTCCGGGAGGAATGGGCGGTATGGACGGAATGTATTAATAGTTCGTCCTTCTAAAATTAAAAGCCCGTCCCGATTTATTAGGACGGGCTTTTCTATTTTTACGAAGGCGGGCAATATTGTCCGGTTTTCCTTTTTTCAATTAAATTCATTATCTTTTAAATATGCCAGATTAAAATATAAAGTTTTATGATATTTATTATTTCTACTAAGGACGACCCAATTGAGCTCTGAAGAATTAGACGAATTACTTAATGACGCTTTTGAGCATTTGTGGCAGGGACGCTATAGAATGGCCTTGGCTTCCGCAAAAAAAGTATTCGACCAAAAGCAGGATGACGCGCAGTCGGCTGTGTGCTTAGCCTGGGCTTACTTAGAAAACGGGAACACTGCGCAGGCTCTTGAGCTGGCTAATTATGCCGTAGACCTAAGCGCTGATGAAGTTGAACCTCATTTATACAGGGGTTTTATTTTAATGCGGCTGGGCATTTTTGAAGGGGCTCTCCTTGATCTTAATATTGCAATAAAACATAAAGTAAAACTGCTCGCCTGGGCATACGTTAATAAAGCAAGAGCATTGGCCGGATGCGGCAGATATTTTGAAGCTCTTGAAGAGATTGAACGCGCCAGAGAAATTGGCGGCAACAAAGATGAAAAACTCCTTAAACTGCGTAAATGGTACCGTAGGGCTGCTGGAATTAAAAAAGGCTTGTTTGGCGATTCTTTTAAATCGGAAATGGAATTATTAGAAGACGGCGAAGAGGCTATGAAACAGCAGGAGTTTTGGTTCGCTATCTGGGCGGCAAAAAAAATTCTTGAAGATCCTTCCAAAATTAATCAGTATGACGAAGCAAATTTATTGCGCCTTGAAGCGCTAATAGCTTTGTTTCAGTTTAAGCCCGCTTATGAAGAAGCAAAGCTTTTAGAAGAGCGTCTCGGACCTTATGAGCGCTATCAGGCGGCTATGTATAAAATATTGCAGAATTATACTCCCTCGCCTAAAGATGAATCTATTGCATCTGACACGAACATAGAAGCAAGAAGAACCGACGTTCAAAGGTTCAATGAAGATTTTATTACTACCATCAACTGTAGGGTTTTTGACCCAAATAGAAATCCTGCGTTAAACGCGGGCGCTTATTATCTTCAGTTTAATAAAGAAGCGGTAACGCTTATTGCGGCCGAAACAATAGTTTTTAATCCATACTACTTGAAAGAAAATATTAAATGGCCGTGCGAGGCTATCTGGTTTAATAATGAAGCTGAAATTGGAAAACGCGACTTTGAGCTGGAAATTGAAAAGGACTGGAAGGACGTAGTATTTGTGCAGACCTTTGGTTCGGAGATAAAAGGGCAATGGCAGGAAGGAAACGGCAGAGTAGAGATATTTATTCAGGGGAAGAAAATATGCGAAAGATGGTTCTCAATTGGGAATACTGAAATCCCAAATGAAGAAGAAATAGTTCTCCCTTTGGAAGAATTTTCCGTGAGTGATAAGGGACCGGTTAACCAGCAGGCTCCCGCCGCCGCTAATGAACAGCATGGCGAACTTGACGAAGAATTAGTTGAGGAGCTTATAGCTGGTCTAGATAAGTTTACTGGTTTGAAAAGCGTTAAGCAGGGGATGAGAGATTTTGTAGATTACCTGAGTTTTGTTAAGGACAGGAAAAAATCCGGTTTAAAAACGCAGGATAATTTTTCTTTGCATTCTGTTTTTCTTGGGAACCCCGGCACAGGTAAAACTTCAGTGGCGCGGTTATTAGGGAAAATATTTAAAGCCATGGGACTGCTTGAAAAAGGGCACGTTGTTGAAGTCGATAGAGCCGCGCTTGTTGGACAGTATATTGGCGAGACCGCTCAAAAAACCGACAAGATATTAAACGACGCTGTGGGCGGCGTTCTTTTTATTGACGAAGCCTATACGCTCTCAAAAAAAGGAGGAACCGGGCAGGATTTTGGGCAGGAGGCTATTGATTTAATTCTTAAACGGATGGAAGATAAGGGAAATGAATTTGCTGTTATTGCCGCCGGTTATCCTGACGAAATGAATTCCTTTTTGGATTCTAATCCGGGAATGAAATCCCGCTTCACACATTTTTTTAATTTTGAAGATTTTAGTCCTGAAGAGCTGACAGAAATATTTCAGTCGATGGCCGCTAACGAAGAGTATGAAGTTGAGCCGGAAGCTTTGGAGCATTTGAAAAAAAAGTTTACAAAGCTTTATAGAGAAAGGGATAACTCTTTTGGCAATGCAAGGCTTGTAAGAAATGTTTTTAACGATTCTAAAATGCAGCTTGGCAAACGCTATCTCGCTTTACCAAAAGATGAAAGAACAAAAAAAGCTTTGAGCGCAATTACTCTTAGCGATATAGAAAAGTATTTTGACGCAGAAGATAAAGCAAACATACAGATTCCAATTAACGAAGAAGAGCTTGATAAAGCTCTTACAAAGCTAAATAAGCTGATAGGGCTGGACTCGGTTAAAAAAGAAATAAACGAAATTGTAAAACTAGCGCGTTACTATAAAGAGCAGAATAAAAATTTAAGCGAGGAGTTTTTATCGCATATACTTTTTCTTGGCAATCCCGGCACAGGCAAAACTACCGTTGCAAGAATATTCAGCGAAATTTACTCGGCTCTGGGGATATTGCCTAAAGGGCATTTGGTTGAGATTGACAGGCAGGGGCTTGTAGCCGGATATGTAGGCCAGACGGCTGAAAAAACCAAAGCGGTTATTGATAAATCCATTGGCGGCGTTTTGTTTATAGACGAGGCTTATGCGCTTATAAAACAGGGCTCGGAGTCAGGCGGCGATTTTGGCAAAGAAGCCGTTGATACGCTTCTTAAAAGAATGGAAGACGATAAAGGCAGATTCATTGTTATAGCCGCCGGTTATACGGATGAAATGCAAAATTTTGTAGAGAGCAACTCCGGAATTAAATCCCGTTTTTCTAAAACGTTAATATTTGAAGATTATTCGCCCGACAACCTGATGAAAATCTTTACTAATTCTTTAGCCAATAAAGATTACAAAGTTGAAGCGGAAGCCATGATATATGCAAAAAAATATTTTAATGAGCTTTACAGAAGCCGCGATAAAAGCTTTGGCAATGCAAGAATTGTAAGGAACCTTATTGACGAAGGTTTAAGAAAACAACTGCTGCGCGCCGCCGTTATTCCGCCGGATAAAAGAACAAAGGAAGAATTGCATACTCTTAAATATGAAGATATTAAAGACATAGTCTCCGCTCCGGGGAAAAACAAGACCATAAAAATTGAAGGGGACGAAGAGAAACTTGAAGGTCTCTTAGGCGAATTAAATAGCCTTACCGGAATTGAGAGCGTAAAAAAATCGGTAGAAAAACTTATCAGCGGATTAAGAGTTTCTAAGCTGCGCGAAGAAAGAGGACTTAGAATAATTAATAAAAACCTTCATTCAGTTTTTCTGGGCAATCCAGGCGCTGGCAAAACTACAGTAGCTCGTTTGCTGAGTAAAATTTATAAAGAAATGGGGCTGCTTGAAAAAGGGCATCTTGTAGAAGCCGATAGAGCTTTGCTTGTAGCGGGTTATCCTGGGCAGACTGCTATAAAGACTGACGAAGTAATTCAAAAGGCTCTGGGCGGTTTTCTTTTTATTGACGAAGCCTATACTCTAGCCCGCGGCGCAGATGATTATGGCAAAGAGGCAATAGAAACCCTACTAAAAAGAATGGAAGACTATCAGGGGCAGTTTGCGGTTATTGTAGCGGGTTATCCGGCAGAAATGAAATATTTCATTGACGCTAATCCGGGGCTTGAATCCCGTTTTGCAAATTACTTTATGTTTGAAGATTTTACTCCCCGGCAAATGCTTGCAATTACAGACACGCTAAGCTCAAAAAACGGATACAAATTAGACGAGGGCGCCTGGCAAATGTTGTATGAGATATTTACCGATCTTTACAAAAAGAGAGATAAAAATTTTGGCAATGCAAGAACAGTTAAAAAAATATTTTATGAAGCCGTAGGCAATCAGGAAGAAAGACTTAATCATCTTAATCTGAATGACGATGAAGACCTGATTACAATAACTATTGACGATATTGGCAATTTAAGTATTTCGGAAATTTGAAACTGTAAGTCTGATATGGGCTAATCTTTTTAGATAAAATTCTTACAGTAAAAAGCGTCCTCCTGAGCGATAGCCGAAGAATGGCTTTACGGTTTCATTTAATCAGTTTTTGTATAGCTCTCTCCAAAACGGAATTATTCCCTTCAAATAATTGTTATACTGATAATAGGTCACACTAATATTACGCTCCTATGGAGCTTTTGTGTTGATAGTTTTAGCTTAGTATTAACATATCGCATTACTCAACAGCGTGGGTAAAATACACGGCAAACTTTTTAATCTCTATTCCTATTCTTAACGATATATTATTATTTCCATAACACAGAGTTAACAATTGAAGGGTATTATTGGAAATATATTTTCCGTAATGTATTTAAGGATGGCGTAGAAGATGAAACGCATTTTATTTCTAATATTTTTATATGGCGCTTTTAGCGCAGTTATAAACGCTCAGTCAGTGGCGGGTCTTTATCATAGTAAGCCAGAAGCGGCCGAAACTTTTGGCGCGGAGTATTTTCCGCTTAAGAAAAATTCTTCATTTGTATTCGAGTCTAACGTGGGGCAGACCAAAGCTAACGTTAAAGCCGAAGGGAATCAAATGGTATTTACATATGAAGCGGGACCCATTACATACAAGCAAAATCTGATGTTAGAGCCTAATGGAATATATCTTAAAAAAGTTTATAGCAAAGCTCTTTTTTTTAGCAATACAGTCACTTACAGTAAACCAGTATTAAGACTGCCTTTGCCTCTGAAACTGGGCGATAACTGGCGTTGGGATGGCTGCGAGATAGTCGACGGCGACTCTTCTAAAATTACCTTGCTGGGTTCGGTTAAAGGGGTAGAAAATATAAGAACTAAAGCCGGAGCGTTTCGCTGCCTCAAAATAGAATTAAAAATTATTTCCGCAAAAGGCTCTACTAATACTGAAACCGAATGGCTTGCTCCAAACGTCGGCATTGTTAGATTAAAAGCTAATATACAGGGGGACGGCATTACAGGAGTGATACGCCGCCTGATGGGGCTTAATGAAATAGTTTTTTCGTTAACAGAAATAAAAAAATAATTTTAGTAATGTGAAATTTTGTTAAATAAAATCGACAATCGATTCAGCATTTTATTATTTTTGTATTAATGAGTAATAATTATAAAAATTCTAAATGACGCTGAAAAAAGAGATCGGTTTTGTAAAGGACGTGATAAAAGACTGGGACAAGAAAGTTGTAACTATTCTCGTCTCCGTCGCAGTTCTGCAAACTATATCCTGGTATTATACTTCATGGCGATTTTTCAGGATATACATATACGATTATTTTTCTTCGTATCAAGATATTGCGCTGCTTGAAAACATATATTGGTTCTTCGGCGATTTTATAACGCTGTTAATCCTTCCGGTTTTAATAATCAAATTATTCTTAAAAGAAAAGATTTCCGACTATGGACTAAAGGTTGGCGATTATAAAGCAGGGCTGAAAATATCTTCGTTGTTTTTAATAGCGATGATAATTATTCTCTGGTTTGTATCTGCCGATAGCTCGTTTAAGGAAACATATCCGCATGTTCAAAGCGCAAGAAACTCGTGGAATACATTCCTGATATATGAATCGTGTATGTTTGTATATATGATCGCCTGGGAGTTTATCTGGCGCGGATATATGCTGTTTGGACTCTCGGAAAAATTTGGCGGCTATGCAATTATAATTCAGATGATTCCATTTGTTATACTTCATAACGGCAAGCCGGCATTGGAAACATTCGGCGCAATAGCCGGAGGAATTATTCTCGGGTTTTTAGCGTTAAGAACAAAATCAATTTACTATTGCATTATTACTCATTTCGGCGTTATGTTTAGTATTGATTTTATATCGACATTACGTTTTAGGGCCAACGATTTTGGAATCGGAATAGGCAGTTTAATTAATATTATACGCGAATTATTCAAAGGTTAGGAAAAATGAGGTTTTCATTAAATGTAGATCATATTGCAACTTTAAGAAATGCAAGAGGCGAAGTGCAGCCTGATCCGGTAACTGCGGCGCTATTAGCTGAACAATCGGGAGTAGACGGCATTGTAGTGCATCTTAGAGAAGATAGAAGACACGTGAACGAACGAGACCTCCGTTTGCTGCGCGAACTTATTACTACAAAATTAGATATGGAAATGGCTCCTGTTGAAGAAATTATTAAAATTGCCTGCGATGTTCAGCCGGAACTTGCCACTTTAGTTCCTGAAAAAAGACAGGAACTTACTACTGAAGGCGGTCTGAATATTATAGACGATATTGCGCAGATTAAATCGGCAATTAAAGACCTTCATAAAGCGAATATTGAAGTTTCTGTTTTCATCGAACCTGATATCGATCAGATTAACGCTGCTGCGGAAATTGAATCTGATTTTATAGAAATTCATACCGGAGTTTATGCTAACGCTGAAAGCGAAGAAGAAGAATTTGACGAATTGGAAAGAATAAGGCTGGGAGCTAAACAGGCTAAAAAACTTGGGCTTGGAGTTAATGCAGGACACGGACTTAATTATCTAAACATGAAAATCTTCCGCGAATTATCCGATATTGACGAAGTGAGCATTGGCCAGGCTGTTATCGCAAGAGCCCTGTTTGTAGGCTTAAATGAAGCTGTTAAAGAAATGATAAATATTATCAGATAGTTTTATTTAGTAATGCAGACGCTCTTCTTTTAACAGTATACGCAAATCAGAAAAATATTTGGCCGTCCCGGTTTTTATCGGGACGGCTTATTTACAGCAGGAAAAATAAAAAGGGGAATTTTGTAATTTTTTTTTGGTATAGATTTTTTTAGTTGGAAGCTATACACAGATTTAACCATCATTATCCGGCGTTTTATGAAATTTCAAAACAAAAATAAAATTTCCGTTTGTCTAATAATAAGCATTGTAATTATTTTTGCGGGCTGCAACTTTGGCCAAAGCGCTTTAGTAGACTCATCATATGTAGCGTCGCATTATGCAAAGTACGAATACCAAATTCCAATGCGCGACGGGAAAAAATTATTTACAGCCGTATATGTTCCGCGCGACACATTAACAGAGTACCCATTCCTAATTGTTCGCACGCCGTATTCTGTAGGGCCTTACGGTAAAGATTCATATCCCTCAATGCTGGGACCCTCTACATTGTTTACAATGGAAGGATATATTTTTGTTTATCAGGACGTGCGGGGAGCGTTTATGTCTGAAGGCGATTATGTAAACGCAAGACCTCAAATTGCCGATAAGAAAAATAATACAGACGTTGACGAAAGCAGCGACGCTTATGACACTATTGACTGGCTGATAAAAAATATAAGACATAATAATGGCAAAGCGGGTTTGTACGGAATTTCTTATCCCGGTTTTTATGCCGCGCTTGGTCTTATTGACGCGCACCCTGCTCTTAAAGTTTCTTCGCCGCAGGCTCCTGTAACTGACTGGTTTCTTGGCGACGACTTCCACCATAACGGAGCTTTGTTTCTGCCGCATGCATTTAATTTTCTTTCCGTATTTGGAAAACCGCGTAAAGGACTTACTACGAAATGGCAATCTGGTTTTACGTATCCTACTCAGGACGGCTACTCTTTCCATTTACAAACCGGCTCGCTTAAAAATTTAACTGAAAAGTATTTGCAAAGCAGCGTTCCTTTCTGGAATGAAATAATGGCTCATGGAACATATGACGATTATTGGAAAGCAAAAAATCCTCTTCCTTATTTTAAAAATATCGCGCCTGCTGTTATGGTAGTCGGCGGATTATTTGATGCTGAGGATTTATACGGAGCGTTAAATACATACAAGACAATCAAAAAGCAAAGTCCTTCTACTTATGATATATTAGTCCTTGGCCCATGGTCTCACGGCGCTTGGAGCAGGACGGAAGGAGATAAACTTGGCGATATTAATTTTCAGCAAAATACAGGAGAGTTTTTCCGCAGCAAAATAGAATTCCCGTTTTATAATTATTGCTTAAAAGATAAAGCTAAGCCCGATCTACCTGGCGCTTATGTGTTTGAATCCGGTTCAAATGTTTGGAGAAAATACGATCAATGGCCTCCTGCAAATCTTAAAGAAGGGCAGTTGTTTTTTTACTCAAAGGGAAAATTGCGGTTTGATAATTCGCAGTTAAATAATAGCGATTCGTTTGACGAATATGCGAGCGACCCGAATAAACCAGTTCCGTTTTCTAAGGATATAAGAAATAGTATGCACCGCGAATATATGGTAGACGACCAGCGCTTTGCCTCTGAGCGGCCTGACGTGCTTGTATATGAAACAGAAGAAATAGAAAAAGATATCACGCTTATGGGGCCTATAGAAGTTAATCTATATGTAGCTACTACCGGGACGGACGCGGATTTTATTGTTAAGCTTATAGACGTTTTTCCTGACAGCGCAAAAGAAGAAGCCTCAAATAACAAGGTAACAAAAATGGGCGGATACCAGATGATGGTAAGGGGCGACGTTATGAGAGGGAAATTCCGGAACAGCTTTGAAAAGCCGGAACCTTTTGAACCCAATAAAATTACTAAAGTAGCTTTTACTTTGCAGGATATAAACCACGCTTTTAGGAAAGGGCACAGGATAATGGTGCAGGTTCAAAGCTCATGGTTTCCGTTAGTAGACAGGAACCCTCAAAAGTTTGAAGATATTTATAACGCTAACCCGGAAGATTTTCAGAAAGCGACGCAAAGAATTTATCACTCGGCTGAATATCCGTCATATCTAAAAGTTGGGATGCAGGAATAAAGAGAACTATTTCTTTTTAGACATTTCCTGATTTTTATATTGAAGCTGATACAGCTTGTAATATATGCCGCGTTGAGCAAGGAGCTCCTGATGCTTTCCCATCTCCTTTATTTCGCCTTTGTGCAGGACTATTATTTTATCTGCGTTTTGAATTGTAGAAAGCCTGTGCGCAATTACAATCGCGGTTCTGCCTACGAGCAGTTTCTCAATGGCCTTTTGGATAAGGATTTCCGTTTCTGTGTCTATACTGGAAGTAGCTTCGTCTAATATCAGAATTCTCGGGTCGTATGCTATAGCGCGCGCAAAAGAAATCAACTGTTTTTGCCCAACGCTTAACGTAGAGCCTCTTTCTTTTACTTCTTCGTCATATCCCTTTGTAAGCTCCGATATAAATTTATCCGCGCCGACTAACTTAGCCGCTTCAACTATTTTTGCGTCTGAGATATCAGAATTCCCCAGATTAATATTTGATTTTATTGTGCCGGTAAAAAGAAATACGTCTTGCAATACTATAGACACATATTTGCGAAGCTCTTCTTTTTGAATTTCTCTTATATCGATGTTATCAAGTAAAATTTTACCTTTATTGATATCATAAAACCGGGTAAATAAATTTATAATGCTTGTTTTGCCCGCTCCGGTGGCTCCTACAATTGCTACTGTTTCGCCCGGATTAATTTTAAATGAAATATTCTTCAGCACATATTCCGGTTCGTTATATGCAAACGAAACGTTATTAAACTCAATTTTGCCTTTTACATTATTCAGAGGAATTGGGTTAGCGGGATCGTAAATAAAAGTCTTGTCGTCTAATAATTTAAATACGCGTTCCGACGAAGCCATAGCCGTTTGCATAATATTATATTTTTCAGATAAATCTCTTATAGGCCGGAAAAACATTTCGGTGTATTGAATAAACGCAAACAAAACGCCTATCGAAAGCGTGTGGTGAAGAATTTCTCCTCCTCCGTACCAAATTATCAAACCAGTCGCAATTGCGCTTAGGAACTCGACTGTAGGGTAAAAAATAGCATAATAGAATATAGACTGAATGTTTACTTTTTTATAATCTTCATTTACTCCGGCAAAGTTTTTTAACTCGACGTCTTCTTTATTAAATATCTGAACTACGTTTATGCCGCTGATATGTTCCTGCATATAGGAGTTTAGTCTTGCAAGATGCTTTCTGACGTCTCTATAATTTTCTCTTACTTTTTTTCTGAACAGCGAAGTGCCATATATTAAAAATGGCATTACGGAAAGCGTTACTAACGAGAGCCTCCAATCAAGAAAAAACATAAAACCGAGTATCCAGAGGATAATAAAAATATCGCTGAATACCATAACAATTCCAGAAGAGAATAATTCGCTGAGGGACTCGATATCGTTTGTAACCCGCGTAACAGTTCTGCCAATTGGGGTCTTATCAAAAAACTTTGCCGCAAGTTTCTGCGTATGCGCAAATAGTTGTACGCGCAAATCAAGAATTGTAATCTGACCAAGATACTGAGTAAAATACGTAAGGAAGTATTGAATTAAAGCCTGTAGAACTAACGATGCAAGCAAGAGCAGGGCTACTTCGGCAAGTCCGTTATAGTTTTTATTTACTATATGTTCGTCGACTGCAAGTTTTGTAAGGTATGGGCGCACAGGTCCTAAAGCCGATACTAAAGTGTTTAGCAGAATAGCAAAAACCACATATTTCTTGTACGGTTTAACGTAACCCAACAGCCGCTTCATTAACTTTGAGTCGTACGCTTTTCCTAAAATCTCGTCTTCGTTTTTTATATCTTCAGGCATATAGTCTAATTTAGTTCTTCGAGTTCTTTTTCTAATAATTGTTTATAATACAGATCGGCATAAATTCCGTTTAAGGCTACCAGCTCTTCGTGCGTTCCTTCTTCGGCTATAATGCCATTATCAAGAATGATAATTTTATCGGCGTCCTTAACGGTAGAAATTCTATGGCTGATAAGTATGCTTGTTCTGTTCTGCATAAATACTTTTAATCTTTTTAATATTTCCTCTTCAGTATGCGTGTCTACTGCCGAAAAGGAATCGTCAAGAATCAGAATAGCGGGATCAATAGCAAGCGCGCGGGAAATAGACGCTCTCTGTTTCTGACCGCCTGATAATGTGATTCCTCTTTCGCCTACTAAAGTTTCGTATCCTTCGGGGAAATCGTTAATGTCTTTGCTGAATTGCGAGATATCGGAAACCTTTTTTATTTTCTCAAGATCAGGCGCAGGCAAGCCATAGCTGAGGTTATTTAATATCGAGTCCGAAAATAAAAACGATTCCTGCTGAACTAATCCGGTATTTTTACGTAAAACGGATAAAGGAATATTTTTAATATTAGTTCCGTCAATTAAAAGCTCGCCGCCGGTAACGTCGTACAGGCGCGGAATCAAATTAATAAAAGAGGTTTTGCCTGAGCCGGTATAGCCCATAATCGCTACGGTAGAGCCGCTTTCAATTTTCAGATTTATATCTTTTAGTATATAAGGAAGATCGTCGCTATATCTGAACGAAACGTTTTTAAATTCAATATCCCCTTTTATATCTTTTATAGTTTTATCGGTATTCTCATTATCGGATATTTCATATTTCTCATTGAATATCTTGTTTAGCCGTTTCATACTCGCTTCGGCCTGCTGAATGATATTCATGACCCAGCCGAATGCAATAATAGGCCATATAAGTAGACCAAGATAAATAATAAACGCTGTGATTACGCCAAGAGAGAGCTGTCCCTGAATTACTTTAATGCCGCCAAGCCACATAACAAGTATTGTTGAAAGTCCCGTTAACAGGAAGAGCATAGGCATAATAAGAGCCTGGCTCTTAACCATGTCCATATTTTTTTCAAGATACTCGTGGCTTAACTTATTAAACTCTTCATTCTCATATTCTTCGCGCACATAAGATTTAATTACTCTTATGCCGGAATAATTTTCCTGCGCGCGCGTAGTCATTTCAGAAAATTTTTCCTGAATGGCCACATATTTTAGATGTATGTGCTGCCCAATTTTATAGACTGCATACGAAAGAAAGGGGAGAGGAATTAGCGTATAAAAAGTAAGCTGCGGGCTAAGCGAAATCATTATGCCAATAATAATAATAAGCCGAATGAAAGTGTCTACTGAATACATTACCGCAGGACCAATAAAATTGCGCACTGCGTTAATATCGTTAGTAGCGTGCGACATCAGGTTGCCTGTAGTGGTATTCTGAAAATACCGCATTGGGAGTTTCTGAATGTGAGCCCAGAAATCCTGCCGCAGATCATACTCAATATAGCGCGATACGACTATAATCGTCTGGCGTATTAGAAATCTGAAAACGCCGGCCACTAATGACGCTAATATTATTTCTATACAGTAAATTACAAGCTGATGCGGAGTCGCATCGACTTGTAATTTATTAATTGCATTTTTTAATACTAAGGGAAGGTAGACCGTCCCTGCGTTAGAAATCAGAGTGAAAAGAAAACCCCATAAGAGCATCTTTTTATTGCGGGCAAAATACTTTTTTAGTTTTAAGAGATTAGTCATTAAATAAAAATTATGTTCGTCATTCTATTATTTCAAAACCTGTATATTTCTGCAAAGCTTTTGGCACTAGTATCTTGCCTTCAGGAGTCTGGTTGTTTTCAAGTATCGAAACCATAAGCCTGCTTGTAGCCAAACCTGAGCCATTTAAAGTATGAACCAATTCAGGTTTTTTTGTCGCTTCGTTTCTAAATCTTATATTTGCTCTGCGAGCCTGAAAGAATTCAAAGTTGCTGCATGAAGAAGCTTCTAACCAGCGGTTTTCAGCAGGAGACCACGTCTCAATATCATAACATTTTGCCGCTGAAAAGCTTAAATCTCCGGTACAGAGCATTAATAATCTGTATGGAACGTTAAGTTTTTGCAGAATATCTTCAGCGTCTTTAACTAATAACTCTAATTCATTGTAAGAAGTTTCCGGCTTTACAAATTTTACCATTTCAACTTTATTGAACTGGTGTACTCTTAAAAATCCTTTTGAGTCTTTTCCATAAGATCCGGCTTCTCTTCTGAAACAAGCCGAATAGCCTACGTATTTAATAGGCAAATCTTTTTCGTTAAGTATATCGTCGCGGTGAATATTAGTAATAGGCACCTCGGCTGTAGGGATTGGGTATAAACCGTCTTTTTCTATATGGTACATATCTTCTTCCATTTTAGGAAGCTGACCGGTTCCTCTCATAGAATCTTTATTTACAAGGAAAGGAGGGAAAATTTCAGTATACCCATGCTCGTGTATATGAAGGTCGAGCATGTAATTAATAAGAGCTCTTTCTAAAGTAGCGCCTTTGCCAATATACAACGGAAAACCGCTTCCGGTAATTTTTGCGCCTCTTTCAAAATCAAGAATTTTTAATTTTTTGCCAAGCTCAATATGGTCTAATATTTTAAAATCATTTTCAAAGCTAAAGCCTTCCGGCAGCCATCTTTTTGTTTCTACATTATCAGCGGCCGATTTGCCTACAGGCACGGATTCATGAGCAAGGTTTGCTATATATCTAAGCAAAGAATCCAGGTCTTCTTCAACCTTGTTAAGTTTGCCGTCAAACTCTGCAATCTGATCGCCGACTCTTTTCATTTCTGCAATAATAGCTGAAGCGTCCTGTCCGGCTTTCTTTAATTGACCGACCTGAGCGGAAACCTGATTTCTGTGAGTTTTCAGCTCGTCAGCCTGAATAATTAATTCTCTGCGTTGTTTGTCTAATTCAAGCACTTCGTCAACGCGGTCTTTTTCGTTTTTATTTTTTAGTCCCTGTCTTACTAATTCAGGGTTTTCGCGGAATAATTTAATATCCAACATAATTTATAAAACTCCAGATATATTTTTATGTTATTTTACAACAATGTTAAGAATTTTATTCTTAACAAAAATACTTTTAATTACTGTTTTGCCTTCAAGGTGTTTTGCAATCTTTTCGTCTGCATAAACTAAACTTTTTACAAATTCTTCATCGCTGTTAGTCGGCGCTACAAGAGAGCCTCGTAACTTGCCGTTTACCTGTACTGCTATTTGCGCAGAGTCTTCAGTTAAAGCGCTTTTATCTGCGTCAAACCAAACTGGGGCTTCAAATAACGATTTTTCTTTGCCAAGCATCTGCCAGGCTTCTTCTGCAATATGCGGAGCCACAGGGCCTAATAAAGCTGCAAATCTTTCAAGCACATAAGCTTTTATTTCATTGCTGCAAAGGTTAATGTTTTTACCAAGCTCGTTAATCAGCTCCATTAAAGAAGCTATTGCAGTGTTGAAACGGAAGTGATCTATTTCTGTTTCGTACTTATTAATTGTCTGGTTTATTTTTCTATATATAACTTTTTCTTCGTTCGAAAGAGCAGCAATATCGTATTTCTCTTTTGCCGGAGCAGTTTTGCAAATATCTTTATGGGCGGTAAAAAGGTCGTACGCTCTTTCTATAAAACGCTCTGTGCCAGAAATTCCTTTGTCGCTCCAATCGCCGCCAAGTTCATAAGGTCCCATAAACATTAGATAAAGACGGAAGACGTCCGATCCGACTTTTGCGGTAAAAGTATCTGGGTTTACAACATTACCTTTGGACTTGGACATTTTTGCGCCCTGGTTTGTTATCGTACCCTGATGAATAAGATTTGAAAATGGCTCGTCGCTTTTTGTTAAGCCTAAATCTCGAATAAATTTATGAATAAACCGCGCATATAAAAGATGCATGGTAGCATGTTCCGCGCCGCCTACATACATATCAACCGGAATAAACTTGTCGGCTAATTCTGTATCAAAAATCTTATCTGAAATTTTAGGGTTGAGGTATCTGAAATAGTACCAGGAAGAATCTACAAAAGTATCCATAGTATCGGCTTCGCGTTTTGCGTCTCCGCCGCACTTAGGACATTTAACGTTCATAAACTTTTCATTACGCGCTAAAGGAGAAACTCCTTCGCTCTTAAAATCTACGTCATAAGGCAGAGTTACCGGCAAATCTTTTTCTTCAACAAGAACTTCGCCGCATTTTGGGCAGTGAATAACCGGTATGGGAGTGCCCCAATATCTTTGACGGGAAATAAGCCAGTCTCTTAGTCTGTAATTTATTTTTCCTCTTCCAAAATTATTCTGTTCAAGATATTCAATTATTTTAGCTTTCGCTTCAACAGAAGGAGTTCCGTCAAACTGAGCAGAATTAACTAATATTCCGGTATCAGTATATGCTTCTTTTAATTCATCTTCTGGATTTGTGCCAGGCTGTAAGATGACTTTTTTAATTGCAAGTTCGAATTTTTTAGCGAATTCAAAATCTCTTTCGTCATGCGCTGGAACTGCCATAACGCAGCCCGTGCCGTAAGTTAACAATGCATAATCGGCTATCCAGATAGGCACGCGTTCGTTATTAACCGGATTTATAGCATAAGCTCCCGTTGGGGCTCCGGTTTTTTCTTTTACAGTAGAAGTACGTTCAATTTCAGTTAACGATTTTATTTCGTCCCGATATTTAGCCACGCCGTCTTTAAATTCAGGCTTAACTAATTTATCCACCAAAGAGTGCTCTGGCGCAATAACAACGTAAGTTACTCCAAATAGAGTATCAGGGCGGGTTGTAAATACGGTTATTTCTTCGTCGCTGTTCTCAACTTTAAACTTAACTTCAGAACCGACGCTTTTGCCGATCCAGTTTTTTTGCATAAGCTTTGTTTTATCTGGCCAGTTAATAGTATTCAGACCGGATAAAAGCTCCTCGGCGTAATCGGTGATTTTGAAGAACCATTGAGTAAGATGTTTCTGAATTACTTCAGTTCCGCATCTCTCGCAGGTTCCGTCCGCTGATACCTGTTCGTTTGCCAAAACAGTCTGGCATGAAGGGCACCAGTTTACAGGAGCGTTTTTTCTGTAAGCTAAACCTTTTTTGTAAAGCTGAATAAAAAGCCATTGATTCCATTTGTAATATTCAGGGACGCACGTCATCAATTCGGAATTCCAGTCGTACATGCAGCCTATTTTTTTAAGCTGCTGTCTGATATCGGCAATGTTAGTCATCGTGCTGTCGTAAGGATGGATCCCGGTTTTAATTGCGTAATTTTCAGCAGGGAGTCCAAAAGCGTCATAACCCATTGGTTCGTAGACGTTAAATCCTTTGAGCTTTTTATATCTTGCCCAAGTGTCAGTAGGTCCGTAATTGTACCAATGCCCGCAATGGAGTTTAGCTCCGGAGGGATAAATAAACATTACAAGCGTATATAATTTTTTATCAGTCTTGGAAAAATCAGTTTTATAAACGTTTTTATCTTCCCAAAACTTCTGCCATTTAGTTTCAACTTCAGAAAAAGGGTATCTCATAAGACTTTACAAAAATTTGTTATACATAAGTCTAAATTTACCGAAAATCCCGGCGAATTCAAACGAGGTTAGAATAATATTTAACGGCAATTTTTTTGATGGCTCATATTTTTAGATTGGAGATTGTTTTTTGCAAGTATCGTAGCGCGGACTTTCAGTCTGCGCCTTGTTTGCTCATTTTAATCGTGTTTTCGTATGGGATATCTCATTTAGTTCTTATCTGAAAGTATTAATTTTCTATTATTATTTTACGCAGACTAAATGTCTGCGCTACGAATTTAATTGTATTTCACGCAGACTGAAAGTCCGCGTTACGAATCCCCAAAAAATATAATCGTAAAGAACATAAAAGTTTCATATATTTGAAACTTATTAAGAAATAATTTAAAAGAACACCATGCAGATATTTGACTCGGAATACTTCGGTTATAAGAATAACGAACTTTATTGTGAAGGGGTTTCTGTTAAAAGCATTACAGACGCTTTGGGAACGCCTGCATATATCTATAGCAAAAAGTTCTTTGGCGATAAATATAACGAATTTAAGGACGCATTTAAGAACGTCAACAATACGCTCTTTTTTGCAACTAAATCGAACTTTAATCTGAATGTAATAAAAATATTTTCTAATCTTGGCAGCGGAATAGACGTTAATTCCGGCGGGGAATTGTTCCGCGCGCTTAAAGCGGGATTTCAGCCTGATAAAATAATAATGTCCGGCGTTGGCAAAACTGATGAAGAAATTAAACTTGCGATTGAAAATAATATCCTGATGCTAAAAGCGGAATCTTTGGAAGAAATTCATGTGATTGACGAAATAGCCCGCAGCCTTAACAAAACGGCTTCTATTGCTATTCGGGTTAATCCTGACGTTGACGCTAAAACTCATCCTTATATTTCAACCGGATTGGCTGAAAATAAATTCGGCATTTCATCAAAAGAAGCTATCAGCATATTTGTAGAGGCTTCAAAATTAAAAAATATTAAGCTTGCTGGAATCGATATGCATATCGGTTCTCAGATTGTCAGCGTGGAACCATTTAAAGAAGCTGTTGAAAAATTAGCGCAGTTTGTTTTAACTTTAAGAGAAAACGGCGTTAATGTTGAACATCTCGATATGGGAGGCGGAGTTGGAGTAAGGTATAAAGATGAAAACCCTTTCCCAATCTCGCAGTTAGCTGAAGCAATTGTTCCGATTGTTAAAAAACTAAACGTAGATTTGTTTTTTGAACCGGGACGCTTTCTTACTGCAAACGCAGGCGTTTTGATTGCAAAAGTTCTATATACAAAACAAAACGGAAATAAAAATTTTATAGTGGTAGATACCGCTATGACGGATTTGCTAAGACCGAGCATTTACGGCGCATATCATCATATTCAGCCAGTATCGTTAAACGCTGAGCGAAAAGATATTATTGCAGATATCGTAGGCCCAGTTTGCGAAAGCGGCGATTTTCTTGCAAAGAAAAGAGAAATCTCCAAATGTAAGCGGGGCGATTTGCTCTCCGTAATGTCCGCAGGGGCTTATGGCATGGCTATGGCTTCTAATTATAATATGCGCAGACGTCCTCCCGAAATAATTGTAGACGGCGATAAATACTTTGTGGTTCGTAGCCGCGAAAATTACGAGCACATGCTTTTTGACGAAAAAATAATGTTGTAAAATAATGATAAGAAGAAATTTTATTAAAACTATTTCAGCCGCTTCCGTATTGGGAGCGGCTTTCCCTTTCAAAAGTTTTGCAAAGACTTTTCAGTCCAGAACTTTTGAGCCTGCTGAAATAATTAAGCCTAAGAGAATAAAGAAAGGCGATACTATTGGATTAATTGCTCCGGCAAGTAATATTCACGAAGACGAGCTAAAAGAATCCATTACAAATTTAGAAGGACTTGGTTTTAAAGTAGTATATACGGATTCCGTACTTGCGCGCAGCGGTTATTTAGGCGGCACGGATAAACAACGCGCCGACGATACAAATAAAATGTTTGCAAGAAAAGATGTAGACGCAATTGTTTGCGTGCGGGGCGGTTATGGCTGCGCAAGAATTTTACCTGCGCTTGATTACGATATGATTAAAGCTAATCCCAAAATACTTGTTGGGTACAGCGATATTACCGCTTTTTGTTACGGAATATTTGCAAAAACAGGCTTGGTTACTTTTCACGGACCAGTCGGTTCTTCAACGTATAACGAGTTCAGCGTAAATAATTTTAAAAACGTTTTGATGTATCCTTCCGATAGCTTCCGTTTATTTAACGCTGTTGAAGACGGCAAGGATCCTGATTATAATGCTTACCCTATAAGAAGCGGAAAGGCTGAAGGCGTTTTAGTTGGCGGCAATCTTTCAATTGTCTGCTCTCTTATAGGAACTCAATACGATATTGATACTGCGGGTAAAATATTATTTCTTGAAGAAGTAGGCGAAGAGCCTTACAGAATTGACAGAATGCTGACTCAAATGATTGAAGCCGGGAAATTTGACAAAGTAAAAGGAGTAGCGTTAGGCGTATTTTCCAAATGCGAATCAAAAGAAAGAAATCCCGGGTTTCCAACGTCTTTTACATTAAAGGAAGTTTTAATTGATAAACTATATAATTTAAATGTCCCTGTAATTTACGGGATGTCATTCGGTCATATAGTAAACAAGTTTACTCTTCCGCTCGGCGTTAAAGCGGTTCTTGACGTCGACAATCAGTGCATCACTTTATCTGAACCAGCTGTTTTATAACTAATAATTGGCCGGCTATGTTTGCAGAAGTAGTTTTCCCTTTGCCGTTCAGGAATGCTTTTTCCTATTCGGTTCCGCCGGAATTTAAAGATTTAATTTCCGTTGGGAAAAGAGTAGCCGCTCCGTTTGGCAAGCGCGTTTTAACCGGCTTTGTTATTGCCCTGCGCGAAAGCGTAGACGTAAAAGAAACAATAAAAGATATACAAGACGTTCTTGATAAAGACCCTATCTTTGACTTGAAAGATTTAGAGTTCTACAGATGGATTGCTGAGTATTATCTTAGTTCGCTGGGGGAAGCCCTTAAGCTAAGCGTCCCGCAGGGGGTTGAGGTGGAAACAAAAAGAAAGGTAATTGCCGACGCTGATTTTTGCAAAAAACTTCTAGAAACCGAGAGTAAAAAAAATACTACGAGAATAAAAATTCTTGAACTCCTATCTGTACGAAACGATATAAGTTATACGGCTCTTCAAAAATTATTAAAGAAAAAAAATATTTATTCTTCTATTCGCTCGCTTGAAAAAGAAGGCGCAATCTCGGTCATTGACGAACTTGAAGACGCAAAAGTAAAAATTAAAAAACAAAAATATGTAGAGCTGAATAAATCAGTAGGGGAGATATATGCGTTCATTCCTGAGATAGAACGGAAAGCTCCTAATCAGGTATCAACGCTGCTGGAGCTGATAGCTAAAAAAAATAAACCGTATGCATTAAGCGCTTTAACCGAAAAGCTGAAAATAACTTCGCAGGTTGTGAACGCGCTTGAAAAAAAAGGTTTAGTAAGAATAATTGAAAAAGAAGTAGAACGGAAATATTCTGAAAAATTTACCGAAGCGGCAACTGAATTTACTTTAACCGATCAGCAGAATAAGGTAATTGCCGAGGTGACAAACAACATTGAGGACTCAAAGTTTGAAGTGTTTCTTCTGCATGGCGTTACCGGAAGCGGTAAAACGCAGGTATATATAGAGCTGATTACTAAAGTGTTGGCAAAAGGGAAAACCGCATTAGTGCTTGTGCCGGAAATATCGTTGACTCCGCAGATGACAATCCGCTTATTTAACCATTTTGGCGAATCAGTCGCTTTGCTGCATAGCAGAATGTCTTTGGGCGAGAGGTTTGATTCATGGCGGAAAATACTAAGCGGAAAATCGCGCGTCGTAGTCGGCGCAAGATCGGCATTGTTTGCGCCATTAAAAGATATCGGATTGATAGTAGTTGACGAAGAGCACGATTCCAGTTATAAGCAGCAGGACGTTGTTCCAAAGTATTACGCACGCGACGCTGCCGTAGTGCGCGGCAAGTTTTCAAACTGTCCTGTTATACTTGGCTCCGCGACTCCTTCAATTGAAAGCATGTATAACGCCAAAACAGGCAAGTACAAACTGATTGAACTGCCCGAAAGAATTGATAACGCTAAGCTGCCAAAAATTACTTTGGTTAACGTTATTATTGAACGTAAAAAGAAAAGAATGGAAAATATTTTTTCTAAAACTATGTTAGAAAAAATAGACGACCGCTTAAAAAAACATGAGGGAACCGTCATACTTCAGAACAGAAGAGGTTTTGCCACGCAGGTGTTTTGCAACGACTGCGGCGAAATTGAAACTTGCGAGAACTGTTCTGTGGCAATGACGCTTCATCTGAATCAGAATATTCTGCACTGCCATTATTGCGGATTAACAAAAAAAGTCCCTAACGCCTGCACAACCTGCGGATCGCTTTCTATTAAATATTTTGGAACGGGGACTGAAAGAGTTGAGGATGAACTTGCTTATTATTTCCCCGACGCAAGAATTGCCCGGCTTGATTCGGATTCAATTCAGAAAAAGGATTCGCTTAGCAATATTTTGAACAGTTTTAAAAAAGGGGATATTGACGTACTAATTGGAACTCAGCTTGTTGCAAAAGGGATGGACATCCCAAGAGTAACCTTAGTCGGCGTTATATCGGCCGAGACAAGCCTTTGGATGCCTGATTTCAGGGCTGATGAACGAACTTTTCAACTGTTAACCCAGGTTGCGGGACGCGCAGGCAGAAGCCAGATTGAAGGCGAAGTTGTTATCCAAACGCAGAACGAAAACCATTTTGTCCTAAAGATGGTATTGGAAAACAATTATCAGAAATTTTATGATAAAGAAATAAAAGACCGGGAGACTGTGGGCTATCCTCCATTTACGAGGCTATGCCTTATTGAAACAAAAGACTTAGAAGATGAAAAAGCTAAAGGAGCCATTGACGATTTTTATAAAGAGATTTACGCCTTTAGGAAATACTTTAAAGTTCTGCCCCCTTCTACCCCCACAATTGCAAAGCTAAAAAATAACTACCGTTATCAGATATTGCTCAAATCAGAAAGATCGACAGACCAGAGCGGCGCTATACTGCGGCAGGCTCTGTTAAACTCCTTTACTGAATTTAATAAAAAATCGCGCTACAGAGACGTAAGAATTACTTTTGACATCGATCCCCAAAATGTAATTTAATAATTATTCCATAGACTTATTTAAAATAAAAACAGGATTCCAATTCAATTGAAATCCTGCGAAAAAAATAAAATTTTATCTGTAATTAAACGCCATACGATTTAAAAAATGGGACAAATTTAGTAAGCGCAAAGAATAGCAAAGACCATCCAATCCAAGAGCCAAAAACAAGCGCAAAATATTTTTTCGTGTCTTTAGAATTAAACATTTTGGCTAATCCGATGCTAAATATAATGTATGTCCAGATAGCGAAGATATCAAATTTGCTTAAAATATAATTAAGCAGAGTTCCGGTTTCAATATTTAATAATGAAGCAAGGCTGGTTTCCCGCATCATTCTTCCAAAAGTCAGAGCGAGTATTGTGGCAATGATTACGTTTATAATTGAAAAATATGCAGTTAATCCGTTTGCAACAAGAGCTCCATTAAAGGTTCCGGAGTCTTTAAACACATACTTGGCGAACAAGTAAAAATATCCAGCCGCTATAAAAAAGGCGATGAATCCAAAGAGAATTGTTGAAATTACAGTAACAGCCATAATGATGGGCGAGTCCATCATTCCAAATTGTTTTTCAGCCATGGATCTTGTTTGCTCTGCCTGCTCGGCAGTAATTTTGCCGGATTTCAGTTCGTCGTTAATTCTGTTGTTTAACGCTTCTGTCTGTTTTTGTTTTACCTGATAGTTAATGTCAGGGTTTTTCATCATCAGCACATTACATACTGCAATTATTAAAAGAAGAATAGCGTATGGCAGAAACCAGTCGATTGTTTTAGGCGGAAATTTAGAAACTTTATCAAATGTGGCGGATGGTTCAGTAAACACGCCTACTAATTTATCTGAAAAAGTAAGCTCGTTCTCTTCTGATTCAGAAGGTTCATTAGGGCTGAGTGAATTCTGATCTTCTTTGAAATCCTGTTCGCTCATATTTCTTGCCTCCAATAGATTAATTATAGATAACAAACATAAAAAAATATGCAATCATTGTAGAAAAAACAATTAAAATCTAATTTGTTAGGCGGTTTAATATTGCCTAATTTGCGTCATTAAGGTATTTTATTAATCAAATAATTATTTACTCAGTTTATCAGATTAACGGCTAAGAGGCGTTTTTATGAAGACGATAATTGAACCTTTCAAAATAAAATCGGTTGAACCGATTAGATTTACGACAAAAGAAGAACGGAAAATAATTCTTCAAAAAGCAGGATACAATCCGTTTCTTATTAAGGCGGACGACGTTATAATAGACTTATTAACTGATAGCGGAACTTCTGCAATGAGCGCAAACCAATGGGCTGGAATTATGCAGGGGGACGAGTCTTATGCCGGGTCTAATAGCTTTTACCGTTTTGAAGCGGCTGTAAGAAAAATTACCGGAATGAAATTTATTATTCCTACTCATCAGGGACGCGCGGCTGAGAAAATTCTTTTTTCTGTTAAAGGCGGAGCGGGCAAGTATATTCCAAGCAATACGCATTTTGACACTACCCGCGCTAATATTGAGTTTACCGGCGCAGAAGCCGTTGATTTGCTTAATGAAATTGGGAAAATTCCGGAAGTAAGAGCCAATTTCAAAGGGAATATGGATGTTGATCAATTGGAAAGCTTTATACGCGAAAAAGGCGCGGAAAATATTCCTCTTTGTATGATAACAATAACTAATAATTCAGGCGGCGGACAACCGGTTTCTATGAAGAACATAAGAGAGGTTAAGGCCGTATGCAGTAAATATTCCATTCCTCTTTATATTGACGCATGCCGTTTTGCAGAAAACGCATATTTTATAAAATTACGGGAACCCGGATACGAAAATAAACCAATTTTGGAAATTGCTCAGGAAATGTTTTCATATGCCGACGGCGTAACTATGAGCGCAAAAAAAGATGCTCTTGTTAACATCGGAGGTTTTCTTGCAATGAACGATGAAGAGACCGCTATGAAAAGCCGCAATCTGTTAATTGTTACTGAAGGCTTTCCTACTTATGGCGGACTTGCCGGAAGAGATTTGGAAGCCATTGCTATAGGTCTTGAAGAAATTCTTGAAGAGCCGTATCTGCACTACCGTATTAGAAGCGTTGAATACCTTGGAGAAAAATTATTAAAAGCCGGAGTCCCTATTATTGAGCCGCCAGGCGGGCATGCAATTTATATTGACGCAAAAAGATTTTTACCTGACGTTCCTCCGGATCAGTACCCGGGACAGTCAATAGTCTGTTCTTTGTTTTTGGAAGGAGGCATAAGAAGCGTAGAAATTGGAAGCGTGATGTTTGGCAGATATGACGAAAATGGGAAATTTATTCCGCCGGATATGGAACTTGTGCGGCTTGCAATACCGCGGCGCGTTTATACGCAAAGTCATATTGATTACGTCAGCGAAGTTGTAATAGAATCATTTAAAAACAGGCATGCGCTAAAAGGTTATAAGATCGTTTACGAAGCGCCAATGCTTAGGCATTTTACAGTTAAATTTGAACCGATTGACTAAACGGAAGTTATAAATGAAAATAAAAAAAATAACCGCTTTCTCAAATGACAGACAGATATGGCGGCTTTTAATTACTGAATCAAACAAATTGATTGTGGAAGAAAGAGATGTTGAAAAAAAAGAAGCGTTCTTTAGCTGCATAGATGTTCAGTCGGGTAAAGTTTTATGGAAAAACTATCAGCTCGACGAAAAATTCTGGGTGGGCGTAGAAGCTTTATATAAAGACGTAATTGTATTCCATAAATTTGGAAGACCCGACATGCCAGGTCATAGAGAAATTCTTATTCATAAATTGGAAGACAAGTCATTCCTTTGGAAAACTCTTGAGTATGAATTCCTTTTTGTTTTTGAAGATAAAATATACTGTTGCCAGCGGGGATTTGAAAAGCATAAATACGTAGCTCTGAATTACCTTACAGGAGCTTTGGAAGAGGATTTTGGGAGCGATCATCTTTTAGTGAACGAAAGAAAAATTCTCGCTGGGCAAAACGACGAGTTTAAAGATTACCGTTATGCCGATGACTTTCAAACGGCTGCGGATTTATCTGGAACTTCAAAAGAGATTGTTGATAAATACATTGCCCAGTTTAATGTAGCGGGGAAAATAGAATTTATCAAATATGATGATTATATTCTGTTTAATTTTCATTATAAGAACGAAACCGGAACATTAACAAACAGATTTATCGCTTTTGATGAACAAAAAAATAAAGAAGTTCTTAACCAAGTTTTAATAGCTTCCGCAAACGCTTTTGTCCCGGACTCTTTCTTTATGAAAAACCAATTCCTGTTTCTGCTGAAAGGGAAAAACTCCGTATTAATTTATGAGTTTAAATAATAGGACGTTATAACATGAATCTATCAAGTGAAGAAAAAACATTTTTACTTAAAACGGCAAGGGAGCAAATAGGCGGTTTATTTACGGGTAACGCTAAATTAAACGTTGACTACAATAAATTTCCAGGTCTTAAAGAAAAGTATGGCGCCTTTGTGACGCTAAATATAAATGGCGATTTACGAGGCTGCATAGGTTATATAATTTCAAACCAAACTATTTATGAAACCGTTTGCGACGCAGCTTTGCAGGCGGCTATGCATGACCCTCGCTTTTCTCCGTTAAGCAAAAAAGAATATGAATTAATCTCAATTGAAATTTCGGTGCTGTATCCTCCTGAACCTTTGAATAGTTATGAAGATATAGTAATTGGCAAGCACGGTCTTATAGTAGATGAATTTGGAAGACGCGGGCTTTTACTTCCTCAGGTTGCAACCGAGCAGGGTTTTACACGCGAGGAGTTCCTTACTGCAATTTGCCAAAAAGCTGGGCTTGAATCATATTTGTGGAAAAAGAAAAAAATAAATCTTTCTGTGTTTACAGCTGAAGTATTCAGCGAAAAAGAAAAAGGTGAAATAAATGATAATTAGAAAACCAGCCGTGGCCGGTTTGTTCTATCCTGACGATCCGAATAAACTAAAAAATGAAATTGAAAATTATTTGCAGTTTTCTAATAATGCAAATAATTTTGAAAAAGTATATGGAGTAGTAGTCCCTCATGCTGGATATTTATATTCAGGTAAAACAGCCGGATATGCATATAATTTATTAAGAGATAAGAAATATAAAACTGTGGTAATAATTTCTCCAAGCCACCGGGAATATTTTCCGGGCATTTCAGTTTATGACGGCGACGCTTACGAAACGCCTCTTGGCGTTGTGGAGATTGATAAGGAAGCGCGCGAAGAATTAATTAAAGATAGCAAAACCATTTCAGCGGGCGCTCAGGGGCATAAACAGGAACACGCCGCGGAAGTTCAGATTCCTTTTTTACAAACAGTTTTATCCGATTTTAAGATTGTCCCCATAATAATGGGGGATCAAAATAAAATATTTGTAGATAGCCTTGCTGAAAAAATTTCTAAAATATTAAACGACGATACTCTTGTCGTCGCTAGTTCAGATCTTTCGCATTATCATACCAAGCAGGAGGCATTTAGAATGGACTCGCAGGTTGAGATGCGAATAAATACATTTGACTATAAAGGACTTCAGGAAGATTTAGGACGCAACTATTGCGAAGCTTGCGGCGGTGGCGGAATACTAAGTCTTATGAAAGCTCTTTCGGTTAAAACCGAAATTAAAAGCTTTACGCTTGACAGAAGCGATTCATCCGACGTTACGGGCGACGAGAACGAAGTGGTCGGTTATCTTTCAGCCGCATTTTACGATTAAAATTGAATTTGTCAAATTTAAATATTACAATAATCGGAGCGGGAAAAATTGCTTATTCGTTAGCGGGCGCTCTGAAAGATAACGGTTTATTTATAAGCTCTGTAATAAGCAGAAATATTTTTTCTGCGCAAAAATTAGCCGATGAATATGGCATAAAATCTTTTTCGGATAAAATTGAAACTATTGACATTAGCTCTAACATTATTATTTTATCGGTTTCCGACGATCAGATAAAATATGCGGCAAAAAATATTGCCAAACTGAAACTTGATTTTAGTAAAGTAATTGTCGTACATTTATCAGGCGCGTTAAATTCTACAATCTTAAACTGTTTAGAAAAAAAACGCTGCATGACGGCTTCGTTCCATATATTGCAAACGTTTCCTTCAAAAAGCAGAGTCTCTATTGCAAATAATTATGCCGCTATCGAAACAAATAGCGCGAAGGCAAAAAAAATATTATATGCGTTGGCGGAATTATTAAAATTAATTCCTTTTTCTTTTCAGGCTGAAAGCAAAATAAATTATCATATAGCGTGCGTAGCGGCGTCTAATTTTCTGGCGGGCAATATGTTTTTTGCGCAGCGGAGCCTTGAGCTGGCGGGCGTAAGGATTGATTCGGCAGAGCTGACAGCCCCTTTAATAAATGCCACGTTAAGAAACATTAAGGAAAAAGGCGCGGTTGAAGCTTTATCCGGGCCGGTTGAAAGAAATGATATTACAACGGTTATGAATCATATTAAAGCTCTGAAAAAAAATATAAATAACCGGAGTAAGAAATTAAATTCAGATAGACTATTACTATTGAGTTATCTTTCTCAAAGTCTGGCTCTTACAGAAGCGGCCGCTATAAAAAGAGGCGAAGAACCGAAAGAGCTTAAAAACCTGCTTGTTGAGGAGCTTAAAAAATTTGTAAACTCAATTTCATAAAATGTAAAAGGTTAAAAAATGAAAAAATTTTACGTCGTATTTTTTCTGATCTTATTTAGTTCTTCTTTTATTTCTGCGCAAAGCGTTACGCTTAATAAACTGAGCGGGACAGAATCGTGTTCGGCCCAAAAACAAAAAATGGGGGGCTCTGGTCTTTACAGTATAGATTCCGAATTGCCGCATTCATTCGACGTTTTAAATTATGCGGTAAATATTGATTTGTATAAATGTTTTTTATCTCCTTATCCGCATGCTTTTAGTTCGGCGGTAGATATTAAGTTTAAGGTTGATTCAACTTTGAACTCAATACAATTAAACGCATTATCCGCATCGCTTGCGGTTGATTCAGTTGCGTTAGCCGCAGTCTCGTTTAACCACTCAAACGATATACTAACTGTAAACCTAAATAGAACATATAATGCAGGCGAAATTGTAGACGTTAAAATCTACTATAGGCATAAAGACGTAAAAGATAACAGTTTTTATGTAAGAACGGGATTTGTTTTTACCGACTGCGAGCCTGAAGGCGCAAGAGGCTGGCTGCCTTGCTGGGATAGACCTTCCGATAAAGCGACGTTAAATCTTATCGCTAAAGTTCCTTCAACAGTTAAATTGGGCTCTAACGGGCGTTTGGCGGATTCTACTAAAATAGCCGATACAATTTATTATAACTGGATTAGCCGGGATCCAATATCTACTTATTTAATGGTGATTTCTGCAAAGGTAAATTATAATCTTGATATAGTTTACTGGCATAAAATATCAAATCCTAACGACAGCATCCCAATTCGTTTTTACTGGAATACGGGCGAATCGGCTTCTGGCTTAGCTAATATAGAAACAAAAATTATTCCGATGATGACGTATTACTCAACTTTGTTTGGCGAACATCCGTTTGAAAAAAACGGCTTCTCTACTCTTAACAGCGATTTCGGATGGGGAGGTATGGAAAACCAGACGCTTACAAGCCTTTGCCCAAACTGCTGGGATGAAAATTTAGTTTCTCATGAATTTGCTCATCAGTGGTTTGGCGATATGATTACGTGCGGCACATGGGCTGACATATGGCTGAACGAGGGTTTTGCAACTTATTGCGAGGCTCTTTGGTATGAGCATACAGGCGGTTCTTCAAGCTACAAGAACGCTATCAATGCAGACGCAAGTTATTATTTATCCGCTAATCCTGGATGGCCAATTTATAATCAGTCATGGACTATTGTTACGCCAAATACAAACACGCTTTTTAATACTGCAATTACTTATGATAAAGGCGGCTGCGTTTTACATCTGCTCCGTTATGTGTTGGGGGATAGCGCCTTTTTTAAGGTGATAAAATCCTACGCTACAGATACCGTAAACTTTAAGTTTAAGAACTCTTTAACCGCCGATTTTGCCGCTAAAGTCAGTCAGGCTTCCGGGCAGGATATGCAATGGTTTTTTGACGAATGGGTTTATCAGGCAGATCATCCTGTATATCAGAATACTTATTATTTCTTCCAGCCGGACGCTAATACATGGCAGGCCGGTCTTACTGTAAATCAGACAAATTCGTATTTTTTCAAAATGCCAATAGAAGTTAGAATTACTTTTAAGGACGCAAGCGATACTTTAATTAGAGTTATGAACGATAAGAACAATCAGTTTTTTGCGTTTAATTTTACTAAACAGCCTACTGCTATCGCGTTTGATCCAAATAATAACATCGTATTGAAAAAAGCTACCCTTAGCTTAAGTTCAACTGTTCCGGTCGAGCTGGTTTCGTTTTCAGCGGCTAAGGAAAATAATTCAGTGTTATTAAAATGGAAAACAGCTACCGAAGTTAATAATAAAGGCTTTGAGGTTCAGAAGTCGATAATTAATTATAGTAGTCCAAAAGAAAGAGGCTGGGAAAATTTAGGCTTTGTCGACGGCAAAGGAACGTCTACAAATGTAAACGAATATTCATTTAAAGATATGGTCCTTCAGTCAATTAATTATGTTTACCGCCTAAAACAAATGGATTATGACGGATCGTTTAAATACTCAGACGAAATATCAGTCGGCGGCGCGTCAACTCCGGAGAAGTATTTATTATTTCAAAATTATCCTAATCCATTTAATCCGTCAACAGTAATCAGCTATCAGGTTCCGCTTAACAGTCATGTAAAATTAAACGTATACGACGCGTTAGGCAAAGAGGTTGCAGTTTTAGTAAATCAGGAAATGGCGGCAGGGAGATATGAAGCTCAGTTTAACGCTTCGGGTCTTTCAAGCGGAATTTATTTTTATAAATTACAGGCGGGCGCATATTCTGATATTAAGAAGGCGATGTTATTAAAATAAAAATGGTTATATTTACACTATAATTTTTGGAGGATTTAGTCATCGAAAAACAGAAAAATAATCAGACTGATGTCGAAAAAATAGTTTCTCTTTCTAAACGAAGAGGATTCGTATTTCAATCAAGCGAAATATATGGCGGATTAAACGGCTGCTGGGATTACGGTCCTCTAGGCGTTGAACTGCTTAAAAATATAAAAGAAGAGTGGTGGAAGTTTATGACCTACCGGGATAACATTGAAGGATTAGACGCGTCTATCCTTATGCACCCCCGCGTATGGGAAGCTTCCGGGCACGTTGAAAATTTTACAGACCCTATGATAGATTGCAAGCAATGTAAAGCAAGGTTCAGAGTTGATGTTTTGGCCGATATGCTTCAGGCTAAGAAAAAGAAAAAAATACTTGAATCTTTCAGAGAAAAAATTGCCTCTGACGCTGTACTTGCAGAAAAATTACGCAATATCTATGGCGATATTTTTACGGATGAAGAACTTGACGATAAGTTTAACGCTATCCTAGAAGATAAAGAATTAAACATTCAGCTTCTTTCAGAAGTTAACTGCCCGCAATGCGGAAACAAAGGAACGTTTACTTCGGCAAGGCAGTTTAATCTTATGTTCAAAACTTTCGTCGGTCCCGTTGAAGACAGCGGCAGCGTAGTTTATTTGCGGCCAGAAACCGCTCAGGGTATTTTTGTTAACTTTTTGAACGTTCAAAGCTCTGCAAGGCAAAAACTTCCGTTTGGAATTGCGCAGATCGGCAAGGCGTTCAGAAATGAAATTAATACAAAAAATTTCCTTTTCAGAACAAGAGAATTCGAACAGATGGAAATGCAGTTTTTTGTTAAGCCTTCCGACGACGAAAAATGGTATGCGTACTGGAAAGCTGAAAGAATTCAGTGGTATAAATCGTTAGGTATGAGCCCGGAAAAACTTCGTTTTCACGATCATCCTAAAAATAAACTTGCCCATTACGCTAAAGAAGCTACTGACGTTGAATATCTGTTCCCGTTTGGCTGGGGCGAGATTGAAGGAGTTCACAACAGAACTAATTTCGATTTAAGCCGCCATGAAGAGTACTCTGGCAAAACGATGAAATATTTTGACGAAGAGACTAAAGAGAAATTTACTCCGTTTATTATAGAAACTTCTTGCGGCGCAAGCCGTTCGTTCATGGCGTTTTTAATTGACGCTTATAACGAGGAAGAAGTTAACGGCGAAGTTAGAACTATTCTTAAGTTTCATCCTAAATTAGCTCCTATTAAAGCCGCCATACTGCCTTTAGTTAATAAAGACGGCATGCCTGAAGTTTCAAGAGAAATTGAAACTGAACTAAGGAAAAACTTCAAAGTCTTTTATGACGATAAAGGCGCCGTTGGCAGAAGGTACAGACGGCAGGACGAAATAGGCACTCCTTTCTGTATTACCGTGGATACTCAGACTTTAGAGGATAAAACGGTTACTATAAGGGAAAGAGACACTATGGCTCAGGAAAGAATTCCTATTGATAAGATTACTTCTTATCTAATAGAAAAAATATTATAGCGATAAATAATTGTTCTTTAAAAGGTTTTTGAAATATTTATATTTCAGGAACCTTTTTTTGTTTTAATCTGATGTTGCAAAAAAAACTGGAAGCATCCTTCAACTCCGTTCAGGATGACAATGATTGATTATTGTATTATTAAGGTTTAAACAGTTTAAATTTAAAAAGCAGGCTGCATGTGAAAAAAATATTTCTATTCTTCATTTTAATTTTTGCTTATTCGACTGGTTTTTCGCAAAAAATTAATTTCGATTCGACTATAACTTCCGGCGTAAAACAGATATATAACATTAAATTTAACCAGGCCGAAACTACGTTTAGAAGATTGATTGCCGATTATCCCGAAGAACCGGCCGGGCGTTTTTTCCTTGCCATGGTTGATTGGTGGAGAATTCTATTAGATTTAGATAACACTTCTTACGACGACATTTTCTTTCAGAAAATAGAAGATGTGATTTATTTTTGCGATAAAATACTTGAAAAAAATCCTGACGACGTTAACGCTTTATTTTTTAAGGGCGGTTCTATCGGTTTCAGAGGCAGACTTAGAGCCACTCGCGAAAGCTGGATTAAAGCCGCTGACGATGGGCGCGAGGCTCTGCCTATAGTTCAAAAAGCCTCAAAGCTTGAGCCGAATAATCTTGACGTTCAGCTTGGGTTTGGCATTTATAATTATTATGCGGCAGTTATACCGGATAAATTTCCTATTGTAAAACCGCTTATGATGTTTTTCCCTTCGGGCAACAAAGATAAAGGGCTTCAGCAGTTAGTTAATACGGCTATGAATGGAAGATACGCTAAATATGAATCGCGTTATTTCTTAATGACGCTGTATTATCAGTTTGAAAACAATCCTTACAAAGCGGAAGAGTTTGCTAAATTGCTTACTGACGACTTTCCTGATAATCCGCATTTTGAAAGATGGCGCGGAAGGATTGCCGTTAAAAGAGGGGACTATGCAGCCGCCAGCGTTATATTTAAAGACGTGTTAGATAAATTTGAAAAGAAAATGCACGGCTACGATAAAAAAGCCGCGCGAGAATCAGAGTACTACGTTGCCGTTCAGCTTAAGAATACAGGTAAAAATGATTCAGCCAGAGTCGTATTTGAATCGTGCTTAAAGCATTGCAAAGAAGTAGATAAGAAAGAAGAGTCGGGCTTTCAGATTAACACAATAATATATCTCGGGATGATTAACGATATCACCGGGCATAGAGACGAAGCGGTAAAATATTATAAATCGCTTTTCGATTTGAAAGATTACGGCGGATCAAGAAATAAAGCAAAACAGTATTTGCAAACTCCTTATAAAGAGTAAAAACAAAAAAGGGAGGCGCAAATTACGCCTCCCTTTTTTTATAAATTATAAAGAAGTAGAAACTCCAATTCTTTGTAACGAGCCTATCTGACCAAACGATGAAAAACCATAATTAAACTGATAGGTCTTTATTTTAATTCCAACTCCAATGTTAAATCCGGCTAATCCGGAAGTCGATCCAATTTTTAGCTCGTCTCTTTTTTCGTTATCGTATCCTAAGCGCAATGTAAGAACTTTGCTAAGAGTAAATTCGCCGCCGAAAGAAAATCCCTTAAAATGATCTCCAAAATTATCTCTTTTTTCATTAAGCCTGTGGAAGTCCAACGATAAGCGTAATGGAAGATGGGCTAATTTTTTAGAGACTCCGACTTCAATATCTAAAGGCAGGTCTTCCTTTACTCCGTCATAGGTAGAGAACTGTTTTCCTAAATTAAGAGCAGAAGCTCCCAGTTCTAAGTTCTGGTCTGGCACAGAATAATGCAATCCTAAATCAAAAGCAAAAGCTGATGACGAATAATGGTCTATGCCTGAATATATGAACTTAACGTTTGCGCCATAATAAAAATTTTCTTCTAACGCGTTTGCATAGCCGACAATAAGGGCAAGCTCATTAGCGGAAAAATTACCGGTTTTATTTGCAGATTCGTCGGCTCCGGTAAATGTTCCATAATTAATGTATTTTACAGCTGCGGCAAATCTACCTATTCCTTCAATATTTTTTGAGTAAGCGAGACTTGCAAGGTTAATGTCCATAAGATAATTCACATAAGAAAAAGAAACCGGGGAATTCTCTAAAAGCTGTATTCCAGCCGGATTATAAAAGATAACGTCGGGATCGTCGCCGTTAGAGACAAAACTCCCCCCAAGCGATGCGGCTCTGGGACTCATATCTACTTTTAAAAATTCGTAAACTGAAGTAGATTGGGCCCAAGAAGCGTTTATTGCTATAAACGTAAACAATACGAGAAGTACTTTTATTTTGCGCATACTTTTCCTTAAAATTAAGACACAATTTTACCTATTTATGTAAATAAAGGCAAGGGAATAAGAATTATCCGGCAAGCGTTTTTCTTTTGAAGTGACGGGTAATTTAACTATTATTCCAACAAATATTTTGGAGGCTATCATTAAAACCTTGATAAAAAGCGTTGTAGCAGTTTTACTATTGTTTAGTTTTTCAGGTTGTTTTGAGATTGAAACATTGGTAAAAGTAAATAAAGACGGTTCTGGAACCGTTGAGGAAACCTTTCTTATGGGACGCGAAATTATTGATTTGGTCGCTCAGTTTTCTTCCGCGTTTGGAGACAAAAACGATAAAAGCGCCTTCAAAATTTATAATGTGAAGGAGCTGAAGAAAAATGCTTCTCAATACGGCAAAGGGGTCATATTTGTCAGTTCGGAGAAAATTGTAAAAGAGGATGAAGAGGGCTATAAGGCGGTTTATAAGTTTTCTGATATTAATAATTTAAAAATTGATCAGAACCCGGATAGTAAAGCTCCTATGAATTCATTTGGAACAGAAGCTTTTAAAAAGCAAACCGGGGACGTTACAAAATTTTCGTTCCAGAAGGGAAAAATTGCAGAACTTACTATATTAACAGAATCTACTCCTGGCGATACATCAGAAAAAGAGCCGGAGCAAAGCGCTGAAATGCAAAAAGATACAACAAACGCCCAGTTAGACCCAAAAATGATTGCGCTTGTAAAAAAAATAAAATTTTCATTTAAATTAATGGTAAATGGCGAAGTTGTAGAAACAAACGCGACTAATTGCGACGGGCGAACTATAACTCTTGCTGAGATTGATTTTGGTAAAGTTGACGTCAATCCGCAATCAATTAAAGAATTATCTCAAATGAAAGACGCCGACGAAACCACAATTAAAGCGGCTCTTAAAAGCATGCCGGGCGTAAAATTTGAAGCCAATAAAAAAATTAACGTAAGGTTTAAATAGCGCAATAGTAACTATATAACAGGCTTTAAGTTAAATAAAATAATATGCTTAAATTCCGCATATTAATAAATACTCGGGAAATGAGCGAAAAATTCGTTTTATTTGCGTAGGCTTTATTGCAAATTATTGTAATTTGCAAAATTGAGTATAAAAATCGCAAAGCGTTTGTTCGTTGGTTTTTATGTTAAGCCAGCGAACTGGAAATTTTGCCGGTATTGCAGAAATGAGGTTCCGCAAAAAAAATTAAATAGTGTTTTAGAAAATATATAATGGATGTTTATGAGCTTTACTAAGGTTATTTTAAAAAAGAATGAAGATATAAGAATAAAAGCGGGTCACCTTTGGGTATTTAGCAACGAAATTGCAAAAGTTGAAGACGCTGTAATGAACGGAGATATTGTTTCCGTTTATGATAGTAAAGACGAATTTATTGGCGCTGGATTTTATAACAAAAACTCTCTTATTGCGGTTAGAATTTTATCGCACAAACAGGCTTTTGATATAAAAGAAGTATTGAGAACAAAAATTATTGCCGCAAAGGAACTGCGCGAAGAGCTGTACCCTGAAAGAGACTCATACCGTTTGGTATTTAGCGAGAGCGATTTTTTGCCCGGCCTTATAATAGATAAATATAATAATACTTATGTGCTTCAGGTTTATTCTTTTGGCATGGAGCAGCAGTCAGAATTAATAGTTGAAATATTAAAAGAAGACTTGCACGCAGAAAATATTTTTAGTAAAAATGAAGAATATTTCAGAAAGCTTGAAGGCTTGCCGACTGAAGATAAAGTATGGCTTGGAGAAAGGAAAAAAGAAATTATTGCCGAACAGGGAATAAAATATGAAATTGATTTTGAGAACAGCCATAAAACCGGATTTTATTTCGATCAATCCGATAACAGACTGTTTATTGAGAAAATTAGCAAAGGCAAAAAAGTATTAGACGCATTTTGCAACTCAGGCGGTTTTGGTTTGCATGCATTAAAAGCCGGAGCCGAAAAAGTTACGTTTATAGATTCTTCCGCATCCGAAATTGAAAAGGCAAAAAGCAATTACTCATTAAACGGGTTTGAGAAAGAAGCCGAATATGAAGCGGGCGACGTTTTTAACTATTTAGAAAAATGTAAAACCGGCAACAGTAAATTTGACGTCGTAATGATAGACCCTCCTGCATTTGCAAAAAATAAAAAGACCCTCGCCGTTGCGCGTAAGGGATATGAACGGATAAACAAACTTGCGTTGGAAGCTGTTGAAAACAACGGCTGGCTTGTAACCTCTTCTTGTTCGTTTCATCTTTCAGAAGGCGAATTTATTGCCGCAATTAACAAAGCCGCTCAAAAAGCCAGAAAAAGCATTCAGCTTATACATTTTAATAATGCGTCGTTAGATCATCCTACGCTTCCGCAAATGCCGGAAACGTCATATCTTAAATTTGCAGTATTAAAAGTTTCGGCTTTGAATAAATAAAAATATTGGTTAGTTTTTTATCTTCGGAGCGCCCGGGGCTCCGAAGAATTTCAGACTGGGGAAATCAATTCTATAACTATTTTATGTAAATAAATAGTTCTCACGCAAAAATTTGTAGGTTATTATCAATTACCTTGTAAAAATTATGCAACATTTATATGTTTACAAACGTCTAAATAGACAATAAAAATACATCAAAAAAAACAAAGAGGATAAGTCAGTGGATATTTCTGTCTTAAACGAAAAAATAAAGCAAGAAAGCGCTTTTGTAGATTTGTTAACGTCTGAAATAGGCAAAGTCATAATTGGTCAAAAAGCGATGGTCGAAAGGCTTATAATAGGGCTTTTGGGCAATGGGCATATTCTACTCGAAGGCGTTCCTGGTCTTGCCAAAACCTTAGCAATAAAGACATTAGCTTCTGCAATGAAGGCAAAATATCAAAGAATTCAGTTCACGCCCGATCTTTTACCTGCGGATTTAATAGGCACAATGATTTACAATCAAAAAGACGAGAACTTTCATATAAAGAAAGGTCCTATCTTTGCAAACTTTATACTTGCCGATGAAATCAACAGAGCGCCCGCAAAAGTACAAAGCGCGCTTCTGGAAGCCATGCAGGAAAGACAGGTGACTATTGGCGAAAGCACATTTAAACTTGAAGAGCCGTTTTTAGTGCTTGCGACTCAAAACCCAATTGAGCAGGAAGGAACATATCCTTTGCCTGAAGCGCAGGTCGATCGTTTTATGCTGAAAATAAAAATCACTTATCCTTCCAAAGAAGAAGAATTGAAAATAATGCGGCAGAACGTTCTGATGAACGAAACTAAGATTCAGCCGATAATTAATCCGTCCGATATACTTCACGCTCGCGAACTGATTCAGGAAGTTTACGTAGACGAAAAAATTGAAAGATATTTATTAGATATTGTATTTGCCACAAGATCGCCAAAAGAATATGGCCTTGACAAATTAACCGAACTTATAAGCTATGGCGGGTCTCCCCGCGCTACTATTAACCTTGCTCTTGGAGCAAAGGCGCTTGCCTTTGTTAAAAGAAGAGGCTATGTAATTCCTGAAGACGTTAGAGGAATTTGCACCGACGTATTGAGGCACCGTATTGCAGTTACTTACGAAGCCGAAGCCGAAGGCATTACTTCGGAAGATATAATTCAGGAAATTTTAAATAAAATAGAAGTTCCGTAATAGAATATGCTTACTAAAGATTTACTAAAACAGGTAAGGCAAATTGAAATTAGAACCAGGGGACTTGTAAACCAGGTCTTTTCCGGCGAATACCATTCTGTGTTTAAAGGCAGAGGCATGGTGTTTTCGGAAGTTCGCGAATATCAATTTGGCGACGATGTAAGAAACATTGACTGGAACGTTACTGCGCGGTTCGGACGCCCATATATAAAAGTGTTTGAAGAAGAGCGCGAACTTACTATTATGCTCGTGGTCGATCTTAGCGGCTCGCTGAATTTTGGTTCTGCTGAAAAAACAAAGCAGCAGATAGCGGCTGAAATAAGCGGCATCCTTGCATTTTCTGCGTTGAAGAATAACGATAAGGTCGGTTTAATTTTATTTACCGATAAGATAGAAAAATTTGTTCCTCCGCGTAAAGGCAAATCGCATGTTCTTAGAATAATAAGAGAGCTACTTTCTTTTGAGCCAAGCGGAAAAGCTACAAATATTAAAGGCGCGCTGGAGTTTTTGAATAATACTATTAAAAAAAGAAGCATCATTTTTCTTTTGTCCGATTTTATTGACGATGGGTACGATAAGATATTAAGAATGGTCGGCAAAAAACACGATTTAATCGGTCTGGTGCTGAACGATCAAAGAGAAGAAGACTTTCCTAAAATTGGTCTTGTAAAATTAAAAGACTCAGAGAGCGGAAAAGAAATATGGGCGGATTCTTCCGATAAAAATTTTAATAAATTTTTGAAAAAGTTTAAAGCCGAGTCGACCGCAAAACGAAAAATGCTGTTCCTGACAAGCAGAGTGGACGCAATAGAAATAAAGACAAATATCCCTTATATAAAACCGCTTACAGAATTCTTTAAAATGAGAGCTAAAAGATGGTAAAGAAAATTCTTGTTTTATTATTTATTGTTTTTTGCAGCCATTTTTCTGTTGCGCAGCAAATTAATGCGCATGCTTTTACGGATTCTCTGAATTATAAAGTAGGCGATTACATACGGTACACAATTTCCGTAGATTATGACAAGAATATTAAAATTCAAAATCCGGTAATAAAAGACAGCTTAAAAAATGTAGAAATTATAAACTCTGAAAATCCTGCAACAAGCGAAAAAAACGGCAAAGTAAATACAAAGTTTGTTTATATAATTTCCTATTACGATTCCGCCGACGTAGTTCTGCCTCCAATAACAATTAACTTTACTATTGACGGCGATAAGGCGCAGAAAAACATTACCGCTAATTCGGTTAAGTTTGCGGTTCATTCTTTGGCTGTCGATACCGCTAAAGGAATTAAGGATATAGCTGAACCAGTTACGATTCCTTTCGATTGGCGCATAGTATGGATTATTATTCTCATCATAATAATTCTGCTTGTAGCGGCGTATTTTATTTGGAGATACTATAAAAAGAAACGTCTGCTTGCAGATTCCGCCGCAAAAGAAGTGATTTTACCGCATTACGCTATTGCTCTAAACGCGCTGAAAGAATTAGACGCAAAAAAACTTTGGCAGGATGGCAACGTAAAAGAGTATCACTCCGAAATTACAGAAATTATCAGAATATATTTTTCTAAAAGATTTAATCTGCCTGCGCTTGAATTGACTACGAGCGAAGCTCTTTATAATTTAAGAAATATAGGCGCCGCAAGAGAAATTATTCAGATTACGGAAAGCTTTTTGAATAATGCAGATATGGTAAAGTTTGCAAAATTTCAGCCGTTTTATTCTATCAACGAAGAAATGATGAAGCAGGCTATTGAGATTGTTCAAAAGACTATTCCTCTTGCAGATAAGAAAAAAGAAGGAGTGGAGAAAATTGTTTAAAGGCGTTACTTTTGCATATAGCTGGGTTCTTTACCTTCTTTTGCTTCTCCCATTAATGGCCGCCTGGTATTGGAGCAAAGAAAAGAAAATCCTTTCGTCTATTAGTTTCCCTTCGACTGATATGTTTAAAACATACCGGTCAGGTTGGAAAGTTAAACTTAGATTTATTCCTGTATTGTTAAGGCTGCTTGCGCTTTTATTCCTTATTATTGCGCTTGCCAGGCCTCAGTCTTTTTCTTCGGGTGAAAATATTTATAGCGAAGGAATTGATATAGCAATGCTGATTGATATTTCCGGAAGTATGCTTGCAGAAGATTTTAAACCGAACAGAATTGAAGCTGCAAAAAAAGTCATTGGCGATTTTATTGACGGCAGAACTTCCGATAGAATTGGCTTGGTTATTTTTGCCCGCGAAGGGTTTACCCAGTGTCCGCTTACTTCGGATTATAACGTGTTGAAAAATTTGCTGAAAGAGGTTAAAAGCGGAATGGTCACCGATGGAACAGCCATAGGCAATGCAATTGCAAACGGCGTTAACAGACTTAAAGACAGCGATTCTAAAAGTAAAACAATAATCTTGCTTACAGACGGCGTAAATAACGCCGGAGAAGTAGACCCGCTTCAGGCCGCAGAAATTGCACAGAAATTTGGAATAAGAATTTATACTATTGGGGTCGGCACAATTGGCCAGGCTCCGTATCCGGTGCAAACTCCTTTTGGCATTAGATATCAGATGATGCCTGTTGAGTTAGACGAGCCTTTGCTTAGGAAAGTAGCCCAAACTACCGGCGGCAAATATTTTAGAGCTACTAATAACCAGAAGCTGGCGGATATTTATGGCGAAATAGACAAGATGGAAAAAACCCGTATAGAAATTACTTCGTATAGAAATGCAAAAGAACTTTTTTATAACTGGTTGCTGCTTGGTTTTGTATGCTTATTAGCCGAAGCCGCATTGTCAAAAACTGTATTTAAAAAATTACCTTAAGGGAATTTAATGTTTCGTTTTGTACATAGTGAATATCTTCATGCGCTGTACGCAATTCCAGTGTGCATAGTCTTATTCTGGCTGTATCAGAAGAATCAGAAAAGGCTTTTAAGTAAATTTTCCAATTGGAAACTGCGCAGCGTGGTTTTTGAAGATAAAAGCAGCTATAAGCCTTTTATAAAATTTGGAATTTTAATGCTGGTCTTTGCTTTGCTTATTATGGCGCTGGCAAATCCTCAGATTGGAACGCGCGTAGAAGAAGTAAAACAAAAAGGCATTGACGTTTATATCTTGCTTGACGTTTCGCTAAGTATGAAGGCCGAAGATATTAAACCTAACAGATTGGAAAAAGCGAAAAATGAAATTTCTAATCTTATAAGAAAATTAAAAGGCGATAGAATGGGGCTTGTCGTTTTTTCCGGCGACGCCTATATACAATTTCCGTTGACTACCGATTATTCAGCGGCTAATTTATTCCTTTCAGCCGCTGATGAAAAAACTGTTCCAGAGGCAGGCACTGCTATTGCAGCCGCAATTAACTTAGCCGCTAAATCGTTTGACTATACGGCTACGACAAAAAAAGTAATTGTTGTTATTACTGACGGCGAAGATCACGAGGGCGACGTTACTTCGGCTGTTAAAGACGCGGTCGGCAAAGGAGTAATGTTATATGCTATTGGTCTTGGTTCGCCTGACGGCGTTCCTATTCCAATATATAACGGCAATCAACCCGCAGGTTATAAAACAGATAAGGACGGTAAAACTGTTCTTACTAAATTGGACGAATCAATATTAAAAGAAATTGCAACTAACGGAAACGGAAAGTACTATCGGGGTTCTAATTATGACGACGAATTAGACCTTATCTATAAAGATCTTTCGTCTATCGAAAAAAACGAATATGGTTCGCAACGCGTTACAAATTATGAAAGCAGGTTTTATTATTTCTTGTTTCCGGCGGTGTTCTTGTTGATAATAGAATTTTTCATTCCCGAAAAGAAGTCGCGTTTGTTTACTAAACTGGCAAGAAAACTGAAAATAGATAAAAATGTTTAAGCGAAATTATTAGTAATGAATAAAGCTGTTAAATATATATCGATCTTTATATTCGCTTCGGCGGGCGTTTATGCGCAAAGCGTTAGAAGCCTGAATAACGACGGCGTTGATTTATATAGGAGCGGAAAATATTCCGACGCTGAAGTAAATTTCAAAAAAGGAATTGAAAAGGATTCAAATAATTATCATGCCCGTTTTAATCTGGGCAATGCATATTATAAACAAGGCAAATATGACGAAGCTATAAAGGCTTATACTAACGCCATACCAAAAGCTGTTGAAAAAAAACAGAATGCAAAATCGTTTTATAATATCGGCAATTCTTATGTTAAAGCGGAAAAATATAAAGAAGCCGTAGACGCTTATAAAAAAGCCCTTAAGCTAAATCCCACCGATCAGGACGCAAAGTACAATTTATCGTATGCGTTAGAGAAGATGAAAAACAAAAACAATAAAGGCGGCGGGGGAGGCGGCAATAACAAGAACGATAAGAATAAAGATAAAAATAAAGATCAGAATAAGAATCAGGATAATAAAAACAACAAAGACGATAAAAATAAAGACAATAAGCAGGATCAGAATAAAGACCAGAACAATAAACAGAATCAGGATAATCAAAAGCAAAAGCAAAGCGATTCTAAAATGTCAAAGCAGGAAGCAGAAAGAATTTTAGACGCTATTAAGAACAATGAAAAGGATTTACAAAAACAACTTCGTAAAAAAGCCGGCTCTCCGGTTAAAACAGATAAAGATTGGTGATTTGGCAATGAAAGTTTTTTCAAATTTAGTACTTAGAAAAATTTATACGACGTTATTTTTAATACTGTTTGTATCATGCTGCTCGTTTGCGCAGTCTTTTACCGCTTCGTCGTCCGGCTCTAAAGTTGGATTGAGCGAACAGTTTCAGGTTACTTTTACTTTTTCTGGCGAAGAAATAAATGGCATGAAGAGTTTTAAAGCTCCAAACTTTAAAGATTTTATGCCTCTCTCCGGCCCGAATCAATCGACCAACATGACTATCATAAACGGAGCCGTTTCCGCTTCAAGATCATTTACATATATATTGCAGCCTCGTCAGCTTGGCAAGTTTACAATTGGCAGCGCGACAGTCGACTATAAAGGAAAAACATTTCAATCAAACCCAATTCACATTGAAGTTGTAAAAGGAGGCGCGCAGCAGAGTCAGCAGGGGGGCGGAGCAAAGGGTAAAAACCCAAAAAGTGATAACGTTTCGCAAAAAGAAATTGGAGAAAATCTTTTTATCAGAGCTTCTGCCGATAGACAGCAGGTGTTAAAAGGAGAACAAATAAACGTTACCTATAAGTTATATACGCGACTGAATATAGCTTCGCTTCAGGTAAGCAAGCTGCCTTCATATCCCGGTTTTTGGGCTGAAGAAAATGAAATTATCCAAAATATTAATTTTACTAACGAGACGGTAAACGGAAAACAATATAAAGTTGCTACGTTAAAAAAAGTTGCGTTGTTCCCAACTGAAACCGGTCAGCTATCCGTTACTCCATTTGAGTTGAAAATTCCGGTTTATGTTCAAAAGAAGAGCAGAAGCAATAATCCTTTTGACGATTTTTTTAACGATCCGTTTTCTAACAGACCTGAAGTAGTTGATTATACTGCAATCTCCAACACAATAAAAGTAAATGTGCAGGGGCTTCCGCAGAGTAATGCGTCGTCTTCATTTACCGGAGCTGTCGGCGATTTTTCCATGAAGGTTGAAGTAGATAAAAAGAGCGTTAAAACTAACGAGCCGATTAAATTAAAAATAAAAATTTCGGGAACAGGAAATATAAAATTAATCACATTGCCGGAATTTGACATACCTGCCGGATTTGAAAAATACGATCCCAAAACTTCTGACGATTTAACTCATGGCGCAAAAATTGGCGGATCAAAAACGGCTGAGTATTTGCTAATACCGCGATTTGCCGGTAAAAAAGAAATTCCGCCTGTTAAGTTTACTTTCTATAATACTGCAAAACGTCAGTATCAGACCATTACGTCGGAAGGTTTCACTATCGACGTAGCCCAGGGCGAAGGCGGTTCGGGCAGTTCAGGCGGCGAAGTGCAGATGTTGAACGACGATATTCAGTACATTAAAACAAACGCAGGCGATATAAAAGAAAATGGAAGCTTTGCATTTGAGAGCTTCTGGTTCTGGCTGCTTTGTATTATTCCGCTTGCCGGTTTTATATGGCTGTTGATATTCAGGAAGCGCGAAGATAAACTGTCTTCTAATATGCAGTTGCTGCGATATCAGAAAGCGCAAAAAATGGCAAAGAAAAGATTAAAAACTGCCGGGAAATATTTGGCGTCTAAGAATGAAGAAAAATTCTACGCCGAATTATCTAACGCTCTTTTTGGTTATCTCGAAAATAAACTTGGTATTGCCAAAGCTGAATTCACATTGGAAAACGCTCTTGAGGAATTAAAAAACAGAAACGTTCCGGATGAGTTAGTCGAGGCTCTTATGACTACGGCTCGTAAATGCGAGTTTATAAGATTTGCGCCTTCAAATGGAGACGAAAACCCTATGCAGAGCATGTATGACGAATCTGTTAGAATTATTATTGATATTGAAAAATCATTAGCATGAACGTTATGAAAAAGATATTATTGATTTTATTTGTATGCAGTCTTTATTCCGTAAAACTTTCCGCTTTTAACGCCGATAGTTCTTTTGCAAAAGGGAATGAGTTTTATCAGAAAAAAGATTATGCAAAAGCCGCCGCGTCCTACAAAAGCGCGTTAGACGCCGGTTACGCAGGCGCGTCTTTATATTATAACTTAGGCAACGCATATTTCCGCGACGGTAAAATTGGCTATGCAATTTTGTTTTATGAAAAAGCCGCAAAGCTTTCTCCAAACGATAAAGATATTGAGCATAATCTGAAAATAGCAAATTTAAGAACTATTGATAAAGTCGCTCCTATGCCTCCTTTTATTTTATTCAGATTGTGGGATAAGACTATTCTCCTGTTTTCAGTTGCAGGCTGGACTACTTTATCGTTCGCGCTTTATTTAATTATTCTTATTTCAGCCGGAGTATATTTTACTTCGCATGTATCCAGTTATCAGCGCGTTTCGTTCTTAACCGGAATTATTACGCTCTTGCTTTTTGCCGGTTCTGTTTTCTTTTTATGGCAAAGAGTCGAGTATCAGCAAAACAGATCAAAAGGCATTATAGTCGTTCAGACTTCTGTAGCTAAGCTTGCCCCCGACGTTCAGAGCAAGGATTCTTTTGTGATTCACGAAGGAATTAAAGTAGTTATAGAAGACAAAGTAAACGATTGGTTAAGGATAAGATTACAAGACGGAAAAATCGGCTGGATAGCGGTAAATAATCTTGCAGTAATCTAACGCGGAGAATAAATATCCATTTTCTTTCTTGGTTTATTTTTCATATTTTAATAATGATAAGTATAATTATAAGAAGAAAACGTTATGAAAAAGTTGATGGTTATTTTAATGGTCTTTTGTTTAGGCTTTGCCTTTACAACTGACATAAGCGCTCAGACAAAAGATAAAAAAGCTGTGTCGTCTAAAGTGAGCGAAAGCAAACCTTTTAATACTGTGTGTCCTGTTTCTGGTGAAAAGATAGACGGCAGTTCTGTTACGTATGCGTATGGAGGAAAAACTTACGCTCTGTGCTGCAAAAGTTGTCTTAAAAAATTTAAAAAAGATCCGGCAAAATATAGCTCAAATTTAAGCGAAGACGGCAAGAAATTCACTAAACAAAAAACAAAATAAGGAGGTAGAATGAGACTATTATTATCAGCATTAATTCTAAGCTTAGGATTAACATTAACAGTATCTGCGCAGACGACTGATACTAAAACAGCTGCAAAAGCTAAAACCGAAGTTACTAAAGCTAAGGTTAAAAAAGCTAAGAAAGCTAAGACAGCATCATGCTGCACTGACGGCAAACAATGCTCAGATAGCGCAAAGGCTAACTGTCCTAAGAAGAAATAACGCTAGTGTTTTTTTAGATATAAATCCCGGCCCGATTAATCGGGCCGGGATTTTAATTATTATAGGGATTTTATTTGACTGATTACAAAAAATATAACAACGTTAAGCTTGGTCTTAATATAGCCAAGGGGATCGCCGGGTTTTTATTATTGATTGCGTTTCTCTGGTTTGGCTATAGCGCTATGTTTGCCGACTATCTAAGGCGTTTTACTGCAAATAATTATGTCTTATTCCTGCTGTTTACTTTTGGCGCGGGAGCAGGCAGCGCAATTATTTTTTCGCCCTTAAGCTTTTATACTGATTTTTATCTTGAGCATAAATATAATTTGTCTAACCAGACATTTATGGCTTTCCTGTGGGAAAATGCAAAAGGAATTATGCTTGGTTTTGTTATTGGCGTTCCGCTTCTATTAGTATTTTATTATGCGCTTAATACCTACGGTTCTTTGTGGTGGCTTCCGTTTGCAATAATACTATTTCTCCTTTCGGTAGTTATGGCTAAAATAGCTCCCGTAATTATTATGCCCTTATTTTTCAAAGTTACGCCTCTTGATAATGTCGAATTGGTTGAAAGGATAAGAAAGTTAGCTGTTGAAGCGGGTATAAAAGTAGAGAATGTTTTTAAATTCAATATGAGCAAGGATACAAAAAAAGCTAATGCGGCTTTTGCAGGCTTGGGCAAATCAAAAAGGATATTGCTTGGCGATACTTTGCTTAGCGGTTTTACCGAAGATGAAATTGAAACTGTAATTGCTCATGAATTAGGGCATTATAAACATAAACATATTATTAAAAATATTATTATTGCAACGGTTTCAAGTTTTTTAACGCTCTTTTTAATTGCATACTTGTATGAAAAATCGCTTTTGCTTTTTAATTTCACCTCAATAACTCAAATAGCGGCTTTGCCGCTGATAGCTCTATGGGCTTCTGTGATAGGTTTTATTCAAACTCCTTTAACCAATATTATTTCCCGCAAGTTTGAATATGAGGCGGATCAGTATGCGGTAAAAGCCACGTTAAAGCCGGATTCGTTTATTGTCACTCTTAATAAACTGACCGAACAAAATTTAGGCGATAGAGAGCCTCATCCGGTAGTAGAGTGGTATTTTTATAGTCATCCCTCTATAAAAAAACGGACTGACGCAATAAAAGATTTTTGCAAAAATAATAATATAGCTCTCGGATAAAAACTGACGGTTTTTGTGAAAGATATCCGTATATGTGTTATATTTCAGCTGCAAAATTTATTCTTGTTGAAAGATTAAAAAAAAACAGAGAAAATAAATTATAGCATTGGGATAGTAATAAAAAGATAAGGAATTTATTATGGCCGTTACCAGAAAAGACGTTGAGCATATAGCGCAATTAGCCAAATTAAGTCTTGAAGAAAATGAAGTTGAAAGTTTAACCGATCAAATGAACGACATTTTAGGGTACGTTGAAAAACTAAATGAGCTTGATACCGAAAATATAGAACCGTTATCTCATCCTGTGGAAGGGAATAATGTTTTTAGAGAAGACGTTCCTATAAAATCAATTGCTTCGTCGGAAGCTTTGAAAAATGCGCCCAGCGCATCGGAAGAATTTTTCCTTGTTCCTAAAGTAATAAACAACTAAAAAAGAATTTTATAATGAAGGTAGTAGGCGTTATCCCGGCTCGTTTTGCGTCAACCCGGCTCCTTGGCAAACCGCTTGCAGATATCTGCGGCAAACCGATGATTCAAAGAACGTATGAAAGCGCGTCAAAATCGAAACTAATAAACGAATTAATTATTGCCGTAGACGACGAAAAAGTCGCCGATGTAGTTAAAAGCTTTGGCGCAAGAGTAATCTTAACTCCAAAAGACATTGCCACCGGTTCGGATAGAATTGCCTATGTGGCAAAAAATATTCACGACGTTGATATTGTGGTTAATATTCAGGGGGACGAACCTTTTATTAAAGGCGAAATGATAGATCAGGCGATAGAGCCGCTATTGTTCGATAGCTCAATTGACGTATCTACGTTGGCAAAAAAAATTACTTCCGTTACCGAATTAAAATCGCCCTCTATCCCCAAAGTAGTTTTTGATTATTACAATTTTGCACTATACTTTTCGCGCTCGCCAATTCCTTTTGTACGCGACGCTAATTCATATTCGGAAAGACTAAAGAAAGCCGATATATATAAACACGTGGGTTTATATGTATATAGGATTGAAGCTCTAAAAAAGTTTACTGAACTGGCTCCTACCGATTTAGAAAAAATTGAAAAGCTTGAACAATTGAGAATGCTTGAAAACGGAATGAAAATAAAAGTGGTAGTAACAGAACACGAAAGTATTTCTGTAGATACGCCTGAAGATCTGGAACGGGTAAGAGTATATTATCAAAGGTTAAAGAACAATATTGAGGGGAATGAATAAAGTTTTGCCAAAGAAATAAAAATGCGCTATTTTTGTAGTATAAATTATTTTATTTACTTTCGGGTAGATTGAATATATCTTAGTAACAAAAAGGCATATAAAAGCAGAAAAATCAAAGGAGACTAAATTTTATGGATAGAAAGATAAGAGTATTAGTTGCCAAAGCAGGATTAGACGGCCACGATAGAGGGGCTAAAATAATTGCTGCTGCGCTTAGAGACGCCGGAATGGAAGTGATTTACACTGGTCTGCGTCAGACTCCTGAAATGATAGTTGAAGCGGCTATTCAAGAAGACGTTGACGTTATAGGAATTAGCATCTTGTCTGGAGCTCACATGACCTTGTTCCCTAAGATATTGAATTTAATGAAAGAAAGAGGCCTTGACGACGTTTTATTAACAGGCGGAGGAATTATTCCTCAGGCCGACGTTGCTGAATTAAAAAGAATTGGCGTAGGTCAGCTCTTTACTCCTGGCACGCCTACTTCTGCGACTATTGAATATATAAAAGAATGGCGCGCTCAAAATAAACGCGCATAGCTGTAAATAAAGTTTGTACGATATAAATGAGTATAAGGGAGAAAATTATATTTTCTCCCTTTTTATTTTTTAGTTGCCTGACTTTAGCCTTTAATTATTTGTGAGTTTAATTATTTTTTAAAGTTGTTTTGCAAAGAGTTTGATTAAGATATGACGACGAGTTCAAAAAAGAATAGAGTGATATTCCTGGATTTGATGCGCGCTTTTGCTGTGTTTATGATGGTGCAGGGGCATACTACCGATGTTGTGCTGGCTGATTCATTTAGAAATTACAGTTCCCCTTTTTATCTGTTCTGGAATTTTATGAGAGGCTTTACCGCTCCGATCTTCCTTTTTACTATGGGGACTACATTCAGCTATTTATTTAAACGTAATCCTAATCCGTTTAGTGAAAATCCGAGAGTTAAAAAAGGAATCAAAAGATTCTTTTTGCTGCTTTTTCTGGGATATGTAATGAGATATCCAACTTTTTCGGTTATTTATTTCGATACTGTTTCTCCCTCTGAATGGCAGACGTTTTTTGTGGTTGACGTGCTTCAGCTAATGGGGTTTGGAATCCTGTTTATTCTAGCAATTGAGTATTGCGTAGAAAAGTTTAAGCTAAATAATTATATTGTGCTTGGAGCCTCCGCTTTAGTTGTGTTCCTTGTCTCTCCTTTTTTTGAGATGATACATTGGACAAAGTTTTTTCATCCGATAATTGCAAATTATTTTTATAAAGGGGGAGGATCATATTTCCCGTTGTTCCCCTGGTTGAGCTATATTTTTTGCGGAGCTATTTTTGGCGCTTATTTGGCCAATAATCCATTAACTTATAGAACGGTAAAATTTAGTTCGCAGCTTGCAATTATGGGGCTTGCTTTTGTAGCGGCTTCGTTTGTGGGAGATTTTATTGAAGTTCTGATGTTGGGGCAAAGCAATATGTGGACTACCAGCCCAAATTTGGTTTTGTTTCGTATCGGTTTGGTTGTTATTTTAAATGCAGCAGTTTCTTTTCTTGCTTTGGAAATTAATAGAATTCCTAATATCATTATGGTTGTTGGAAGAAATACTCTTTTTATTTATGTGAGCCATGTGATTTTATTATACGGAAGCGCATGGACGCCCGGTTTTCCGAAGTATTTAGTGCGGAGCCTTAATGTTGGGCAGACAATTTTAGCGGATATAATTATGCTGGTTTCGTTTGCGGCTATAGCTCAGGTTTTGGAGCTGTTAAAAAAACTTCGCGTAAAAAAAGTTTCTGCTTAATCTGATATAATAATTTAACTGAAAATATATAATAATGCGAAAATCAAATCTGACCGATCCAGATGGTAAAGACGACGAAAAAATCTTAGAGCAAACTCTCAGGCCCGATAGATTTGCTGATTTTAATGGTCAGACTAAGATTACCGATAATCTTAAAGTCTTTATTCACGCCGCAAAAAAAAGAGACGAAGCTCTCGATCATGTTTTGTTAACCGGGCCTCCGGGGCTTGGTAAAACTACGCTTGCTCATATTATTGCGGGCGAAATGGGAGTGAAATTAAAAATCACGTCAGGCCCTGTATTGGAAAAACCTGGCGATCTGGCAGGTCTTCTTACAAATCTTGAAGAAAAATCGGTATTGTTTATTGACGAGATACACAGGCTTAGCCCGGTAGTAGAGGAGTATCTTTACCCGGCAATGGAAGATTACAAGCTTGATATTATGATAGACAGCGGCCCCAGCGCGCGTTCTGTGCAGATTAGTCTGCCTAAATATACGCTGATTGGAGCCACTACAAGAGCGGGAATGCTGACTTCCCCTTTGCGCGATAGATTTGGAATTAAATTCCGTCTTGATTATTATGAGGCGGACTTACTTGATAAAATTGTAATCCGGTCGGCAAAAATATTAAATCTAAAAGTGACTAGAGACGCGTCGTTAGAAATTGCAAAACGCTCTCGCGGCACTCCAAGAATTGCAAACAGATTGCTCCGCCGTACAAGAGATTTTGCAGATTATGATAATAAAGACGTCATTGATATAGAAACGGCTAAAAAAGCTCTGGACGCCTTAGAGGTAGACGAGTACGGGCTGGATGAAATGGATAAAGAGATTATGCTTACTATAATTGAAAAATATAACGGCGGCCCCGTAGGGCTTAGCACGCTTGCCGTTGCGGTGAACGAAGATCCCGGCACAATTGAGGAAGTCTATGAGCCGTTTCTTATTCAGCAGGGTTTTATTCAAAGAACTCCCCGCGGAAGAGAAGCTACCGATTTGGCATATAAGAGATTTGGCAAGCAAAGGATAATTAAAAATTCTATTACTCTTTTTGATTAAAAAATATGGTAAAATTAAATAATATAGTATTTGGCGCAAACAATCCGTTTGTATTAATTGCCGGACCGTGCGTTGTAGAAAATAAAAAAATTACTTTTGAAACGGCGGCGGCTATAAAAGAAATTACTCAGGAATTAAATATTCCGTATGTATTCAAATCGAGCTATAAAAAAGCGAACAGAACGGATATAAATTCATTTACCGGGCTGGGCGATGAAGAAGCTCTTGAAATACTTGCAGAAGTAAAAAAAGAATTTGGGCTTCCGCTTTTAACTGACGTGCATACGGCAGAGGAAGTTGAAGCGGCGGCTAAAGTTGTAGATATCCTGCAAATTCCCGCGTTTCTTTGCAGGCAGACAGACTTATTGATTGCCGCAGGTAAAACCGGAAAAATTGTAAATGTTAAAAAAGGGCAGTTCCTTGCTCCAGAAGATATGAAACATGCCGCAGGCAAAGTGGCTTCAACTGGGAATGAGAATATTCTATTGTGCGAAAGAGGAACGACTTTTGGCTATCATAATCTTATAGTAGATATGCGTTCTTTAGTTGTAATGAGAGAATTAGGTTATCCTGTGGTAATGGATGCGACGCATTCTGTGCAGATACCAAGCCAGGGAGACTTTAGCGGCGGACAACCGAAGTTTATTGCGCCTTTAGCTAAGGCTGCGGCGGCTGTTGGCATTGATTCTCTTTTCTTAGAAGTGCATCCAAATCCTAAAGAGGCTCTTAGCGACGCTGCAAGCCAGCTTGCTTTAGCGGATTTGAAAGACCTTCTGATTGAAATTAAATCCATTGATAAAGCGGTAAAAAAATATAATTGAATTTAAAGGAATTAAAGTGACTGATTCGGAAATAATAAATAAAGGGAAAGAAGTAGTCAGAGTTGAAGCTGAAGCAATTTCCGCTCTTGAAGGGAGCATTAACGAGCAGTTTGCTAAAGCTGTAAACATAATTTATAATTGCAAAGGCCGCGTTATTTTAACCGGGATGGGCAAGTCCGGTCTGATTGCTCGTAAGATAGTGGCTACAATGAATTCAACTGGAACCGCCGCAATTTATTTGCATCCATCGGACGCTGTGCATGGCGATTTGGGAATGGTTAGAAAAGAAGACGTAGTCATGCTAATTTCTAAAAGCGGCAATACTGACGAGGTGGCAGTTCTTATTCCTCTGCTTAAAAGACTTGACGTAAAAATGATAGCTATATGCGGAGAAGAAAAATCTAAAATTGCAGAACAGTGCGACGTCTTTTTAAGCATATACGTAAAAGAAGAAGCCTGCCCGCTTGATCTGGCGCCTACTTCTTCTACTACCGCTACTCTTGTTATGGGAGACGCTTTATCGGTAGCCCTGATTGAAAAGAAAGGATTTACTGCGGATGATTTTGCTTTGCTTCATCCTGGCGGCAGTCTTGGCAAAAGACTTTCGTTAGAGCTTAAAGAAATTATGATAAAAGGGGAGAACATCCCTGTAGTTAAAGAAGACACGCTGCTTAAAGACGTAATTCTTGAAATTACTACCAAGCGGCTTGGCTCTACAAGCGTTGTTGATAACGAAGGCAAATTAATCGGTATTATTACCGATGGAGATTTAAGACGTTTATTGGAAAAAACTTTAGACCTTACTCATATTAAGGCGAAAGATTTTATGACGAAAAATCCTAAAACGCTTAAAGAGGATTGCCTTGGTTCATTGGCTTTACAAAAAATGGAAAATTTTAAGATAACTTCAATTATCATTACAAGCGACGATAATAAACCGATAGGAATTGTACACCTGCACGATCTAATAAATCTTGGTTTGCAGGTAAGATGAAATATTGCATAGCGTTAGTATTGGCGGCTTTGTTTCTCTTTGGATGCGCTGATGAGAAAGTGAAACCAAAAGTAGATTATAATCTTAAGGCTGAAAAACTGCCTACTCAGGAAAGCTGGAAGTCGACTGTTATATTTACCGATTCTGGTTTTACTGCGGCGATACTTAACGCGGGACATCTTCGCATGTATGCTGAAACCCAGCAAACTCTTCTTGACGAAGGCGTTAAGGTGGATTTTTATAATACAGATAGAGCCATCACGACTACTTTAACTTCTAAAACAGGACGTGTGGAAGACGTTACGCGAAACCTGTTTGCCTTTGAAAACGTTATTGTGAAAGGAGCCGACGGCACAGTATTAAAAACCGAAGAATTAGAGTGGCGGAATATTGATAAAAAAATTGTAACGGATAAATTTGTTACAATTGTTACCCCAAAAGAAAAAATTCAGGGGTATGGCTTTGAATCGGATCAACATCTGAAAAATTATGTAATTAGAAATATAACGATTGTAACTCAATCAACTATAGAGGAATAGCGGTTTTTTATTTGATGCAGAAAAAAATATTCATATTGTTAACGCTGATTGCTTTAATCCCTTCGCTAAATAGCAGGGCGCAGGAATACATGACTATAACTGGCGAAACTTTTGCCGGTAGTACTGAAAATGGCGAAATGATTAGAACGGTAACCGGCAACGTAGTATTGCGGCAGGGGGATATTGTAATTACGTGCAACAAGACTATACAGCATCTGTCTAAAAACAGCGCGCAGCTTATTGGCAATGTCGTGGCTCGCCAACGTAACGTTACCATATATACCTCTGAAGGTTTTTATTTTGGCAACGAAAGAAAAGCCATTAGCAATACTGGAATAAAATTAGACGATAAAAAAGTAATTCTTACCGCCGAAAATGGCGAATACTTTTTCAAAAAAGACGAAGCCTTTTTTCACAGGAACGTTAAATTATACGATACCGCTACAACTTTAACGTCAAACGATTTAACATATTTTAAGACCGAAAATAAAGTTATAGCAATAGGGAACGTAAAAATTATCGATTCCGAAAATCTAATTGAAGCCGATACAGTAATTCATCTTAGAACGCCTAAAATTACTTATGCGATGAGTAATGTTAAAATTACAAATTTTGCTAATCATTCTGTAGTGTATGGAGCCAAGTCAGAAAATTATAATTTGCAGAAATATTCGCTTGTTACCGGCAACGCAAGACTTATTCAGATAGATACCGCAAAGGCTGAAACTAAAGGCGGAGCGGAAACGATTGACACTCTATTAATGCGCTCGCAAAAAATGGAAGCTTTTCAGGATACGGCAAATATTTTTATAGCTACCGATTCTGTAAGAATTGTGCGGGGCAGTTTTGCGTCAAAGAACGATTATACTTTTTATAACCGCGGACAAGAAAAAATAATTACTAAAAAAATGAGCAAAACCTCGGCAGTTCCAATAATATGGTATGATAATTCTCAAATGACCGGAGATTCGATTACTATAATTTTGGATTCTAACAGAATAAAAATGATGACGGTAAACGTTAACGCTTTTATTTTGTCGCAGAATATTATTTATAAAAACAGATTCGACCAGATTTCCGGCTCAAAAGTAAATCTCTATTTCTTTGATAACGAGTTGAAAAAGACCGATGTTTTTGGAGGAGTTTATAGCATCTATTACACGTATGACAGCGACGCTCCAAACGGACTTACGAAATCGAGTTCTCAGACGTCTACTATCTTATTTTTAGAAAAGAGAGTAGATCAGGTTAAATTATACGGCTCTCCGGTGAGCGAATATTATCCGGAAAAATTAGTAAAAGGGAAAGAGCTTTCTTATACGCTTCCGGGTTATGTTTTTTATACAGACAGACCGACTAAAAAAACAATTTTGGGCAATTTAAATAAACATTCATTTAAGTAAGCATATATGAGCACATTACGCAGCGAAGAACTTGTAAAAATTTATAAGAAAAGAACGGTAGTAAATAAAGCCTCTATAGAGGTTTCTAAAGGCGAAATTGTCGGTCTTTTGGGTCCAAACGGAGCCGGTAAAACTACTACGTTTTATATGATGGTAGGGATGATAAGGCCGGACGGCGGAAAAGTGTTTCTTGACGAACAGAACATAACTAAAGTGCCAATGTATAAGCGGGCAAGGCTTGGCGTAGGCTATCTGCCGCAGGAGGCTTCTATCTTCAGAAAACTTTCGGTTGAAGATAATCTTATGGCTGTTCTTCAGATGACTAAGCTGAATGGAAAGGCGAGAAAAGAAAAACAGGAACAGCTTCTTGAAGATTTAAATATCGCCCGGTTAAGAAAGAGCAAGGGATATCAGTTGAGCGGAGGCGAACGCAGACGTACTGAAATTGCAAGAGCTTTAGCCACCGATCCTAAGTTTATCCTCTTAGACGAGCCATTTGCAGGGGTTGACCCGATTGCGGTTGAAGATATAATGAATATAGTGGCTAACCTTAAAACGCGCGGCATAGGCGTGCTAATAACCGATCACAACGTACATGAGACGTTAAGCATAGTCGATAAAGCTTACATCCTGATTAACGGAGTAATATTCAAATCGGGGAACGCCGCTGAATTGGCCGGCGATGAAGAAGTGAGACGGTTGTATCTTGGCGAAAAATTTAAATTAGAGAGATATTAAAAAGCTTACTTTGCTCACCAAAAACGATTGTCGTAAAGTCATCTAATGGAGCGATAGCCGAAGGATTACATAGTAGCGCTTGTTGCGGCGATTATTTAACTACGTAAAAATCCCATTCGGACGAACTTCCTTTTTTATCAGCAAATCCGCTAATATTATTTTCAAAAGCTCCGGCCATATTTTTATCGGTATATTTTGAGCATATAATCATAAAATCTTTTTTAAGGGAGAGCTGTTTATAATCGATATTTTTTATATCGTTATAATAACAATATTGTTTATCTGGTTTAAGACCCATATCGATTCCATCAAAGAAATAACTAACCTGCGGATTAGAAATCATTGAATTTGTTCGCGGCTCAAAGAAAATTAATCCTGGCGTATTATTAATCTTAAAATAATTTCCGGCCTGTTCGATATTTGTTCTAAAAAATGGGGGAGGGAAAAGCAGGATTTTTAACGTAAGTAAAAGCGATAAAACCAGAACAAAAACCTTTTCGGTAAATTTAGCTCTAAACAGGATCAGCGAAGCTATGATTATAATTGCTCCCAGCCATAAAGACGCAGCGCCTGTAGAAAAAAGCATAGCCGTATTTCCGGCTTTAATGCCGTCGCGCGCTCCCTGCGATAAAGACCATATAAACAGGAGAAAAACTGGCATATAAATATAAGCGGAAACTGTTTTGGTCTCTCCCGTTTTTTTTATTCCAAACGCAGCCGCAATTGCAAATAAAGGAAGAGCGGGGATTATATAAGTCGGCAGTTTAGTTTTGGATAAAGAAATAATAATTAAAATTATCAAAGGCGAAATATAAAAAATAGCTTTTTCTGTTTTTATATCGCTTCGCAGGGCATAAAAAGCCAGAGGTATAATTGGGAAAAAAACAATAAGCTGATTAATATAAAACAATACGCCTAATTTTTTTTCGTTACCCTCTACGCCGGAAGCCATTCTGCCAATTACATGGAATAAGACGTAATAATTAATAAATTCTTTTCCGTATTTAGAATACATATACATAAGCCATGGGAAAGAAATCAGCGCGCCAATAATGGAAAAAATGAAAATTTCCTTTAACGCCTGCCTTGTAGTTTTCTTTTTTTGAATAACGCGCCAAATAAGGTATATCAGCGTAGAAAAGGGAACAATCAGACCATATGCGGCTTTCGACATCAAGGCCAAACCAAACGCGGCTCCCGCGCAAACAAGAAAGGAAATGTTTTTCCCAGTTTCATATTTATAAAAACAACAGAAAGATAAAGTCATAAAGCAGGTAAGCGGCATGTCAAGCTGATTAAGGATTGAATAATGGAAAAACAGCGGAATCGAAATCAGCGATAAAAATGCAAAATAGCCGTAAAGGTTTTTACCGAAAATTTTTAATACAATAAAGCAAGTTAAGAAAGAGAAAAACAAAGGAATAATTCTAATAGCAAAAGTATTTATTCCAAATGTTTTCATAGAAAGAGCAGAAAGCCATATAGCTAAAGGCGGATGCGCCGCGCTGTAAAGGCCTCCAGGCGAAAACCGGGTCTGATCTACCCATGCGTTGTAATTAACGGCGCCTTTGGCTCGTACGGCATAAATAGCTTCGTCCCACGGCTGAATCTCAGTAGTAAAAGCTATTAGCAGATAAAAAAGGATTGCAAGAGCTCCCGCTGTAATTAAAAGAATATTTGGCGAAAAATGAAGAGCCGGTTTCATTTAATGTTAAATTATAAATGGATAAAACTTTATTTAATAATTTACATTCTTAAGGCAAAGGAAACAATAATAATTTTAAATACGCCGATATAAAAAGGGTTATTTGGTTATGTATGGATGATAGTTAAAAAGACAGGCTAATACTTATAAAAAGTATTAAAATAGAAACGTATATATGGACGGTTTACATAAAACAAAGCGCCAGACGCGAAATTACGGTCTGGACGCTCCATAAAAATATTTGGTAAGGTTAAATTCTTTTTTTTGTTATTCCTCTTCAGGCTGTAGTTTTTCTAAGTCTGATAAACGAATAGAATCAACAAGAGTGTAGATAAGCTGCCTGTTATCTGAACCGTGAACTTCAAGGCTGACGATGAAGCGGTTTCTAACGACAAATTCAAGGTTGCAGGTTTTTATAGCGCCGCTTGTACCGGTTTCTTTACCTTTGAATGATTTATGAACTAAAACTGTTTTTTCATAACCGTCGTCAGTTTCGTTAACATAATCCTGAACATAAGAAAGACCTAGCGTAGATCCAGGAATTGCGCTTACGTCGCTTATTTTAACAATAATTTCAACTCTTCTTTGTTCAGATTCAGAAGAATCTTTTTCTACATAATTTTTAGCGATATATCTGACAGTCGCTTCAGAAGTAGAAAAACCCATTGCGGTTTGAGTTCTGCCTTCCGGTTTATTTCTGTCAAATCCTTTTAGTTCAACTGAAGGAAGGAAGTCTCTTATTTTCTTAAAACTAACTACTTTCGGTTGGGCTTCTGAAACTGCTACTAAAAAAATAACTAAAATTAGTGATTTTAAAATGACTTTCATTATTAACCTCCAAATTTATTTTATGGTTTAATTCCGTTTTTCCATATACCGTTCAGGGTTTGATAAAGTTCTAAATCCAAATTTTTGATATAATCCTACAGCGTCGGCAGTAGCAAGCAGCCACCTTTTAACGCCAACAAGCTCGGGGAAGCTAAAAATATGCTCTAATAGCATTTTACCCAAGCCCTGATTTCTGTAATTTTCAATAACAAAAACATCGGCCAAATAGGCCAATCGGGTATAATCGGTTAAAACCCTGGCAAAACCGATTTGTTTACCATCCTTATATATTCCAAAGCACAACGAATTTTTCACACTATTTCTTACAGTGTCTAAAGTATATTCTTTACCCCAATAGGATGCGGATAAAAAATCGTAAATGAGCCCGATGTCAAGTTTCTCCTTTTCAGTAGAAATTTGAATACAACCATTCATTATATATTGAATCCTTTAGCGAAATATAACAAGATAATGATAAAATCGCAAAAAGGAAAAAAATATTAGACAGAATTAGTTTTATTGGCTACAATTAAATTAAGATTTTTAGTGACTTCTTCTAAATCAACCGGCTTATAAAAAATAGCGTCGGCATATAATCGAAGGCTTTTCTCGGTATCTTTAATTTGATTTTTAAAAACATAAGTTAATATTAAAGATGATTTTTTATTCTCTTCTTTTATCGTATGGCATAAATTTAAAATCTGTTTATTCGGATCTGCGTCAATAATAATTATATCAAATGTAGGATTAATTGATAGAAGATTTAGAACTTCCAAATCGGTTGTTGTCGTTACTTTGTATTTATCCTGAAAATACAACAAAAGACTAACGCATAGGTTCAAATCCGGGCTATAAAAAATGGCATTTTTCATCTAAAGATAAAGTTAAATTAATAGTCTAAAGTCGATTCCTGATAATACTAAAAATCCCGGGAATGCCGGGTAAGTGTTTTTAGAATCCCTAATTTACGCTTATTGTAAGCTATTTTTATGCCACTGTCTAGTATTGGATACTGATGTATAATTATCCCGTAAAGTGGATAAAATACATTAAAAAGCTCTTTTAGTTAACGATATTCCGGGTTTTAAGCCATAATATTCTCATTATTGATAAATAAAGCGCGTTTTTATTAAAAATGAGAATGAAGGAAACATATTATAAAGTTTAAAATTAAAAATCTATTCCAAATTCTTTTGCTTTTCTGTACAGAGTAGAGAGCCCTATGTTGAGAGTTTTGCAAGCGCTTTCTTTATCAAAATTATTTTTTTGGAGTATTTTTAAAATATATTCTTTTTCAAGTTTTTTTAATACGTCGTCAAGCGAGCCAGGAACATCCGGCAGTTCCAGGTAAGTGTCAGGTTTAAAAAATTCAGGAAGATCGCGCAATGAAATAAACTCGTTCTTACAAAAAATAACCGCCCGTTCTATAATGTTTTCAAGCTCTCTTACTTCCCCATGCCACTCGTGGTTTACCAAAGCTCTAATGACTTCAGGTTCGGCGCCTTTAATCCCTTTGTTCATTTCTTCGCGGTATTTATTTATAAAATGATCCACAAGAAAAGGGATGTCTTCTTTTCGTTCTTTAAGCGAAGGGAGGCGGATTTCAATTACATTAAGTCTGTAATATAAATCTTCCCGGAATTTGCCGGCTTTAATTTCATCAAGCAGATTTTTATTTGTAGAAGCAAGGTATCTAACATTTATCGGGGTTGAATAACTTGTTCCTACGGCGGTGAATTCTTTTTGTTGCAGCACGCGCAGCAGTTTTACCTGAAGCTGCATTGGCATTTCGCTAATTTCATCAAGAAAAAGAGTGCCATCGTCGGCGGCTTTGAAGAAACCTTCTTTATCTGAGACAGCTCCTGTAAACGAGCCTTTTTTGTGTCCAAAAAGTTCGCTTTCAATCAGGCTTTCGGAAATGGCTCCGCAGTTTACGGCTATAAAAGGCTTGTCTTTTCTTCTGCTATTGTAATGAAGAGCCCGGGCGACAAGTTCTTTTCCGGTTCCGCTGTTTCCTGTAATAAGCACGGCGCTATCGGTTTCAGAAACCGTTTGTATTATATCGTAAATTTTTTGAATTGCCGGACTTTGTCCAATGAGTTTGGAAAAATCATATCGTCGCTGCGCTTCTTTTCTTAAGGCCTGGTTTTCTATTAGAAGTTTTCTGCTTGTAAAAATACGACGCAGCTTTAAAATAATTTCTTCAAATTCAACCGGCTTAAGGATGTAATCTGTGGCTCCATGCCGTAACGCTTCTATGGCGGTATCTAAAGAACCGTAGGCGGTTATAATTAAAACCGAAGTTCGCGAGCTTGCCTTTGAAATATTTTCTAATAAATCAATCCCCCCCATTTTGGGCATTTCAAGATCAGTTATTACAACGTCGAACGATTCTTCTATTATTTTTTCGTATGCGGCTTTACCATCGGAGGCTTCTTCAACGGTATAGCCTTCTTTTTTTAGTATAAAAGAAAGAGATTCTCTTATAATATCTTCGTCGTCTACAACTAATATTCTACCAGACATTTTTAAACCGTTTTGTTAAATAAATACTAAGGATTTGAAGGGATTAAAATTATGAACGTTGTTCCTTTTTCTTCTTTACTTCTAACTAAAATTTCTCCCTGAAAACTTTTAATTATTCCGTAGCTAACCCATAGCCCTAAACCTGTGCCTTTGCCTTCTTTTTTTGTAGTATAAAACGGTTCAAATATTTTTGTCAAATTATCGTTTTGTATTCCCATGCCCGTATCTTTAAACGTTATAAAAACATTTTCGTCATTTTTAGAAGTAGCGACGGAAATCTCTTTTATTGCTTTATATTTCGAATTGCTGTCTTCGCTAATAGCGTCAACTGCATTTATAAGAATATTTACAAACACTTGCTGTATCTGATCCGCTACAAGCGGAAGCTGGGGGATAGAGTCGTCTAACTCGATTATAAAATTTATATTTTTAGCTTTTTTGCCGACCTTCACGATTTCTATAGCTTCTTCCAAACTAGCATTTATGTCAGTAAGAGCTAATTCATAATTTGAAGGTCGAGAAAAATCGACAAGATCGCGTATGATTTTAGAGATTCTTGTAACCTGTTTTTTTACTAATTCCAAACGGTCGATTATAAATTCATCATCAGTGGACCGCTGGGCTACCTGAACAAGCGCTGAAATAGAGGCCAGGGGATTTCCTACTTCGTGCGCTACGCCGGCGGCTAATGTTCCAATGCTTTCCATCTTTTGCGTATGAACAAGCTGTTTATCTAAGTTCTTTTTTTCTGAAATATCTCTATGAATTCCAAAATAACCGACGATGGCTCCTTCGTTATCTATAATTGGAGATATTAAAAGCTGTGTAAAAAACGGTTCTCCATTTTTCTTTTTGTTTTCAATTTCGCTTGTCCAAATTTTCCCAAGCGTAATAACGTCCCACATTTTTCCCCAAAACCTTGCAGAATATTTACCGCTGCCGAAAATACTTGGAAACTGCCCAATCAGTTCTTTTTTAGAATATCCGCTTGCTTTTTCAAATGCAGGATTTACGTACAACATCTTTCCGGTTTTATCGGTTATTTGAAGCGGGTTTACAGTATTTTGCGCAACAAAATAAAAACGGAGCAGTTCAAGTTCTTTCTTTTTATCTTCAGTAACGTCATGGAGCGCCGCCAAGGCAAGGTTTTCCCCAGATTCGGAATCCTCAAAAAATGAAAAATTGATATCAGCGTTTATTAATGTGTTTTCAGATTTGCTTAGCTGAACTTCAATTTTACATGCAGAGCCTGTCTTAAACGCTTTATTATAAGATTCTAACGAAGCTTTGCGGTCGATTATAGTTATAAAGTCGAAAAAACTAACCGGGTTATTGCGCGTATCTGGGATTCTAAAGTTTTCAACGGCGGATTTATTTGCGTCAATGATTAACCCTGTTTCTGATAAGACAAAATACATGTCAGGCAAATCGTCAAGTATCTTAAATCCGATGTTTATATTTGTAAAACTCACGTTGTAAATCTTAATTTTGAGAAATGATATAAAACACATTAAAATATTAAACTTAAAATAAACAATTTCCCCTAATAGAGAAATGTGTTTTTTATTATATAGCGAACGAAAAATTAAATTAAGATATGAAAAAGCTTTTTATTGGGCAAATAACCCATTTATACGGCGTATTCTCAATTGTGCAGACAGTGTCTGCACAATTTAAAAAACTGCGCAACGTATATCTTTGCAATGTTGATACTGGTATCTGATTTTTTTATTTTTTACGAATGTTGCCTTCCAAATGCCTTTTCAACTAAAATAAAAATGGGCGTATCATTCTTTCTAACTGGTCGAATTCAATGAGGAAAGCGTCGTGACCGTGTATTGATTTTATCTCTTTATATATCGAATTGGGAATCAGTTTGGTGATTTCTTTTTGCTCTTCGGGAGGATAAAGAACATCTGTTGATATTCCAATTGAAAGAGTTTTTGTTTTGATTGAACCAAGCTCTTGTCCAAGAGTTCCTCTGCCGGCGCTTACGTCATGCAGATCAAGCGCTTTTGTTAAGTATAAGTAAGCGTTGGCGTCAAACCGGCGGACTAACTTTTCGCCCTGATGATTAAGATAGCTCTCTATCTGAAACTCATTCTTACTTAGCGAAAAACTATCACAATTTTCTATGCGCTCTCTGCCAAATTTAAATCCGAATGAAGTATTACTGCGGTAACTTATCATGGCGACTAATCTCGCTAAGCTGAGTCCGTTATGCGGCTGTTCTGTGTAAGAGCCGTCCTTCCATTCGGGATCGTTCATTATTGCTTTTCTAGCAGCTTCATTTAACGAAATACCCCACGCCGAGTGTTGAGCTGAGGTGGCTATTGGGATTAACGATTCAACAATTTCCGGATGCATAATGCCCCACTCTAAAACCTGCATTCCGCCAAGAGAACCGCCGGAAATTGTTTTGAGTTTTTTTATCTCTAGTTTTTTTATCAGTTCATACTGAACTTTGACCATATCTCTAACTGTAATAATGGGGAAGTCGAGATTGTAACGTTTTCCAGTAGTTGGATTGATAGAACACGAGCCAGTAGTTCCATAACAACTGCCAAGTATATTTGGCGAAACCACAAAATATTTATTTGTGTCAAACGTTTTGCCTGGGCCTATAAGGTTATCCCACCAGCCGGGTTTGCCGTGCGAGACTTTATTATATTTCATTAAGAACTCAAGCTCCGGATTTGAAGACTCGGTAACGTCGTCAAGTATCCCGGCTGCGTGAGCGTTTCCGGTTAAGGCGTGACAGATCAATATGCCATTTGTTCCGGAATCGTTTAGTTCTCCGTAGGTTTGATAGGCGGTCTTTATTTGGGAAATAGTTTTACCCGATTCCAAAATAAGAGGCGATTCATCAAATAGATTTATAAATTTTGTTTTGGCTGATATCATTTTATCTGTAAATGAGTAATTATTATTAGTTGTTATACAAACTTTAGTCTAATAAATCTTCTAAAGTTTTTTCATAATATTGTATTAAACATAAAAAAACCTCATTCGGTATTTTTACCCGAAGAGGTTTAAAAATAAAAAACCCTTCGGGAGTATCCCGAAGGGTTTTGGTATTTAATTTAGTTTCAAATTAAAGCGTAACCCTCCGGGATGATCGCATGATCATATTCATTCGCAGGCTGCGCATTATAAAACCGTTAAAAATAGACGTATTTGTTTCTTTTGTTTTCATACTTATTAATACAAAGATAAATTATAAAATTTCTTTAGTCAAGTGAAAAGAAATCTTCAATTAGAATTAATCTATATGATATAACTGCGCTGCTTTTTCTGACGACGATACAATTCCTTTTATCATTGCGGAACTAAATCCGGCATGTTCCATTTGGTTCAATCCGGTAATTGTGCAACCCATAGGAGTAGTAACTTTATCAACTTCGCTTTCAGGATGGCTGCCAAGATTTACTAATAATGAAGCTGCGCCTTTGGCTGTTTGCGCGGCCATAAGTAAAGCGTCTTCTGCATGGAAACCAATTTCTATTCCGCCTTGCGAAGCGGCTCTTATTGCGCGGAGAAAAAACGCTATTCCGCATGCGCATAAAGCGGTAGCAGGCACAATCTGCGTTTCGTCAATTACTGAAGTTCTGCCGCAGGCGTCAAAAATCTCTTTTGCAATATCCTGGCAATCGTTTTTATTATCATCGGAAGCTATGCACGTCATAGACTCCTGTATTGCGATAGCTGTATTTGGCATTGCGCGCACTAAAGCGATATCTTCGCCAAGCTGACTTTTAATTTCTTTTATGCTTGCGCCTGAAACAATTGAAATTATAACATGCTTGTCGGCTTTAATTTCAGATTTTATATCAAGGAGCAAAGGATTTAGCTGTTGGGGCGTAACTGCCAAAATCAATATATCAGATTCTTTTACTGCATTTTTATTATCTGAAGTTATTTTAAAACCTTTTTCAGCGTACTCTTTTAAAGTCGCTAATTTTCTTTTTGTAAGAAATACGTTTTCATTTGAAAATAATTTTGAGTTAACTAAACCGTTGGCAATTGCTATGCCTATATTGCCGGCGCCTAATACCGCTACTTTTAATCCTTTTTTCATTTTAATTCTCTTTAATTTTTTTCTAATAGATAATTTTTAAATACGTTAAAATCATTTGGAATTTTAACGCTTCGCTTTTCTTTTTGAAGACACTCTTTTAGCTTTTCAGGGAAGACTATTGCAGATTTTATTTCGTCTGAAAATACGTCGAGGAACTTAGCCGGATGAGCCGTTTCCAAAACTACATAATTAGATTTATCATTATTTACTTTTTGATATTCTTTAACTGCAAGCGTTCCTACTGCGCCATGCGGATCTATTATGTAATTATACTTTTTATAAACGCTTTCGATTTCTTCCAGCGTTTGTTTATCGGAAAAACTTTTGCTGAATATTACGTCGCGGATACTGTTGACGTTATTCATAAACAATGAGTTTATTCGCGCTAAATTACTTGGGTTGCCGACGTCCATTGCATTGGACAAAGTTTTAACCGAAGGCTTTGCTGTAAATTCGCCAGAATCTAAATACTTTGGGAATACGTCGTTTGCGTTAACAGCGGCTATAAATTTTTCTACAGGAAGACCGATGTTTTTAGCAAATAAACCTGCCGTTAAATTTCCAAAGTTGCCGCTTGGCACAGAAAAAATAACGGGTTTGCTTTTATCCTGAATCTGCGCGTATGCGTTAAAGTAATAAAATGATTGGGGGATAAGTCTTGCAATATTAATTGAATTGGCCGAGGAGAGCGTCATTTTCTTTTTTAACGCTTCGTCTGCAAAAGCCTGTTTGACAAAACGCTGGCAGTCGTCAAACGTTCCTTCAACTTCGACGGCCGTAATATTTTTGTCTAAAGTAGTAAGCTGTTTCTCCTGGATATTGCTAACTTTGCCGCTTGGGTATAGAAGAACAACGTCTATATTGTCAAGCCCATAAAATCCGTTTGCAACGGCGCTGCCGGTATCGCCTGAAGTTGCTACAAGAATAGTAGTCTTTTTATTTTCATTTTTCAGAAAGTATTCAGAAGTTTTTGCAAGGAACCTTGCTCCAAAATCTTTAAATGCAAACGTAGGACCGTGGAATAATTCTAATACAGAAAGCTCGTCATTGAGCTTTGCCAAAGGAGCTGGAAAGTTGATTGCGTCATAAACAATATTTTTCAGATCGGTTTCCGGAATATCGTCGCCTGAGAACAGCTTAGCTATTTCGAGCGAAGTTTCCTGAAAAGAATAGGATGTAATATTTTTAATAAAATCTTCGTCAAGTTTATTAAACTCAATTGGGAGGAACAAACCTCCGTCGTCTGCGATACCCTGAAGAACCGCGCTTCTGAACGAAACAATTTCAGATTTATTATTTGTGCTTTTAAATTTCATTTTTAACCAATAATTATTGGACCGTTAGAATTTATTTTAGATATATAAACTTCGCTTCCAACTTCAAGCGGAGCAAGAACTTTTTGCATTGCCGCGCCAATTTTTTCAGCTTTTTCTTTTGAATTGCTTAAAGCAAAAACAGAAGGGCCAGAGCCTGAAATGCTGCTGCCTAAAGCTCCGTTGGAAAGCGCAGCCTCTTTGATAGCGTCAAAACCGGGTATAAGCACCGATCTTACAGGCTCTACAATAACGTCGTGCATTGAGCGGGAAATAAGATCGTAATCGGATTTCAAGAGTCCCGCTACAAGCCCGGCAATATTGCCCCATTGAGTAACGGCAGTAGAAAGCAATAATTGTTTACGTAAAATATTTCTTGAGTGCTCTGTTTTAACTACCACGTCCGGATGTAAAATAGTACAATATAAATCGTCTGGAGCGCTAAGCGGAATAATATCAAGGGGGTAATTGCTTCTTACAAGAACAAAGCCGCCGTAAATACAAGCCGCTATGTTATCGGCGTGAGGATTTTCGCCGCAGGAAATTTTTTCTCCTTCTCTTGCAAACTTAACAAGGTCGAGTTTGTTGACAGGTTTATCTATAAGGCAGTTCAAAGCAAAGACGCTTGCTACTGCGCTTGCGGCGCTTGAACCGAGTCCGCTGCCTAGCGGCATTTTTTTATCGAGCTGCATTTCCACGCCGAACCCGGCGTTTAGTTCTTTCATCATAGCCAGTAGAGAAACGCCAGCCGTATTCTTTTCCGCTTCGATAGGCAGTTTCCCTTCGTCTCCGGTTATTTTTGTAATAACGACTCCGGGTTTATCCGTAATCCTAAGAGTCAGTTCGTCTCCGGGGGCGTCGATAGCAAATCCGAGAATATCGAATCCGCATGACACATTTGCTACCGTTGCGGGCGCAAACACTTTAATTTCTTTTTTCATTATGAATAGAAAATATTTCTGTAAAATAGTGATTTAGAGTTTTCCCGGTCTTTACCAAAAGGCTGGGCGTAATAACAATGGCTTATATAACTTTATCTTTCTGGGGCGTCATGGTTGAACCATGACGCCCAAATGTTCTTCGCTCCGGAAGACAACGTCATTTTCTAATAATCTATTGCGTTCAATATTTATCTACGCGTTTACAACGGGCGCTGAGCCTGTCGAAGCGCGCGACGTTTATTATCTTAATCGAAATTAAATTAAGCCTTTTGCTTTCATTAATTCGCCGCATAAAAGCGCGCCGCCTGCGGCTCCGCGGTTTGTGTTATGCGAAAGTATTACAAATTTATAATCGAACAAAGGGCATTCGCGTAATCTTCCAATTGACGTCGCCATTCCTTTATCGATATTTCTGTGAATTCTTGGCTGTGGATATCTGTCTTCTTCAAAATAATGAAGCGGTTGAATTGGGGCAAACGGCAAATTATATTTCTGAGGTTCGCCTTTAAACTCCGCCCAAGCTTTTTTAATTTGTTCAATTGTCGGTTTGTTTTTGAATTTAACCTGTACGCATTCAGTATGTCCGTCAATAACCTGAACTCTGTTGCACTGCGCGCTTATTTTAATTCCAAGATGTTCAATAATTCCGCCAGAGTATTTTCCAAAAATTTTCTGAGGTTCTGATTCTAATTTAGATTCTTCGCCGCCGATAAAAGGGATTACGTTGTCAATTATATCAAGACTCGATACGCCCGGATAACCTGCTCCTGACAGAGCCTGCATGGTTACTACGTTAACGGCTTCTATGCCAAAATTATCAATTAGAGGTTTTAACGCAAGAACCAACCCTATTGTTGAACAGTTAGGATTTGTAACGATTGCGCCGCCGTTATATTTTTGCGATTTAATTAATTCCAGGTGATCTGCATTAATTTCTGGCACAAGCAAAGGCACGTCGGAATCGGTGCGATGATTCTTTGAGTTTGAAATAACGGTATAACCTTTTTTTGCAAATTCAGTTTCAACTTCGCCTGCTACGCTTGAATCCAAACCGGAGAAAACAACTTTTACGTCAAGATTTGGTTTACACTCTTTAACGGTTTTATTTGCTACGTTTTCAGGAATAGGAGTAGACAAAATCCAATTTACCGCGTCTTTATAAAGTTTGCCTGCCGATCTTTCCGAAGCGGCTAATTCGGTTACTTCAAAATAAGGATGCCCTTCCAATAATTGTATAAACTTCTGTCCAACGCTTCCTGTGGCTCCTAAGACGCCGACGGGTATTTTTTTATTTTCCATTTTTGTTTCCTCTGATTTTAACTTAGATAATTTGAGATTCTGATTATATCTGCAAATACGCCAGACGCCGTAACTTCAGCTCCGGCTCCGGGACCCTTTATAACTATAGGGTTAACTCTATAGCGCTGGGTATAGAAAGAGAAAATATTATCGCTTCCTGTGAGAGAATAGAACGGATGAGTTTCGTCTACTTCCTGCAAAGAAATTTCCGCTTTCCCATTTTCGAGCTTTGCAATATATCTTAACGCTTTATTATTTTCTTCGGCGTGTTTCCGTTTTGCTTCAAAATAATCGTCGCACTCTTTTAGCTTAACAAAAAACTCTTCTACAGTTTTTGCTTTTCTTGCTTTTACAGGGACGAGATTTTCAATTTTTATATCTTTAAATTCAAGAGCCAGGCCTGCCACGCGGGCAAGAACAAGAAGTTTTCTTGCAACGTCAAAGCCATTCAAATCTTCGCGCGGATCCGGTTCTGTATATCCTTTTTCTTTTGCTTCAAGCAGAGTCTGACTAAAGAGAGCTCCTTTTTTATAAACGTTAAAAATAAAGCTCAATGTGCCGGAAAGGATGCCTTCAATTTTAAGAAGCTTATCGCCGCTTGTAACTAAATCGTTTAAGGTGCCTATTATAGGCAAACCTGCGCCTACAGTGGTTTCATATAAAAACTTAACGTTGTGTTTTTGCGCTGTGGCTTTTAATTTTTGGAAAAACTCATATTTAGTGGCGTTTGCTTTTTTATTTGGAGTAACTATAGAAATGTTAGACTCTAATATTTCTATATATTTTTTGCCAACCACTTCGCTTGCCGTGCAATCAATAAAAATACAGTTCGGCAGGTTCAAAGCTTTCATCTGTTTAACAAATTTATCTAGGTCAGTTTTTTCAGAAGAAGAGTCGACTATCTGCTGCCATTTATCTAAAGCTATTCCTTCGGGGTCGAAGCGCATTTTTCTGCTGTTAGCAAGTCCAATCATTTTGAAGTTAAGCAGATATTCGTCCGCTAAAGTATGCGCCTGATATTCAATTTGTTTTAAGAGCGTTTTGCCTATTAGTCCGGTTCCAACTAAAAACAGATTAAGAGTTTTTTTGCCTGAAAGGAAAAAAGCGTCGTGCAGAGCGTTTAAAGCTTTTGCAGAATGCTGTCTTGGCACAACTGTGGAGATATTTAATTCCGACGAACCCTGAGCGATAGCGGCTATGTTAATTCCGTTTTTGCCAAGAGCCTGAAATACTTTGCCTGCAATACCAGGAGTGTTGCGCATCCTTTCGCCAACTACTGCAATGATAGAAAAACTATCTTCTACAATTACTTCGTTTACTTTGCTGTCTCTTATTTCAAAGCGGAGTTCGCTTTCAATTTCTTCTTTTGCGGCCTGAGCAAATTTAGGCATTACTGCAAGGCAGAGCGAGTGTTCTGAAGAAGCCTGAGTAATAAGAATAATATTAATTTTCTTTTGCGATAACGCCGCGAAAATTCTTTTCGCAATTCCTGCAACGCCTATCATTCCGCTTCCCTGAACTCTTATAAGCGCAATTTCATCAATAGAAGAAATGCCTTTTACCTGAAAGTGGTTAACGGAGCTTTTAGCGCTTATTACAGTTCCCGGAAACGAAGGATTAAAAGTGTTTTTTATCCTTAGAGGAATTTTCCGCGAAAGAGCCGGGTGCATTGTAGGCGGATGAATTACTTTCGCTCCAAAATGCGAAAGCTCCATGGCTTCTTCATAAGTAACTGAAGCGAGCGGAAAAGCGTTTTTAACTTTTCTTGGGTCGGCCGTCATGACGCCGTCTACGTCAGTCCATATTTCAATTTCTTCAACGTTTAAAGCCGCGCCAAAAATAGCGGCGCTATAATCGGAACCGCCGCGGCCAAGCGTAGTGGTTTCGTTATTTTTTGTCGAGCCGATAAAACCTGTTATTACCTGTAACTTATTATGAGTCTTGAAGTATTCTTTTATGTTTTTATTTGTCAGATTAAAATCTACATGCGCTGCGCCAAAGTTATCGTCGGTCTTTAATAAAGCGCGGCTGTCTAAGTATTCGCTTTTAATATTTACGTCGTTAAGCGCCTGATTGATAGTAAAAGAAGAAAGCCTTTCGCCAAAGCTCATAATAAAATCGAGCGTGCGGGGCGAAAGTTCTTTTACAAGATAAACTCCGTTTGTAACGTCTTCAAGTTCATTCAGACTCATTTTTATAGCGGCAATTACTCCGCTTTGATTTTTGATCTGAATTAATTCCTGGATGGTTTTTATATGGCGGGTTTCAATTTCTTTAAATACGTCTAGATATTCTAACTTTCCCTGGGCGGCAAAACCGCTCATTTTTATAAGCAGATCGGTAACGCCCTGAAAGGCGGAAAAAACAACTGAAATATTTTTGTTCTCGTTTAGCGAGTCCTGAATTATTTTAGCGACGTTTTTAATTCTTTCCGCATTGCCGACGGAAGACCCGCCAAATTTCAATATTTTCATAAAAGATACTCCATATAAATAAAAAAACCGGCCTCATCTGGATGAAGCCGGTTTTAATAAAATTAAGTTTTAATCAGCCGCCTTCATCCATATAAGGGCATAGTTTTAGGGGTCGCTGTTAAGGTGAACAGCAGTATAGAGGTTTGGCTGTATTTAGATTTCATGTTTTTCATTTTAATGCAAGGCAAACTAATACAAAATTATTTTATTGTCAAATGAATTGATGTTAAGAATTTGTTTTAATTTGCCCAACCTTAATTTTTAAGGCTGCATATAAATAAGATGAAAAGCAGCGCTAACCGGATAAAAAATAAAATTTTTATAAATGTAATAAAATAAATTTCTTTATTGTCACATTGTATAATTATTCATTTATATGTTTTAGATTTTAATATGCTTGGTCTTATTCTGTATTGAACTGTTTTATTTGTTATGCTGTTTACTTTAGAAATAGAAGCGAGTAGCGGACGATTGAGCAATATTAAGAAATAGTTATTTGGCAAAAATGCCTTGACATCTAATTCAGCATCAATTATATTGCTATTCAAATTAAAAAATATGCAAAACACAGCAAAAAATATTATTAAAAATTATGTTAATGGAGCCGCCACAAACGGTAACAGAAGAGTTGTGTTTGGTTCTACAAGAATCTTATCTATAGATATTCTACTCCTTGGGATTACCAATATTATTATTAGCGTGAACGTGATTATTATTACCGTGCTCGGTCTTAATATTCTTAGCTAATAGCTTAGGTCAACCCCAATCAACAAACAAACAAAAAATTAAAAAATGAGATTAGGGTTGACCTAATCCCAGAAGCGTCGTATCTATATAGTTTTTGTTTGTATTCTGATTTGTAAAATAATTCTGAGGTTAGTTTATGAAAAAAGATGAGTCGTTGATGACAGGCGCAGAGATTTTTTTTGAATGTTTACGACAGGAAAAAGTCGATTATATTTTCGGATATCCAGGCGGAGCCGTGCTAAAGTTATATGAGCAGCTTTACGACGTAGATTTTTTAAAAC
>DBTY01000019.1 GCA_002307295.1 Ignavibacteriales bacterium UBA1304
GCCTTAATAGGCAATAGCGCAACGAAAAATAAAACTACCAAGAAATATTGTTTACAGCGGATAATAATACTGCCCCTTTTATTAAAACACATAATAAAATATTTTTTCGCTTTTTAGATTATAAATGGAGTTTTGGCAAGCCAATCCCCAATCATCTAATTTTTAATAATAAAACTTATAGCTTTTGTTAATAACTATCAATAACTATCTTAAAATAGAACTAAAATCTTGTTTGATGTTTTATAAATTCTCAGTTTTTCAGCGGCGCTTTCCGTACAAGCAATAAATAGACGTTTATTTACAAAATAAAATGAAAGCCGCCGCTAAACTAAATTATTGTTTTTAGCGACTCATTTTAATAAAATTAATTTCTTTACTATTGAGTTTGCATCTATTCTTAACTTATAAAAATATATGCCCGAAGCCAGACCGGAAGCGTTCCATAAATATCTATATTCGCCCGGTTCCAGCGTCTCATTTAACAAACCAGCCACCTTTGCTCCCAGTTGATTGAAAATAGAAAGATCGACCGACGCTCTCTGCGGCAGCAGGAAACTAAACGTTGTTGTCGGATTAAACGGGTTAGGATAATTTTGGAATAAGTATTTATCAATTACTGCAGTATTATTAATTTCGCTTAATTCTTTAGCCAATAAGCTTTTTCCAGTTCCGCTTACAGAAACAGTTTTGGTAACGGCGCCGGAACTTACATGAGTAATACTTCCGCTATAAGTCAACACTGCTGTTGGAGCAAACCTTGCATATATAGTAGTCGCCGCAATTGTTCCGCCGCTTGGAGCCAGACTAATGGATAAAGAAAATCCTGTAGCGCTTGATTTAGATATCTGGAATCCTGCCGGAGCCGTAATCACAAGGTTAGACGTCAAATTGCCGCCTGATACCGTATAACTTTTGGCCGCGGAATATTGCGTTTGTTTAACGCTGCCAAATGTAGTTAGCGAAGTTACAGAAACCGTTATTGAAGGAGTTGCGCCTGTCGTAGAACCCATTCCGCTTACTGCTACGTTCTGCGCGGTTGCGCCCGTACTTGTATTAGTTATATTTGCGCTATACGATTGCGCCGCTGTTGGGGCAAACCGAACGTAAATAGTCGCCGCGTTAATTATTCCATTATTGGGAGTTAAACTTACCGAAGAACTGAATCCGCTAGAACTTGATGTAGACGCCTGAAATCCAGCCGGAGCTGTTACAATCAGGTTTGCGCTTAAATATTTGCCTGAAACGGTATAACTTTTTATTGCTGAATATTTTCCAACTACAACGCTGCCAAACGAAGATATTGAAGAAACCGAAGCTGTTATTACGGGAGTTACTCCAGTTCCATTTACAGAAACAAACTGCGCCGCTGCGCCTGAACTGGTAATTACAATATTTGCCGCGTATGATTGCGCTTTTACAGGAGCAAACCGAACATATATAGTAGCGGCCGTAATTGTTCCATTGCTGGGAGTTAAGCTGACGGACGAGGCAAATCCGCTTGAACCTGACATCGATGCCTGAAATCCTGTCGGCGCTGTTACAAAAATATTTGCGTTTAAATTTTTGCCTGATATTGTAAAGCTTTTCACGGCAGAATATCCGCCGACTACAACGCCGCCAAACGAAGGGAGAGAAACAGCGGACGCTGTTATTGCAGGCGCAATGCCGGTTCCTGTTACTGCTACGTTCAGCGTTACGCCATTAATTACATTAGTTACGTTTCCGCTGTACGACTGAGCGGCAGTTGGACTAAACCTGACGTAGACTATCTGGTTTACGCTCCCCGAAACCGGAACCACAGTTAAACTTGAACTGTATGTTACGCCTGAATTAGCCGACACCTGAAATCCTGTCGGCGCGCTTATCGTTATATTTTTCGTCAAAGAGCTCCCCTTTAACGTATAACTTTTTGCAGCTGATGTTGAATTTAAGGCTTGAGAACCAAAGCTTAATGCTGTTACAGATGCGCTTAGTTTAATGCTATTAACTGAAAATTTTGACGCCGTGTCTGAAAATCTGCACCATGAACCAATAGAATTCTGCGCCGCTATCCGCCAATAATAAGAGCCTGTATCGTTTACGGCATATGTTAAACTACTGCTGGTTGTAGTGATATCTTTTATATAAGAAGAAAAATTTTGGTTTTTACTTATTTGAACTCTGTACGCTGCGGCTCCGTTGCTATTCCACGTAAAGTTAACGCTGCCCTGATCGACTGACGTATTATTTAGCGGACTTTTAATGGTCGGCGCGCTGATATAAGTCCCCGAAGAACCGCCGGATGTGACGGCTAAAGTGATTTCAGAGTTTTGATTTTGAATAGCGCTGTAACTCCAATATACTACGCTTCTATCGCCAGATACGCCGTTTACATATACGCCAATTGCAGGATTCCCAGACCACTGATTATCGTTATAACCGACAATAGCGACTGCATGACCTCCGACATATGAATAAGATCCAGGACTGGTAATCCATGAATAATAACTAACCCCCGTAAGCGTCATTGGTCTGTTATTATCTATTTCATTTTTAATTTCGGCATATGAATGACCGCCTGTCGAGCAATCCTGAGTATAAGTAAAATTCAGTTTTAATCTGGTATTCGTATACTTTATATATTTTTCTTTTAGCGTGGAGACTGAACACCCAACCTGAGTTCCTCCGTTTACAAAATCATAACCAAAATCGCTTCCCATTTGGTTCAGCATTGTTTCAGCGCCCAAATGTACGTTAACGCTCCCCCATGTACCGCCATAATTAGTAGAATAATTTATCCCGGCCGCGCTGCTAAAACCGGCAGTGGCTGTATTGAATGGGCCTTTATACGACGCAAACGGAGTAATACTAAAAAAGCCTTTATTAACATAATAGGATAATACCGACGCGCCAGACATAACAACGCATGAACTTTCCGCAGGAAGAACATTCGTCCAATCCCATTGGTTAAAATAAGGGACGTCCGCTATTACGGCGGCTGTGGTTTTCCCTTTATTTACCGCGGAACTGCTTAATTCTTCAATGGAGTTATTTGCTAATTTATCCCAGGCGGAGTTAATGGCAATTTGCGATTGCCCTTCCAAAATAATTTTATTAAACTGAAAATTTTCCACTTCTTTTTCAGTAATCTGGTCGTTTAACCCTGTAAGATTAACGAACTTTCTTTCAGCCGAATTTTTCACGGCCGCAAATGATTGAACAATTCCGAAATAATAAAACTCAAACTCTTTTGAAGCGCTTATATTTTTTTCCGCATATTTCTTAGCTATATCATACCTAAGCACATAGCTTTCAGGCAGCCCTTCGCGATACTCAAATATTGGCAAGTGATTTTTTGAAGCGGAAGTATATACCGAAATAAATTCATCGGGCCTGTTTGATAGTATGGAATATAAATATGTGTAATATCTGTATTCTGTTAATTTACTTTCCTGAATTAGAGTATCTGAAATATTTTTTTGTACATTCTTTATTGAATCGGAATATAGATTTAATAATCGTCTATACTGATAGACGGAATCTAACAGCTCATTTTTTTTGTTAGCCCATCTGTTGTTTTTTGCGTATATGTATACGTCGCAAGACCTTTCTTTATCCGCGTCAAGATAAGACGCCGTATCATATAAATCGTATTGACCAAAACTTATACGACACTGAACATCCGCGGCTTTTCTTGTTTCTGAAACAGACGCCATTTTTTTATCGCTAATGACGTTTTGCGCAAATATAATATGATTGAATGCGCATACAATAAATACAATTGCAATAATCAATCTGACTATATATTTCATAATATGCTTTCTCGGTTTGTAAAATTTTTAAAACGGTCTAAACATATTTCGACCTTCTTAATTGATTATCGGCATAATAAAATTATTTACAATGGTTAATATGTCTCGTTTAATAGTATAAACGAGACTACCATGCAATATTCTACAATTGATTATCATAAAACCTATTTTTATTCTACTGTTTCAGCTTTTTTATATATTGTTTCCTTAACTGTCAATCCGACAGGAATTATGGGTAAAACTAATCCGTCATTTTCAACTTTGAATTCTATTAATACTGGTTTATCGTCAATCGCCAACGCTTTCTTAAATATTTCGTCTACGTCTTTTGGACTGTTGGCAGAAAATGTTTTTATTCCATAAGCTTCAGCAATTTTCATAAAATCCGGATTACTTTCCGAAAGATTTGTAAAACTATATCTTTTATTAAAAAACAATTCCTGCCATTGCCTCACCATGCCAAGGTAGCTATTATTCATTATAATAAATTTAATTGGCAATTTATTATTTGCCGCAGTCGCAAGCTCCTGCATATTCATTTGGAAGCCGCCGTCTCCGCTTATGGATACTATTGGACGATCTTTCACGCCAAACGCAGCTCCTATGGCCGCGGGGACTGAAAAGCCCATTGTCCCTA
>DBTY01000006.1 GCA_002307295.1 Ignavibacteriales bacterium UBA1304
TACACATAACTTTTTACAGTCTCGTGTTGTAGCTGTATTTAGGCTTGCTATTGATCCGTTTCCTTTATTGCTTGCAGATGATGACATTTATAAACGTACAGGCCAGTTAATGACAGAAGGATACAATGATGCATTTATCGAGAAATATATTGGGCAAGATAATATTCTTGCATATAAAAAGACAGAATTATATCAAGAATATTATGCTAACATTATTAATAATGAAGAAATGCTTCCTGCTGTTATAGATGTTGTGAAAAATGATTTTATTGATAGAGATAAAATTGACGAGATATATTCTCAGATCCATTTATTAGGGATTTATGAAAGATTTGCAGTTTTAATAATTGGTGTATCTGCTAAAATCACGAAAATTTATTATTATGGAGGGTGGAGCTGGTATTTTACAAATATTAAGAGCAAAAGAAAAAGCTATAATTTTAATAGCGAGTCCTTGAGTAACATCAAGGATAAGGACTACAACATCCCTTATGAAGAAGTTTTTCTATCTGGATTTAAGGCTTTTGAAGAGTTATTTTATGTCGAGCATAATGAAGTATTCAACTCAATTGAATTAAATCAAATAGAAACTACAATAGATAACTTAAATAATGTTATAAACAATTTCAATTATGAATTGAAAAAAATACTTGATGAAATTAAAAATAAAGTCCCTAACAATCCATATATGACATAACTTTCCCGGGCGGTTACAGTTGTTACCGGGACAGGATATGATACGTTCATAATCTCATTTAATAAAACTGTACGCTTAATTAATTTTTTGGACTAATCTTGTTTCCAACTTTGCCTTTTCATGGAAGCGTCCGTGACGACTCTGAATGTTTTATCAAAGGCATATACTTTTCAAGGTTATCAAAAATAACCCATAACTCAATAACAACTAAAATAACTGCCATAGGCAAACCCTGTGGCGCGGCAAAAATATTAGTTAACAAAATACCGGTAAGTACTGGTAAAATTATTAAAGCGCCAAGAGCCCTAAAGCGTGGTATAATAAAAAGTACTCCGCCAATTATTTCTACAACTGCAACAAGCGGCAATAACCAGCCTATATCAAGCATAGCATTGTTCAGTTTTGCAATTTTTTCGGGAAGGTCTGGCGGCACAGGTATATATTTAAATATCTTATTTAATCCGGCATTGATAAACATAAGACCAAAAAGTAAATAAACCACAAAAAGAATTTTCTGTTTCATTTTTCCTTCACTCCATATTGTTTTTCTATCTAAACATTTATGCAGAGAAAAAAGTTTTACAATGCGCTGGAAAAATAAAACTATGCCGCGCTCAAAACCGGAAAACAATTTAATGAGACAAAAGAATATGTTAGAAATTAATTTTAATTGTTTCTATTCCATGGCTAAAGCTATTAAATTCTTATCTGACATAAACGGTAAACTGCAGCGTGTCAATCGGCGGATCATTTTTAAGCCATTCCTGCCGTTCGGTTAATAAAACAGTAGATTGTCCCTTCTTTAACGATCGGAAATAAAATATTTCAGTTGCCGGGCCGCCAAAAACAATAGCGGAACTTTTTTTTGCTTTATATCCGACGCTGTCTAATATTAAACTTTTATTATTAGATATTTCATAATCCCACTGACAACCTGCGTCTAAGGCGCTTTCTAACTCCAATGTAATTCTTTGATTTGGAATAACGGTTATGGTTTGTCCATTGATAGAAGAGTTAAATGACGGCTCTACAGGCATGGAGTCTGAACAGCCTGACATGTAAATTAACGCCGCTATCAGCGTTAAATAATAATTATGCGTAATATAATTTCTTATATCAAATTTGCGTAAAGACTTAAAAATATTTTTTCCCATGAACTTTCTCCGCCTATTTTTTTCCTGCGCCCCTCAGCGTAATTTGTAGTATCTTTTGAGAGGTTGTAAAACATCCTTTATTAACATAAAGCATATGGCTGATTTTGTCAATAATTAATTTTCAGGAGAGTTTTTAGCTAAAAGGGAAGAGCTCAATAAAAAAAAACGGTTAAAAGTAATTAAAAGTCTGGTCGCTTCTTTTTATTATTGCTTTGATAAATAGAGGTCAAGCTGTTATTTTGTCGTTTGGGATTTTTTTTGCTAAAGATTTTTAGATTAAATATTAATTTGCCTATACTAAAATATACAAGCTTTAAATGCAAAATTACATTGAACCCGTAGTCCTAATTTATAAGATAGACTTTGCAATTCCGGAAAATATTTACTTGTCGTTCCTGAATAAAATAAGAGACGATAAACGGGAAAAAATAAAAAGATTTAAATTCCGCCAAGATGCATTAAGAAGTTTGTCGGGCGAAGCGCTTCTTAGATATGCTTTGCAGAAATATTACGATGTGGAATATAAAAAAGAAATTATTGAAGAAAATGAGTTTGGCAAACCATATTTGATTAATAAACAGATTTCTTTTAATATATCTCATTCAGGAAATTGGTCTGCTCTTGTCTGCTTTGAAAATGATGCAGGTATAGATATTGAAAAGTTAGAAGAGCCGCCTTATGAAATAATGAAAAAGACTTTTACCCAAAAAGAAATAGAACAAATTGAAAATAAAGATCAGCAAGTTAAAGAACGGCAATTTTATAAAATATGGACGCTTAAAGAAAGTTATATAAAAATGATAGGGCAGGGATTATCTTTGCCTTTGGATTCTTTCTCAATTGATATAACAGATAAGAACAAAATAACCGTGGATGATAGCAATCGTCAGTCAACCGATGTGCAGTTAAAATTATTCAGTCCGGATGCAGAGCATATAGCTGCTGTTTGCTTGCGTAATTATGATAAAAAAATATCTCCAGAGTTTGTTAATCTAAACGATTTGTTATTTTAAAAAGCAAGCGTCAGATTCTATTATGATATTGAAATCCCTTTTGCGGGCATTGCGTAAATGATTTTGGGTAAAAATGAGTTATATTATCAATTTTTAATATGGTTTTATTACAAGACTATGTTTATTCAATTTCACCGGTTTCCCTCTTGAGCTTTTATGCTATTTTTGCGCTTATCTGTCGTAATTGTAATTAATAATTCGCTTATGGCGCGGCTAGTTTATTGAGCAGAGATGTTTGAGGATTAATAATTTTATGAATCATCGCTTTTGCTACTTGACGAAGAACAGGTTATTTTGCACTAAGTTATTTTTTATTTTTAAGAAAGCGCGCATTATGGAATTAATGAAAACCGAAAACCTGACATTTAGTTACTCTGATATATTTTTCACTTATCATTTTAATTATGACCGAAAATGTACAAAGATGGTAAAAGAGCATACGCTTGTGTATGTTTACTCCGGCGAACTATTAGTTGAAGAAGACGATAGAAGAACTGAAATTCACAAAGGGGAATGCGTGTTTTTGCGCAGGGATAACCGCGTAAGCATGACCAAGCTGCCAAGGGGCGAGGAGAAATTTCAGGCTATTTTTATGATATTTAACCGTAATTTTTTGCGGGAGTTTTATCAGTCGATTGATAAAAAACTTCTGCCTTTTGAAACAGAAAAGTTTGAGCCAAGCGTAATTAAACTCCCTCAAACGCCGGATATTACAAGCCTGTTTCAGTCCATGACTCCATATTTTGACGCTTCAAAAAAACCTTCAGATGAAATAATGAAACTAAAACAGAGAGAAGGCGTTTACTCCTTATTAAATATAGACGATAGATTCTATCCCGGCTTATTCGATTTTACAGAACCATGGAAGATTGATATACTTGATTTTTTGAATGAGAATTATCAGTACGATCTGACTATTGAGGAAATAGCCGGATTTACGGGACGGAGTCTGGCAACATTTAAAAGAGATTTCAAAAAAATAAGCGTTCTTTCTCCGCAAAAATGGCTGATAGAAAAAAGGCTTCATACCGCTTATGATAAAATCTTTAAAGAGAAAAGGAAAGTATCTGACGTATATTTAGAAGTCGGATTTAAGAACTTATCTCATTTCTCATCGGCATTTAAAAAGCAATATGGTCATGCTCCAACAATGTAGAAATTGAGCCTTACAGCAAAGCAAATTGAGCCGCAGGGAAAACCTTTCTTTGCGGCTTTTTAGTTATTTTTATTTTGTCTTTTTAATGAACAAATCGTCAATAAAATAATTTTTAATATATATGGCGGTTTATTGATATAATGGTAAAGCTCAATTGATAATTAATTAGAGCGGACAAAACGGACTTTGCCGTAAGCGATGTTGTTCAAAAAAAATTTTAAGCATATAAAGCCTTCAAAAAAAATAAATACAAATTTGATTGTCTAAGAAAAAAATGATTGGGAAATTTATTATGAAAAAGCTTGGTTTCGGTTTGATGCGATTGCCTCTGAAAGATCCGAATAATCTATCAAGCGTAGATATGAACACATTATGTACGATGGTCGATACTTTTTTAGACAGAGGCTTTACTTATTTTGATACTGCTTATATGTATCATATGGGCGAAAGCGAAGCGGCGCTTAGGGAAGCTTTGGTTAAACGTCATACGCGAAGCAGTTTTACTGTGGCTACAAAACTGCCTACTATGTTCTTAAAAACTAAAGAAGACCAAATAAGGATTTTTGACGAGCAAATAAATAAATGCGGAGTGGAGTATTTTGATTATTATCTCCTCCATAATCTGGGAATAGAGAATTACGAGACCGCTAAAAGGCTCGATAGTTTTAAGTTTATTCAGGAAAAGAAAAACGAAGACAAAATTAAACAGATAGGTTTTTCGTTCCATGATAACGCTGATTTATTGGACAAAATATTAACCGAACATCCGGAAGCAGATTTTGTTCAGTTGCAAATAAATTATTTGGATTGGGATAACGAAAGTATACAATCAAGGAAATGTTATGAAGTCGCCAGGAAGCATAACAAACCTGTAATAGTGATGGAACCCGTTAAAGGTGGGAACCTGGCAAAGGTTCCGAGGGAAGCGGAAAAACTATTTACAGAATATAATCCTGAAATGTCCATTCCTTCATGGGCTATCCGTTTTGCGGCGAGCCTTGACGGGGTCTTTATGGTGTTAAGCGGAATGTCTAATGTGGAACAAATGTTGGATAATTTAGGATACATGCAGGATTTTAAACCGTTTGTAAAAGACGAATCCGATATAGTAAAAAAGGCTGTTGATATTATTAACGAATCAATTGCCGTTCAGTGTACAGCATGCAGGTACTGCGTAGACGGGTGCCCGCAGAACATTGCGATACCTAATTATTTTGCTTTATATAACACTGAAAAACAATTTGCCAAAACAGAATTTTCAATTCAGAAAGTATATTATAATAATTATATAAAGACATACGGAAAAGCTTCGGATTGCATTGAATGCGGGCAGTGCGAAGACAGCTGTCCCCAGCATTTAGAGATTTCGAAATATTTAAAAGACGTAGCCGAAGCATTTGAAAGTTAGCCTCGGTTGAAAATTATTTTTATTGCCAGTAATACGAAAATATATTTGCAGAATATTATTTAGGAAAGAAATATGAAAGTTTTATTAGTTAACGGAAGTCCTGACGAAAAGGGATGCGTTTATACGGCCTTGGATGAAGTAGCCAAAACGCTTAACGAAGAAGGAATTGAAACGAAAATATTTTATATAGGTAAAAAAGCAATATCGGGATGTATCGGGTGCAGAAAATGCCGCGCAACGGGGCGTTGCGGAATTCCCGGTACGGTAAATGAATTTCTTAATATAGCAGGAGACTATGACGGATTTATATTCGGTTCGCCAGTGCATTACGCAGCTGCAGGAGGCGCAATCACGTCGTTTTTAGACCGCGCATTTTTTGCCAGCGTCACAGATGCGGGGAAACCATTTTACTTAAAACCAGCCGCGGCTGTAGTTTCTGCCAGAAGAGCTGGGACTACGTCGGCGTTTGATCAGCTTAATAAATACTTTACTATTTCCGAAATGCCTGTTATATCGTCGCAATACTGGAATATGGTTCATGGCAATACTCCGGACGAAGTAAAACAGGACTTAGAAGGGTTGCAGATAATGCGAGTTTTGGGAAGAAATATGGCATGGTTCTTAAAATGCAAAGAAGCCGGCGTTAAAGTGGGAGTGGAATTTCCAAAACAGGAAACGCGCGTTCAAACTAATTTTATTAGTTAAAACATTTTCAATACTGAACGGTAAAAATAGTTTGCGGAATTTTTAGAGACGAATAGCAAAGATGAAAGGGATTAAAAATATCAATAAAGGAGGTATTTTATGAAGTATAAAGAATTAGCAAAGACAGGAGAAAAACTATCGGCAATTGGGCTTGGATGTATGGGAATGAGCGCCGCTTATGGTAAAGCGGACGATACCGAAAGCGTTGCAACATTAGAGTATGCGTTAGATATTGGGATAAACTTCTGGGATACGGCAGACGTCTATGGCAATGGCGTTAATGAAGAATTAATTTCAAAAGCGCTTGTTCCAAACCGGAACAAGATTTTTATTGCTACAAAATTTGGATTTCGCGTAAGAGGAGGCGATGGCGACGTATTTGTAGGCGGAGAAACTTATGTTGACGCTTCGCCAGCATGGATGAAGCAGGCTGTTGAGTTAAGTCTTAAACGCTTGAAAGTAGACGTAATTGATCTTTATTACGCTCATCGTGTAGACCCAAATGTTCCAGTGGAAGAAACAGTGGGAGCTATGGCTGAATTAGTAAAGGAAGGGAAGATTCGTTATTTAGGTTTGAGCGAATGCACTCCGGAAGATTTGAAGAAGGCAAATGCAACGCATCCAATTTCAGCAGTACAAAGCGAATATTCTATACTTACAAGAAGCGTAGAAGAAGCAATATTGCCGCTAACAAAAGAGTTGGGTATAACATTCGTTCCGTTTGCTCCGCTAAGCCGAGGACTGATTACAAATAAATTAGATGTAAGTTCGCTTGCCTCTAACGACTTCCGCGCAAATTTACCAAGGTACCAGGGGGAGTATTTAGAGAATAACCAGAAACTCTCCGCCTCATTCGCAGAATTAGCCGAAGCTAAAAAATGTACGCCTGCGCAGTTAGCAATTGCATGGGTAATAGCGCAGAGCGATAACATTATTCCAATCCCAGGAACAAAACGCAGAAAGTATTTAGAAGAAAATGCGGGCGCGGCAGACGTAGAACTAACGGCAAAAGATTTGGAAACTATAGAAGCGATTATTAAGAAATATCCAAACATTGGGCCGCGTTACAGCGCGCGCGAAAACAAGCATCTAAAAAAATAAAATAATTAGACAAAATATCATTATGTATTAAAAGGAGCTTTTATGTTCAACTTTGATTTTTATAATCCGACCCGTATATTTTTTGGAAAAGACAGGTATGACGTTATTGATAAAAATATCCCATCTGACGCTAAAGTATTAATTACTTATGGAGGCGGCAGCGCAAAAAAGAGCGGTTTAATAGATAAAGTAAAAGCGGCGCTTGGCTCGCGAAAAGTATATGAATTTGGCGGCATAGAACCGAATCCGCATTACGAAACTTTATTAAAGACCGCTGAAATTGTACGCAACGAAAATATTGATTTTATATTAGCCGTAGGCGGAGGCTCTGTAATTGACGGCACAAAATTTATTTCGCTTGCTACATATTATAACGGCGACGCGACCGATTTACTAAAATTTGGCTTTGCGCCAATTACTTCTGAAGTAGTGAAAAAAGTTGTCCCTTTCGGCGCTGTTTTAACATTGCCGGCTACCGGTTCTGAAATGAATAACGGCGCTGTGATCAGCTATAACCACGGAAAGTTTCCGGTAATGAGCGCGTTAGCATTTCCAAAATTTTCAATATTGGATCCAACTATTACATTTACGCTGCCTAAAATTCAGGTTGCAAATGGAGTAGTAGACGCCTTTGTGCACACGACAGAGCAATACATTACATTTCCGGTAGACGCTAAAATACAGGATCGTATTGCAGAAGGCATTTTGCAAACGTTGGTTGAAATTGGACCAACAACGGTTGCCGAGCCGGAAAATTATGACGCGCGCGCAAATTTAGTATGGAGCGCTACTATGGCTTTGAACGGTATAATTGGAGCTGGCGTTCCGCAGGATTGGGCGACGCATATGATAGGGCACGAGCTTACTGCATTGTTAGGCATAGACCACGGTCAAACATTAGCCATTATATTGCCAGCTTTGCTTGAAGTAAGACGCGAACAAAAAAGAGCAAAACTTCTTCAATATGCTGAACGAGTATGGCATATTACTAATGGCAGCGAAGATGAGAAGATAGATTTGGCAATTAAGAAAACAAGGGAATTTTTTGAGAGCCTTGGCATAAAAACGCATCTATCTGAATATGGCGTTGAAGCTGATAAGATACAGGTTATTGTAGAGCAGCTAAAGGCTCATGGAATGACTGCGCTTTCAGAAACACAGGATATCACTTTGGACGTCAGCAAAAAGATTCTTGAAAAAGCATTTTAATATCTTTTATGAGTATTGCTTTATTAGTACTGAAGCGATTCTAGTTTCTAATTCAAAAAAAAGCGGACGCAATAGCGTTCGCTTTTTTAATAAGTTTAACAATATTTATGACTTGCCATAATTTTTAAAAATAGTTAAGACATTATCTTATTGAAATAATATCTGTTAGTTAAAATTCCATTTATAACCTGCATCCCATTTTACTGCATTATCAACTTTAGTTTTATTTTTCGTCAGCCAATTAAGCGTTGCCGGAGCATTACCATTTTGGAAAATATAATAAAGCAGGCTTTCGGAGTGTATTGTTTTGTATGCTTCTGCAAAATACGGGAACAGGTATTTCGACGTGAAATCGTTATAATCCGGATGTTTATCTTTATCTTCGGCAAGCAAGCCGAACAAATCGTTCAGGTTTTGAATTCGTAATTCATCTTGCGGTTTATTTGCATTGTTTTCTTCGGTTCTTAAGGCAGTTTTTGATTTTAGAAATAATTCTAGTACTGTGTAAGGCGATTTGCTATCTAAAAGAGAAGATATATTAATTTCTACGGTCGCTCCATTTTTAGTTACTCCATTATCCATTATGTCTTCTAAAGAGCGAAGCGCCATTTTAGAGCGGTCTGTATTGGGTTCCAGAGTCAGAAATCTGCAAAGGCAGAATAATGGCTGTAATTGTTTCCCTTGATGAGTATACAGTTGAGCTAATTGGAAATAATTTGATGAATAATTAGGATTAAGCTTTATTGATTTGATAAAATTTTCTTCCGAGTCTTCCATTTCGCCCAATTTGAAATAAGTTATTGCCAGGTTAAAATAAGTGATGTAAATATCAGGATTTTCTTTTATCCCTTTTTTGTAAAACGCTATGGCATCTTTGGGCTTGCCTAGGTCGTCTAAAGCGCTTCCGGCTAAAACGCATAGTATACAGCGCAGTTGCGATTTGTATTCTAACCCTTTAAGCGAGTATTCCAAACATTTGCTAAAGTTATTATTCCGAAGGTGCGATAAAGCTATTTCATATAGGGCTTCAACATTATCCGGATCCTTGGCAAGCGTTTGTTCATAAATACTAATTGCGCCGGAATAATTTCCGTTATCATTTAAAGCTATTCCATGTTCTATGTCGCTGGATTCTTCCTGTGAGCTTGCTGAGGGCGTTTTTTCGGCTTTGGGAATATCTATTGTAGATGCGCAACCGATGAGGCATAAACATGAAACTAAAGCAAGTATAAAATACTTCATGAAAATCTCCTATATTGGATTGATGTTATGGAAAATAATATTTTGTTTCTCTTTTTGATTAACGCAAATGCTATCCCTTGCATACATAATATCATCAAGTAGTATATCAGATTATCTCGCCGTTAAACAATTTCCGCCACATCGTTCGCCCCTCGGCATAATATTGAGAGGATATAAAACATCTAAAATTAAAATAAACCAAATTGCAGTATTTGTCAATAATTAATCTTAAAGCTAATTACGAAATTTTAGCGAACCATTCTGCTTGCTTAATTTTTTAGTTTGCTAAAAATTAAAATTTGCTAATAATAAGTGCACATATTATATTAACGCTTACAAAAATAATAATTAAAGGATAAAAGCATGTGGACGAGATCAAATTCAGTTGTAACAAAAGAAGTAACAAAAGAACAAATGTGGAAACTTTTTGAAGACGTAAACAACTGGAATGTCTGGGATAAGGGGATTGAATTTGCTAAATTGGAAGGCAAATTTGAAAAAGGAAACCAAATTACTTTGCGCCCTAAAGGCGGGCCTACTGTAAAAATTGAATTGCTTGAAACAATTAAGAACAAACGCTTTCTTGACGTAACAAAGTTTCCGTTTGCCAAAATGTTTGACGATCATGTTTTTGAAGAAACTGCAGATGGTCTTAAAATAACCATAACGTTAACTGTTAAAGGGTTATTAAGTTTTCTATGGGTGAAATTAGTAGCTCAAAAAAATGCGGACGCCTTGCCAGGCGACATGCTGGAGCAAATAAAGGCGGCTTCCAAACTATAAAAAACTAATACTAAATAAATACTAGTTAGGAAAAATGAAATCAGCAGATAATACTTTTAGCGTAGAAAAACCCGAAGAGAGTTCTGGCTTTTTGCTGTGGCAGGTAACCAATCTTTGGCAAAGAGAAATTAAAAATGCTCTAAAGCAATATGACCTAACCCACTCGCAATATGTATTGCTGGCAAGCATACACTGGCTTGCATTACATAAGCAGGAAGTTACTCAAATCGTTTTATCGTCTCACTCCCAAATAGATCCAATGACTACTTCAACTGTTTTAAGGACATTACAAAAAAAAGGATTTGTACAACGGGAGGAACACAAAACTGACACAAGAGCTAAAACTGTCGCGCTTACCAGCGACGGTAAAAACATAATAAAAAAAGCAGTGGTAACAGTTGAAAAATTCGATAAGGAATTCTTTTCGAAGCTAGGTAAAAAAACAACTGAATTGAATAAAAGCTTTTTAATACTGCTTGGTCAATAATACTTAGACGCGGAAGCGCTGTTGTAGAGACGCAAAATTTTGCGTCTCTACATAAATTGATTTAAGGGCGTTAAATAAACGCAATTTTATTCTTTGACTGTGGCTTGGAACGACGTTTGTTTTATTCTAAAACTTCTTTAAAAACATTTATAAGGTTTTTGGCAGGTTCTAAACCGATAGAAACTCTTAACAGTTCCGAATCTATGCCGCACTCGTCAAGCAGCGATTTACCATTAGCGCTTTTTAGCAAATCGTAATGAGCAAGATAAATATAAGGCATAGCAAGAGTAAAGCTTGTTCCTAAACTCGGTCCTTTGGATAGCTTTATATTGTCATAATAATTATGAAGTTTCTTATCGAAAACTAACGAGATTATTCCCGGAACCGATTTATTATTTTTGCAAATTTTAAGATAATTATCGCGCGAAAAATCGTCTAAAACCCAATTAATACTTTTGACTTTGTTAGAGGATTTTAGATAATCAACCAAAGCAAAAGTATTTTTAGAAACTTTTTTAACCCGCTCTTCATAAGACTCAATTTCAAACGCAAGACGCCGTACGTCCTTTATATAAGGAGTTTGAGCAATATTTTTTATCTCGTTTTTAATTGATTGAGCTTTTTCGCTGTTTTTGTTAAGAATTACAGCTCCCATTAAAATATCGCCATTACCGCAGGCAAACTTGGTGAGGCTCTCTACGGCTATATCGGCATATTTTAAGACTTCAATGTTATACGGCGTGCCGATAGTAGAATCTACTGCAAGTATGATGTTATACTTTTTAGTTATCTCGGCAATGCGCGGCAAATCAGCACAGCGCACAACGGGATTATTTGGGACTTCCAAAAATACTGAAGTGATTTCGGAATTATGTTCATGCACATATTTTTCAAACTCATCCATATCAGGTATTGTAAGATACTGAAATGAATCCTTACTATACTTTTTAATGATAGACATAGAATCGCTGTACAACCATCCTATTTGGATAAACTTGTTTCGTCCTTTTACAGCCTGAGTTTTTTTCAAAGCCTGGAATACTGAAAAGATTGCGTTCATACCGGCAGAACAAAGAATAACGTCGTCAGGAGTAGAGTAGCCATAAGCTTTGGATAAAATTTGTTTTGTGCTAGCAACAGCTTGTTTAGCTGGGGCAAGCTCTTCTTCAAATTCATGGTCGATTAGTTTATTTTTCAAAAGATAATCTTCCGCCTGGCGAGAACTTGGAATTAAACCTGCATGTTGAATTAAGTACTTTATTCCCAAAAGCAAAGGGGAGTCTTTTTTGATAGAAATAAGCGGGAAACCGGAGGAAGTGATTTTATCAAATCCTTTTCCAATGTACTGTTCAATCAAATCGAAAACGCCTTCGGACGAAACGGGGATAAGCTCTCGGTTGGAATCGATGCCTTGTTGTTTAGCAATATGAATAGCCGCTTTAGCTACGAACCTGTTTGTAATAAAACGCGGGTAAGCGGATTCTATTTTATCCTTTACTTTCGGGTCGTTTTCTTCATAGCCTATTACGTCGGCTATTGAAGGCAGACTTACAGAAACGGCGTGTGGATTGTTCAAGGGCATTGAGCGTCCACAGGGGATGTGACAAAAATATTCCATAATTCATTCTCTCTTATTCCAAAGCGGAATCAATATCATTAATAAGATCGTCGGTATCTTCAAGTCCTATTGAAAGACGAAGAGTAGACTTTGAGATACCTATTGCTTTTAAGTCCTCTTCAGAATAACTGGCGTGACTTATTTTGGCCGGCATTTCGACCCTTGAGTCTGAACAGCCGAACGAAGCTTTTTCGCCAAATAATTTAGTGTTATTCACAAATTTATGCGCTTTTTCAACGGTTGTCATATCTAAGGTGATTAAACCGGGGCATATTTTCATCTGTTTGTTTGCTAATTCGTATTGTGGATGCGATTTAAGTTTAGGAAAGCTGATGTGTAAAACATCGTTTCTCTTTGACAAGTATTCGGCTATTTTAGTCGCTGAAGCTTCATGAGCTTTAAGCCTGTAAGTAAGAGTCGGCAGCCCAAGCGAAACAAGAAAACACTCAAACGGGCTTTGCGCTCTTCCGCCGGCGTTAGAATAAAACTTAACCGCTTTGGTCCATTTTTCTTCTTTTGTTACTACCGCGCCGGAAATAACGCTGCCATGACCAGAAACATATTTGGTCGCAGAAAATATTGAAAAATCTGCGCCGAGATCAAGCGGTTTTTGCGAAGCAAAAGTAGCCATACTGTTATCAACGGCAAACAGAGTCCCATATTTTTTGCATAAAACAGAAACTGCGGCAAGATCAATGATTTTTAGTCCGGGGTTTGTGGGAGATTCGCACAGCAAAAGCTTGATGTTTTTCTTTTTTAGGATTTCTTCAACCGCATTTAAATCGCAAAAATCAGCAAATTCTACGTTAATAGCATGATTTTCTTTTAGGATATTAAGTATCCTGAAAGTGCCTCCATAACAATCTTTTTCAACAATAATAGAGTCGCCAGCTTTAACGACAGAATCAAAAAGGAGGGCAATTGATGCAATTCCTGTATTTGTACAGGTGCAGCCGTCGCCGTTCTCCGCTTTTGTGAAAATATCTTCAAGAGCGTTTCTTGTAGGGTTATCAGTGCGAGAGTAGTCGTAAATCCGATCTCCGGTTTGTTTTTTAAGATCAAAAGTTGCAGTCTGGTAAATTGGCAGATGGGATGCTCCATAAGCGTCTTTCAGACTGTTGAAATCGGAAATTCTGGCTAATAACGTTTCTAATTTAATATCCATTTACAAATTCATAAGTAATTTTACAATTTTTACTATCGACTAATATAAATTTAAAAAAACAATATAAACATTAAGGGGCAAAAAGAAAACCCGATTAATGCTACAAATTCTCATTATGATACAAAAAAGCCGAAAAAAAAGTGAAAATTTTTGAAAAAATCAGTAAAACTACTGATTCCTTTTGCTTTTTGGCGCTATATATTAGCAGTTGAACTTTAGATTCTAATTGAGAATTTTATTGTTAGTTCTGATATTTTTACGAAAGAATCTAAGGGGAGAGATTCTTCGTTTTTTTGGACTAAGAATATCCCGAAATAGAAAAGCTCTGTTATAGTTTTATTAATTACTGATATATGGTTTTGACGGAATTTCTTCCTATTCTCGTAGAAGGACATTCCGTTTTTTTTTATAAAGTGTGTGTTATTTCGGACGGGCTCCCCGAGAGGAAACCCGTCCATCTGGGTTTTTCAAATTAGGCAAAATGATTAATTATTTCGGTTTTTATATGAAAAAGATAAATTTTTTATATCTCATTTTTTTTCTTTTTCTATTTTTGTTAACAGGCTATGTAACAGATAGCGGCTCGTTTAGTTCACACAAAAAAGACTATCAGCTTAAATCAAAAATTTATGGCTCGTGGATGCGCGGCTCTAATAAAATCACTTTTTTTAAGGACTCTACTTTTACAGATTCTATCTTTATTCCAAACGCTTCAGGGGACGCTCAGTATTTGTATTCACGAACGGGGAGTTACACAATTCATAATTCTGCTTTACTGCTAAAAACAGAAGGATGGAAATTTGCCGAATGTTCTTCGATAAACGATGCAGCTTCTTCTTCTGAAAATTTTACGCTTCAGATAGACGGCAATACTATGGTCTGGGACGGAAAGCTAAGCTTAGTAAAGCATAACTACTTAACTGCCCGCTAAACAGATAAAGACGCAAAATAGCGCTAAATTAGCTATATTAAAGAAATAAAACATATCTTCTTCTTCAAAACGATAAAAAAAATCGCACATATTTTCGGAAATGGCAAAATATCCCATTTGCGGCGAAACTTATTATAAAAAACTAGTGTTTTCTTTTTATAAACATACAAAGAGAACTATAGAAAGAAAATCTACGATATTTTAATTGTCCTCTATATGGCTTAATAGCTATAGACAGTTCTAATCTTTTTAAATAAGGAACGGTAATAAGTAAATATGAAACCTTATAATTAAGGTTTAAATTAAAAAGGAGTAGATATGAAAAAATCTAGCGCGCGGAATTCAATTATTCTTTTTATGGCTCTTGTCTTAAGTTCAGGAATGGCGGGAGCTCAAAGCTTAGCTTTTCAACCTGACGGCAATAATAAACCATCTCTTTTATTAACCCAGTCTTTTGCCGATACAGCAAAGGATATCGATCCTTTTTTGCCGGATTCTCTTCAGATAATTGAAAAACCAAAATTACTCCCTGATAATATCAGTTTTGCCGAAAATTTTCTGTGGGGAGAAAACGGACTAACTCGTAAAATAGGTCTAACCGGAGATCTTGCGCTGGAAACAAGAAAAAAGGAGCTGGAGATACGCCGGACAATGCTTACAGTGCACCAAATAGGCGGATTTGTTACTCTTGGGCTGATGATTAGCGCCGCTTATGTAGGGCAAAAAGTTATAGACGGAAGGCGAGACCTTGGCGATACTCATCAGGCAATAGTAGCCGCTACAATATTGTCTTATTCCCTCACCGGGGCGCTGGCGCTGCTTTCGCCGCCTCCTTCTATTAGAAGAGACGATTTTAGCACAATAACCCTGCACAAAACTCTTGCCTGGGCGCACGTAGCGGGGATGATAATTACTCCTATACTTGGCTCTTATATTGACGACCACAAGTCATTCCACATGGATAAAGCGCACGTACATCAGATTTCCGGTTACATAACAACTGCCATTTTTGCAACGTCGATGATAATAATAACTTTTTAAGCAGGAGACTAAAAATGTATAGATCAATAATTGCAAGTATAGTTCTTATAATTTTAGCGCAAGCCGCTTTATTTCCGCAAACAAAAAAGACTCAGGCTATAAAAAGCGAGTCTTATATTACTTATCAGCTTACGCATCCCATGCACGAAATTGAAGCTACCAGTAAAGAAACTTATTGCCTGCTTGAAATAAACGCGTCCCAAAAAGAAATTAAAAAAATATATGTGCAAATTCCGGTTGCGACTTTTGATAGCAAAAACTCAAACCGCGATTCCCATGCTATGGAAGTTATTGACGGGCTTACTTATCCGAATGTGAAATTTATTGGAACCTCTGTAACGCAATCAGGCGATAGCGTAAAAGCTACAGGAAAGCTGACATTCCACGGCGTTACTAAAGAAGTATATATAAATGCCGTCGCAAAATGGTCTGATAAAAAATTATGGGTAAACGGCAGCTTTAATATTAGCTTAACGGCTTTTAATATTGAACGTCCTTCGCTGTTAATGGTTCCTGTAAAAGATATTATGCGGTTTACTTTCAACCAGGTTTTTGATTATTAAAACATAAGGAGAAAAAGATGCCAATTACAAGACGCGATTTTTTTGTGAAAACAATTCAGGGTCTGGCGGTTGTAGCGGCGCCTGTAGCTCTTGGAGCATTTTTAGAAAGCTGTAAAAGCAATATTACAGGTCCTACCGGAGCGTCTTTACAGACGGTTCAGGGGACTTTGTCAAACGGAATTGTCACAGTAAATATAGATTCGGCTTCTCCGCTTTATAACATAGGCGGCGTAGCGACAGTTAAATATAGTTCTGGTTCGCTGTTAGTAGATCATCCTTCCGCTAATGTATATAATGCGCTTTCTGCTATATGTACGCATCAGGGATGTTCAGTCGATAATTATGATTCCAGCACGTCTAATTTTGTATGTACGTGTCATAATTCGCGGTTTGCAGTTGATGGCGGCGTAGTAACAGGACCAGCAAGCGCGCCGCTTCCAAAATACAAAACTGAATTTACAAATGGTCAATTAAAAATAACGCTTTAAGAAGCGAGCGTTATACTAAAGAAATAGTAAACGCAAGGAAAAAATCATGAACGAGCAAGAACAAAAAACAATACTTCTTGTAGAAGATGAAGCAATATTGGGAATGTCAGAATCAATACAATTGAAAAAATACGGATATGATGTAATTCATGTTCTTAGCGGCAGAAAGGCTATTGACGCCGTAAGCAACGTTAAGAACGATGTCGACCTGATACTGATGGACATTAATCTGGGGCATGATATTGACGGCACAGAAACTGCGACAATGATACTTAAGGACCACGATATTCCTGTGTTGTTTCTTTCAAGCCATTTAGAGCGGGAAGTTGTAGCAAAAACTGAAAATATAACTTCCTATGGCTATGTCGTTAAAAATTCCGGCATTACTGTATTAGACGCTTCTATTAAGATGGCGTTCAGGCTGCATGATTCATATAAAATTGCAAATAAACAAAAGACTGAAATTTTAGCTAAAGAGACCGAGTTAAAATTTTATGAAAAACGATATCGCAGGTTATTTGAGTCCGCCAAAGACGGGATACTGATTCTTGACGCTAAAAATGGGATGATTCTTGATGTAAATCCTTATTTAATTGAAATGCTCGGATATTCCAAAGAGCAGTTTCTTACAAAGAAAATCTGGGATCTTAACGCTTCAAATAATGTTGAATATTCAAAAAAAATGTTTAAAGAATTGCAGGAAAAAGAGTATGTACGCTATACTGATTTCCCTTTGCAAACTGCCGATGGAAAATTGATATATGTGGGCTTTGTAAGCAACATATATTTAGTTGACAATGAAAAAGTTATTCAATGTAATATCCGCGATATAACAGAGCGGCGAGAACATGAAATAGCTCTGAATGAAAACATTGATCAAAAAGAAGCTCTGCTTAGAGAAATACAGCACAGGACTAAAAACAGTTTTAATATGATAACAAGTATGATCTTTCTTAGAACAAACGCTACTGATTCTGAAGAAATCAAAGACGCGCTTGAAGACCTGAACCTGAGGGTTAAGTCAATCTCGGATTTATATACTCTGCTATATGAAACAAATTCAATTTATGAAGTTCAGCTTAAAACCTATTGCGACAAAGTAATTGAATCGATGCTTAAATTTTCTGAGATTATAACAATCAATAAAAATATTGAAGAAATTACAATTTCAACGAAAAATGCGGCTACTATTGGCATGATCTTAGTTGAATTATTATCTAATGCTATAAAATATGCATTCCCTGAGACGCGGGAAGGGGAAATTGATATTGAATTGAAGAAAAAAGATAACAGATTAAAATTATCTGTAAGAGATAACGGTATAGGTTTACAAAAGAGTTTTGATATAAGTAAAACTAAAACGCTTGGCTTGCATTTAGTATACTTAATGGTTAACCAGCTCAATGGCGAAATTAAATATGAAATAGATAATGGAACAAAATTTTTAATTGAATGCGATTTATAATTATGTAGCGCAAACAGATCCTTCATTATTTTCTGCATAGAATCGGTTAACTTTAAATGTTACCCATCTTTTTATACTAAATTTATTTGAGAATCTTAAGTAAATTACGTAATAGTAATTTTTAGATTATACTCATTAGGATAAGTTTTTATATGAATGAAGGCAGGCAGGTATTCCAAAGTCAGTCCGATAAAAGATGGCGGTTATTTAAGGGAACAATCAGAATTATTGCTGTGGTAATTATTTTTGCCGCGGCGTGTTTAGCGATCGACGCTCTTAGAGAAAGTTCTCCGTTATTTCCAAAATTGCGCGACGCAAACGAAGTTTATAAACGCGTGCTAAATCCTGAGCAGGTAGCGACGTTTACTACAAAACCGAATAAAAGATTTAGGCAATCGTTAGATACTTTAAAGTTATTGCTAAAAGACTCGCTTAAACAAAAAAAACGAAGCGTCAACAAAGATCAGGACGTGCGCGCAGGTTTTTATGTAAATTGGGATGTGCAGTCGTTTTATTCGCTAAAAGACCATATAGATAAAATGACCATGGTTATGCCGGAGTGGCTGTTTATTCCGGATAACGCCGATACGGTTGTGACTGATATTGACGTACGCGCATTAAATCTGATGAAAAGTCACGGCGTAAAAATTATCCCGATGATTTCCAATTATTATAATCAGAAATGGAACGCTAAAAACGCGTCAAGGATAATCGGGTCGAAAGAAAAGCGGGATAAATTTATAGCCAGCGTAATACGAGTATTGAATAAATATAAATTTACCGGCGTAAATGTCGATTTTGAAAGCGTCGATCAAAAGGATCAAAAGAACTTAATCGTTTTTCAAAAAGAATTGTATTATGCGCTGCACAAAAGAGGCTATACAGTTTCGCAGGATATAACCCCTTTTGAACAGGCCTATAGCGTTAGCGAACTACAGAAGTACAACGATAATATTGTGCTTATGGCGTACGACCTGCATTATTTTACAAGCTATGCGGGTCCAATTACGGATCCGAAATGGATAGAAAAAATACTTGACGCTTATACGGAACAAGTCCCTGCGCAAAAAATAATATTAGGGCTGGCCGCTTACGGCTATGACTGGCCGGAAGGAGACGAGGCGGAGGATATCACTTATTCGGAAGCCATTGAAAGGGCTTCTGAAAATGAGGCGAAAGTAGTTTATGATAACAAGAGCAATAACTTAACTTTCAATTTTAATGACGATAACGACGTAAAACATTCCGTCTGGTTTACAGACGCAGCATACGCCTATAATACAATCAGGCTTTCGGAAGATTACGGAATAGCGGGCGTGGCGTTGTGGCGCCTTGGAGGCGAAGACTCGCGGATCTGGAAGTTTTATAATTTAGACTTAAATGGCGCTACGCTGGATAAAACCCCATTTAATTTTGATAACCTGAAAAATATACGCGGTTCGGATAATCTCGATTTTCAGGGAGAAGGAGAAATTCTTGATATAGTAGCGACTCCAAATGACGGCAAAATCCAGATGGATTACGACTCCGATCAAAAAAATATTAAAAGCGAAAATTATGTTCAGCTGCCTTCTACGTATATCATAAAAAAATATGGCAAAGCGGGACCTAAACAAATTGTGTTAAGCTTTGACGACGGCCCAGACAGCAAATATACTCCGCAGGTTCTTGATATTTTGAAAAAAGAAAAAATACATGCCGCTTTTTTTGTGATAGGCGTAAATGCTGAAAACAATCTTGAGCTTATAAAACGCATATATGACGAAGGGCATGAAATTGGCAATCACACATTCCTTCATCCAAATCTTGCCGTAATTTCAAATGAGCGGGTTGGATTTGAACTGAACACGACAAGAAGACTGATCGAAAGTATTATCGGGCATTCTACAGTGCTTTTCCGCGCTCCATATAACGCTGATTCTGAACCGGAAAATATGCAGGAAATTCTTCCGCTTATTGAAGCTAAGAAACGGCATTATTATTCAGTTGGCGAGTCTATAGATCCGCAGGATTGGGAGCCTGGAGTAAGCGTGGATTCGATTATGTCTCGCATTGTTGCGCAACTTAATAATGGCAGCATTATTCTTTTGCACGATGCCGGCGGCGACAGATCAAAGACAATAGAAGCATTGCCAAAAATAATAAAGTATTTCAGGGAAAGAGGATATACCTTTACGACCATTTCAAGTCTGTTAGGCAAAACCAGAGACGATATTATGCCTCCGTTGCAGGATAAGAGCGATATGGCTCTTGCTGACATAAACTGGTCAATAGCGACATTTATTTTCTGGGGAGAGAGATTTATATATGCGCTATTTACTATCGGAATTATTTTAGCCGTTGCGCGTTTGATATTTATTGCAATATTAGCCGTAATACAAAAAAAGAATACTAAAAAATTAAGTATAAGCTCTGCGCGTCCGTTTGTCAGTTTAATAGTTCCGGCTTATAATGAAGAGATTCACATTGTAAAGAATATAGAAAATCTTTTGAAAGGGGATTATCCAAATTATGAAATTGTATTTGTAGACGACGGTTCAAAAGATAATACTTACAAAGAAGTGAAAGATAAATTTGAAAAGAACGAAAAAATTAGAATACTGACAAAGCCAAACGGGGGCAAGTCAACCGCGCTTAATTACGGTATCTTGAACGCAAAAGGCGAAATAGTAGTTTGTATTGACGCAGACACTCAATTAATGCCGGATGCAATCAGCAGGCTGATTGAAAGCTTTACCGACGATAATATTGCGGCGGTTGCCGGCAATGTAAAAGTTGGGAATGAACATAACCTCTTGACTAAATGGCAGTCGCTTGAGTATATAACAAGCCAGAATTATGACCGCAGAGCGTTTGATCTATTAAATTGCATTACCGTAGTGCCTGGCGCAATTGGCGCTTTTAGAAAAAAAGCTCTTGAAGCTATAGGCGGTTTTGGCACGGACACCTTAGCTGAAGATTGCGATTTAACAATTCGTTTACTGCGCGCCGGATACCGAATAACATATTCTGAAAAAGCGGTTGCTTATACAGAAGCTCCTGAGAGCGTAAAGATGTTTCTTAAACAAAGATTCCGCTGGTCTTACGGAATTATGCAAAGTTTATGGAAGCACAGGGACGCATTATTTAATAAGAACTTTAAGAATCTTGGTCTAGTTGCGCTGCCAAATGTTTTGATATTCCAATTCATACTGCCAATATTTTCGCCGCTTGCAGAACTGATGATGGCGTTAGCTATACTTGGCGGCTACTGGCGTCAGCTGATAGGCTATTATCTTTTGTTTTTAGTTGTCGATTTAGCCGCGGCGGGAATTGCATTGAGTTTTGAAAAGACGAAAATGACCCGCTTATGGGTATTGGTTCCGCAAAGATTTTTTTACAGACAATTAATGTATTGGGTATTGCTTAAATCGATTTTAGCCGCGATTAGAGGAGCGCTTGTAGGCTGGGGGATTCTTAAACGAACCGGAAAAGTAGAAGTCGGGACGGCGGCGTAAATAAGAGTTTCTGTTTTATAAAAAAAGCGCAGTATAATAAAATATGCCGCGCTTTTTTTGTACTAATAGCTATATTTATAAGCGGCTATTCATTTTCAATTCCAGCGGCGTCTAATACAAATCTTGGGGTCATGGGTTCGCGTTTGAAAAAATCGCCTTTAATTCCTTTTGTAATAGCCCAGCGGTGAATCCAGGAAATGCCGCCTTGTCCATGATACGTATCCTTGGAAGCGTAAGCCGGATCTGTAAGCGCGTCAGCAATACTGATGAAGCTATAACCTCTGTTTTCCATCATTTGCGCGAGTTTGCCAAAACAGTCTGAATTCAACATGTTTGCATGAATAAGCAGTATCTGTTTTATTTGGCGGCCGAACATTTCGTTAGAACAATACTCATAGTATGAAATTTTACTTTCCATATACGGGATATAAGCTTCGGCTATTTTTATCGCTAAAGAAGAATCTTTTTTTGCCAAAGCGTCTTCATAGGCCTTGGCAAAAATCCATTCGGAATTATCTATTGTAACCGGGGCAGGGCGATATCCGTGAGCTGATAAGAACTCTTCAAATTTCTTTTTCTGGAGTGTATCCATTCCGGTATGCAGATAAGGATAACGGAAAAAGCGGGGAGACATGCCTTTGGGTTCCATTAGCATTTTAGTATAAATTTCTCCTTTCAGCGTTTCAGCTTCAAATTGTTCAAGAGGAATTTGGTTCATATCCTGATGAGAATAAGTATGATTGCCTAATTCTAATCCAGCGTTTAGCCAGCTTTTAAGCAGGTCAAGAAGCGCGCTATCAGGTTTTTGGCTATTGGCTTTAGTAAAAAGACCAATTTCGTTTACAAAACCAATTGCAGGAGCTTTATGCGCCGTTATGTTTTTTAATAATTTGCGGGTTAACTCTTTTTTTTGTTCGATACTTTTCCCGTTGGTAAAAGCTACAGGCAGATCGTCAAATGTAATTGCAATCTGTTTTGCAGAGGTATTTGCAGTATTTGCTTGCTGAGCGGAAAGACAAATACTAAAAAAGAATATAATAAGAAGAGGAGCAATAAATATTTTCATATAAAACTCAAACTATATTGTAGCAAAAATATTAATTAATATAAAAAAGATTAGTTAGAAAGCGTGTTTGAGCCGTTTACGTCGCCGGCGCATACGCCTTTGAAATTAAGTATAACATCGGCGTTGTTGATAGAAACTGTAGAAGGGGAGCTAAAAACCCAGTCGGGAATTGAAAAAGAAGAAATTGCCGAAGTAATTCTTCTGCGCACAATAAGAGCGTCAGTGCTGCTAACAGTTCCGCTTCCATTTACATCGGCGGCTTTAACAAAAAGGTCGTCTAAAGTAATAAGAGAAGCTATATATCTTCTCATAATTAAGGCGTCGGTTGAAGTGACGCCTCCCCAGTTTTTATAACAAGCGGTTTGCAAAGAGTATGTTCCGTTTGGTACGGCGCTAAATGAATAATTGCCGGAATTATCAGTAACTGCGGAATCGAGCAATGCATCTCCGTTTTTTAGAAATATCGAAACTCCAGACAAAGGAGTATTTGTGGAGTTGTTATACAAAACTGATCCGCTTACCTTAAATCCCTGAGGTCTTACAAAACCATTAGAAAAACCTGCATTGATTTTATTGCTCTTTGCGTCGTTTAAGCTGCTTGCAACAGTATCAAAAACAAGATTAGTCCATCCTCCGTTATAGCGGAATGTCAGGTCGGCTAATTTAGTAGAGCCTATGTTGATTTGAGCTATGCTGATTATTCCAATTGTTAAAACTCCGTCTTGAGCTAAAGCTAAATTAGTAGTTCCGCTTGCGGTTCCCCAATTAGAAGCTCCTCGCCACGATAAAACAGAATCAGTATATTTTATTCTGATAGAAACGGCGTTAAGTCCATTAAAATTAGTTACATATATAGGTATTGTAACAAGAGTATCGCCGTTAGTAATTGTAATTTTAGGAGCCGTTACTGTTGCTGTTTGCGAATAAACAAAACCAGATAAAAGCGCCGTTAAAAATATTATTCTGAAAATAGCCTTCATTATTGTTCCTTGTGAATTATGAGAAATTCTCTTTGTGTATAATATCAATATACTAAAAATATTTTTTTTATCTATGTTAAATAACAACAGTTTGCAAGAATTAATATGCTATTCCTATTTCAGCGCATGTTTAAAATTCAGTGGAATTAAAAGAATAAATAAACTATTTTGCGAAAGACAGAAATAAACTTAACTTGTTAGAGGTTAAGCTGCGTAATTAAATCAGGTTACTATTATGAAATTATTGTTTTGCGAAGGCTCGTCATTATCGGCCAGAGAAGCGCTTACAATTTTAGGAAGAGACCACAAGATTATTATCTGCGACCCCAATCCTTTTTCTATTTGTAGATTTACAAAATTTAGGACTAAATATTACCGATGTCCTTCAGTTAATGAAAGCGTAAGCGGGTATTTGGCAAGGATTAAGGAAATCATTGTTAAGGAGAAGATTGACGTTCTAATTCCGGTTCATGAGCAGGCGTTGTTATTTGCCAGGCATTATCAAGAGCTGTCGCCGATTGTTCATTTGGAGATTCCTTGTTTTGATAGTTACCTTAAATTATTTAGTAAGATAAAGTTTATTACGTTCTTAGACGAGTTAAAAATACCGCATCCCAAAACTATCTTTTGCCAAAATCATAAGGAAATTCGCAAGAAAATTTATTATCCATGTTATTTAAAGACAGATTATGGCACAGCCAGCAGCAGCGTTTGGCGCATAGAAAATGAAAGCGATTTGGACAGCGTATTGCTATCTGATCCTAAAAATGGGAATCTCTATTTAATTCAGGAGCCTGCCGCAGGTAAAATGGAAATTGCATATGCAGCGTTTAACCGGGGTAAATTAATTTCTTTCCATTGTTGTCAACGGATTAAAGAAGGGATTCAGGGGAGTTCAAGCGGTAAAATAGGGGTCGATAGACCAATTGTAAAGACTCATTTCAGTATGATAGGAGAAAAATTAGATTGGCACGGTCCGCTTGCAATTGATTATTTTTATGATGAAGCAAACGATGTTCCTTATTATTTTGACGCCAGCCCGCGGCTTGTCGAGCCGATGAACGCTTTTATTAATGGCGTTAATATACCGCAAGACGTTATCGCTCTTTCTTACCAAAACGGAGTTGAAAGCATAATCAAGCCGACAAAAGGAATAAAAAGCCACATGCTGATGATGTCGTTGTTACAAACTGCAAAGACGAAAGGCCGGCGCGGAGACGTTATTAAAGATATCTGGGCTGCAATTTGTTCTACAGGCGATTATAAAGACAGCTATGAAGAATTAACTAATTGGAAATATGATTATGTTAGCGTCCTTCCTTTGGTTTATGTTATCGTTCAATTGTTAATTAATCCTCAAAGAGCCATACGGATTTCACAATCAACCGTTAAAAATTATGCTTTATCATATGATGCTATTTGCAAGATAATGAATAATTAGCAAGCGGACTTTAGCAAATAAACATCGTTATTAACTGACGATAGCAAGAGAATGTGGAATTAGAATTTACAAACTAACTTTAAAAAAATATCATTCTACTGTTAAAAAATTAATAAACTAAGGCCAGGTTCTTGTATGAGTTATTCATAATGAGTATTTTTGTTTAATAATCTATATAATTAAGAATTAACTTGTAAAACCGGAATCTGACAACCGATGTTGATAAATCTATTTAAGTATCCTTTTTTCGCAGTAATCTGCCTATTGAATTTTCAGGGTTTAATCTGTAAAGATAACCCCGCAATTCATAAAAAACATCAGTATGTAGTTGTTGGCGATATATATTCTGCGCCTTATGCGTTTTATGATAAAGATGAAAATCCAGACGGTTATGACGTTGAGTTAATTAACGCTATTGCGAAGGTTATGGATATTGATATTAAGATTAAATTATACGATTGGAATTTAGCGCGTAAAGATATTGAAAGCGGAAAAGCGGACGTATTATTAGGGATGATTTCTTCAGGCGACAGGAAACATAACGTTGATTTCTCTATACCTCATCTTTCGCTCAATAGTATGATTTTTACGCGGAAAGGAGAGCCTGAAATTACAAATGAAAAAGACCTTACAGATAAAGAGATTATTGTGCAGGAAGGATCGATAGCCCATGATTATCTTCTGAAAAGCAAAATTACTTCTAAAATTATTCTTGTCCCTTCGTCAGAGTATGGGCTAAAATTATTAGCTTCCGGCAAGCACGACTGCGCATTAATTACTAAGCTTCAGGGGTTAAGCGTAATTAATAAAAATCTGTTGTTAAATCTAGCTTATAGTGAAAAACCCTTATACTCAAGCGAATACTGTTTTGCAGTAAAAAAGGGGGATTCTCTGCTACTTAATAAAATTAATCAGGGTTTGGTTATTCTTAAATCGACTGACCAATATGATAAAATATATAACAAGTGGTTTGGCGTGTCTGATTCTAAAGCTCCGGCAGGCAATAACTCTCTGCATTATGCAATGATTATCATTATTGTTCTTGTAATTGTGAGTATTGTGGGATTTTATTTAGTTCTTATACAGACAAAGAAAATAAAAATTAAAACAGCTGAATTTCAAAAAGAAATTGAAGATAGAAAGCGGATAGAAAAAACTCTTCTTGAGAGGGAAGAAATTTTAAATCAGGCGTCAAAAATTGCGCAAATTGGCAACTGGATATGGGACGGCAATGCAAATATAATGATATGCTCTCCGGAAGTGTTTGAAATTTTAGGAATGCCGGATAGAACTGACGCTACAATTGCAATTGAAGATTATTATTTATGTATACATTCAGACGATAGAGAGGCTCTTAAGCAGGAAGTTCAAAGATCATTTAGTCAAAATAACAATTTTGAAGCTGAGTTTAGGGTTATAAGAACAAACGGCGAAATCCGATATGCGCGTTCCAAGGGTTTGTTTTTATCCGAATCTAATTCGTCCGTACGAATGACGGGAGTAATGCAGGATATAACAGAACATAAACTTGCTTTATTAAAAATTGAATATTCAAATCGGCTTTATTCGTTTTTAAGTCATGTGAACGACGCTATTGTTCATTTCCCAAATGCTAATAGATTATTTAACGAGGTTTGCCGGCTTGGCGTAGAATACGGGAAATTTGCTCTTGTATGGATAGGCATAGCTGACGAAAAAACCGGAGCCGTAAAAGTTGAAAGTTTTGCCGGGCAGAATGACGGCTTTCTATCTACGTTAAAAATTTCTGTAAAAGATAACGCTTTGGGACAAGGAACTTTTGGGCGAGCTTTCCGTTCCGACGGTTGTGCATTTTTGAACGACCTGACCCGGGATGAAGATTTAATTCAGGGGAGGTGGGAAGCTGCTCAAAAAGGCTTTAGATCTGAAGCCGCATTTGTATTGAAGAAAGACGGAAAGAAAATAGGAGCGCTTGCATTTTATTCGAGCGAAATAAACTTTTTTGGCGAAAACGAAATAAAACTAATTACCGAAATTACTGAAAATATAGCTTTTGCTATTGATAACGTAGAAAAAGAAAACATAAGAAATATTACGCGCAGAGCTTTGATTGAAAGTCAGGAAAAATATCTTAGCGTATTTAATGCAGTCAGCGACGCGATATTTTTAATGGATCAATCGACGGGCGTTATACTTGACGCAAACCTTGCAGCCGTTCGTCTTTATAGTTATACATATGAAGAGCTGATATCAATAAAAATAATGGATCTCTCAGCTGAATCTTTTGATACTGCCGACAGCCTTTTAGAACAGATTGATATGATTACGTTTAACTTCCATAAGCGAAAAGACGGCTCTGTTTTTCCAGTGGAAGTGATGTCGAGCTTTTTTATGCAGAATAACAGAAGGTTTGCCGTTGCCGTTGTGCGCGATTTGACCGAAAGTATAAAAGCGCGGGAAAGGCTGATTGAAAGCGAAAAACGCTATAGTAGCCTGTTCCAAAACAACAGAGCTGTTATGGTGCTGTTTGAAGCTGATACCGGAAGATTTGTAGACGCTAATCCCGCGGCTTGTTTATTTTATGGTTATAACAAAGAAGAATTTCTGAACCTTACGATAGCCGATATAAATATTCTCTCGCCGGAAGAATGTTTTGATGAAATTCAAAAAGTAATTAAGAACCAGAATAGCCATTTGTATTTTAAACACAGACTTGCTGATGGCGAAGTTAAAGACGTTGAGGCGTTTACCGGGGCAATGAACCTGATTGGTAAAGAAGTCTATTACTCAATTGTTTATGATATTACGGAACGGCGTAAAGCGGAACTTGATTTAATTGCGGCTAAAGAAAAAGCTGAAGAAGCCAGCCGCCTTAAAACGTCGCTCCTTGGCAATATGAGTCATGAACTCCGCACTCCGTTAACAGGTATTTTGGGGTTTTCTCAGATATTAATTGACGAAATTCAAGAAGAATTTTTACGGGAAATGGTAGAGAAAATACAACGTTCTGGCAAGCGGCTTATGACTACGCTGAACTCGATACTTAATATTTCCGAACTTGAATCAGGCAGGCTTGATATACAACTTTTAGAAATTAATCTTGCCTATTGTTTAAAAGATAAAATGCATGAGTTTGAACAAAATGCGATTGAAAAAAATCTGACTTTTGAATTTAAACCGTTGGATAAAAATATTTTCTGTTATGTGGATGAAAAGTTTTTAGTGCAAATAGTTGAAAGCCTTGTTGATAACGCGATTAAATATACGGAAACTGGCGGCGTTAAAGTTTTTGTAGACTCTGAAAAAGATGATGGAAAATTCTGGGGCGTAATTAAAGTCGCCGATACTGGCATTGGGATTTCTGACGAGCTGCATGATCTTATTTTTGAAGAATTCAGACAGGCAAGCGAGGGGTTCAGCAGAAGTTTTGAAGGCAGCGGGCTGGGTCTAACTATAGCAAAAAAAATGACTAAGCTTTTAGGCGGCGATATTAAAGTAGAAAGCAAACTTGGCGAAGGGTCTGTCTTTACCGTTAAATTACCCGGCTATATTGAGTTTTCTAACTTTGACGTTGAAACTGCAAATCTTGTAGATGATGTTAAAGAGGCGGCAGCTCCTGCGCGCGAAATAAAGCAGCAGGACAAATATACTTCTGGATTTGAAGAGAATTTACCGCTTGTTCTTTTAGTAGAAGATAATTACATAAACTCCGACGTAACAATAATGTTTCTTAAAGGCGTATGCCGGGTTGAACATTCTATCGACGGCGAAACTGCAATTAGTATGGCTTCTGAAAATAAATACGACGCTATACTTATGGATATTAACCTTGGCGGAAAAATAAACGGTATTGAAGCTTTAAAAGAAATACGGAAAATTTCAGATTACGAAAAAACTCCTGCCGTAGCTCTTACAGGCTATGCAATGAGCGGGGATAAAGAAAAATTAATTAGCGAAGGCTTTGACAATTATTTATCCAAACCGTTTGATAAAGACGATATTGTAAATGTGGTCAAACTTGCAATCGGCAGGGGAACAAAAGAAATATAAAATAGAGGTCTTGATGAAGGTTCCATTTTTGGATTTGAAAACTCAGTATAAAACAATCAGGGAAGAGATTAATCCGGCTATACAGGATGTGCTTGATAGCTGTTCTTTTGTTTTAGGCAAAGCGGTCTCTAATTTTGAAGCAGCTTTTGCAAAAGAAATTAACGTTAAGTATTGTTTAGGCGTAAGTTCAGGCACAGACGGAAACCATACTGCGCTTTGGGCTCTGGGCGTTGGACCTGGAGACGAAGTTATTATTCCTGCGAATACTTTTATTGCTACTGCATGGGGCGCAACTTTATGCGGAGCCAAACCTGTTTTTGTAGATTGTCATCCAGAAAGCTATAACATCGATCCAGCTAAAGTAGAAGCGGCAATAACGCCTAAAACAAAGGCTATTGTAGCCGTACATCTTTACGGTCAGCCGGCAGATATAGACCCGCTTAAAGAAATTGCAGCGAGGCATAATATCTGGCTTGTTGAAGATTGCGCGCAGGCTCATTTTGCCGAGTATAAAGGCGCAAGAGTCGGCGGTTTTGGCAAGGCGGCATCTTTTAGTTTTTATCCGGGTAAAAATTTGGGCGCTTATGGCGAAGCCGGCGCAGTTGTTACAAACGACGACGAGCTTGCAGTTAAAATAAAAATGATTAGAGACCATGGAGCCATTCAGAAATATAACCACGAGGCATATGGACATAACTACAGAATGGAAGGGATTCAGGGCGCGGTTCTTGGAGTAAAATTAAAATATCTGAACCGCTGGAATGATGCGCGTAGAAATGCCGCGGCCAAATATAAAGCGCTATTGGCGGACGTTAACGGGGTTATTCTTCCAAAAGAAATGGACTACGCTAAACATGTTTATCATCTATTTGTTGTCCAATTATCTGATACTATGCAGCGCGACGCTTTGGCGACATATCTGAACGAAAATGAAATTGCCACTGGCCTGCATTATCCTATTCCGCTTCATTTGCAGCCTTGCTTCAATCATCTAGGGTATAAAAAAGGAGATTTCCCATCGGCGGAAAAATTAGCAAATTGCGGTTTATCGTTGCCGATTTATCCTGAATTATCCGACAGGCAGATTGAATTTGTTTGCGGTAAAATAAAAGAGTTTATTAATAAACATTAAACCGGGGTTGTTATGATTAAGTTTTTAGATCTGAAAAAGATCAATGAAAAATTCAGCGACGAAATTAAAGCGTCGGTAGATTCTACTCTTGAAAGCGGGTGGTATGTCTTAGGCGAAAAAGTTAAAAAGTTTGAGAAAGAATTTGCAGAGTTTTGCGGCGCTGAATACTGTATTGGAACTGCAAACGGACTTGACGCTCTTCGGTTGATTTTACGCGCGTATATTGAACTTGGGCAAATGGAGGAAGGAGACGAAATCATCGTCCCGGCTAATACATATATAGCATCTATACTTGCCGTGTCGGAAAATCGGCTTGTTCCTGTTCCTGTCGAACCGGATATTAAAACTTATAATATTAATCCGGATCATATTGAAGCTGCAATAACAGCCAAGACAAAAGGAATTATGACTGTTCATCTTTATGGGCAAAACTCTTACTCCGATAAAATGCAGACCATTGCCGATAAGTATAAATTGAAAATTATTGAAGATAGCGCTCAGGCTCACGGAGCAAAGTATAAAGGCAAAAGAACAGGTTCGCTTGGCGACGCTTCCGGTTTTAGCTTTTATCCCGGTAAAAATCTTGGAGCTCTTGGCGACGCAGGAGCCGTTACTACAAGCAATAAAGCCCTTGCCGACGCTGTAAGAGCAATTGCAAACTATGGCTCACTAAAAAAATACGTTAATATTTATAAGGGAATAAATTCGCGTCTTGACGAAATGCAAGCTGGGATCTTAAGCGTTAAGTTAAAGGGGCTTGTTGAAGAAAATAAAACGCGTAGAAAGATAGCCGAGTTTTATAAAAAGAATATTAATAACGAAAAAATAGTTTTGCCTTTGGTTGAAGATTGGGACGCGCATGTATGGCATGTTTTTGCAGTTAGGACTGAAAGGAGAGACGAATTTCAAAAGTATCTGGATGAAAAAGGGATACAGACTATAATACATTATCCAATTCCTCCGCATAAACAGGAAGCGTATAAGGAATGGAATAAACTATCTTTTCCAATAACTGAAAAAATTCATAAAGAGATTATCAGTCTGCCAATGGGTTCGCACTTAACAGACGATGAAATTGCGCAGGTCGCCGAAGCGGTTAACGGATGGAAGGGATAATATTTTCAGTGGTAGTATGCATGTAGCGAGAAACACACCCCTAAAGCTGCTGAATCCGCCTCTGGCGGAGAAGGCGGCAGGGGTGTGTAAAAGGATCTCCGCGAAGAATCCGCTTTTAGAGCATATGGTTGAATTTCTGATTTACAAATACCGCTAAGTTGAGCAAATAACTTCCAGGGTATTCTACGAATACCTGGAAGTTTTTGTCTTTGGTCTGGTCTTTAATCGGTAAAGAATGTAAAAAGCTGCGTTCATTATATCATTTTAGGCATATTTGGCGGAATGAGCTGAAAACTCACAGCTGTCCAAAATAAAACA
>DBTY01000029.1 GCA_002307295.1 Ignavibacteriales bacterium UBA1304
TTTTTCCTATTGCGCAATTTGGGATAAATCTGATTATCCAGATTTATGACAAATATTACACTGAAGATGACATTGACCAATTAATTAAGTTCTATGATACGCCGATTGGTAAAAAAATGATTGAGACAAATCCTAAGATATCACAAGAAATGCTTTCTATAGCGATGGATTTTGGCAAAAAGCGAAACAATAAAGTTGGCGACAAACTGAAGACTAACGGTCAATAAGACGCGCCTTCAAAACCGGGCGGCAAAGCTTAATATTTGACGCCCTACAAAACAGAAGTTTTAACATTTGATTATTGACAAATAAGTCGCTACAATTTAGCAGCCAGCCAATTTTTACTTTCTTCCAAAGTTAAGATACTCGTTCCATATTTCATACAATTGATATGTGGCGCGGATGTCTCTGCCGCAATAAATGGCAATATCTTTTATTCTGCCTGCGTCATAAAGATTTTTTACTTCGTTGCCGGACACTTCTTTCGACTTTGGCGTCTTAATGCCAAAACCATGACAGTAAAAATCGAGATTAAATTTTCTTGTAACGCCGTAATAAGTAAACTGTTCCAGCAGATCAATGTGAGACGAGGCGTCAAACCGGTTGCCCATAAAATTCTTTGAAGGCTTTACCTGAAGCTTTGCAGAGCGCATCATCATAAACGGAATATCAAAATTACGGCCGTTAAAAGTTATCACCTGGTCGGTAACTTTCATAATATCCCAGAATCCGGCAAGCATATTTTTTTCGCTCAGCCCTTTATACTGCGCTCCGGTTTCTTCGTCCGTCCACTCTTCGTTTACTTCGGATTCGTAATAGATGTAAGCTTTCTCTTTCGTTACGTCGTACATCCCGATTGCTACTACTTTTGCAGTTAAGGGGTACAGACTTAGGAATCTTTCCGCGTCTTCTAATTTTTTATTTCTAATTCCCTCGTCAGTTTCTTTCATAGCTTCGCGCTGGAGATACTCCTGCTGACTATCGGAAAGTTCGGCCATATTGCAGCCGTAAGTTTCTATGTCAAAAACTATTTTTCTCATTCCTTACCTTTAATAATTTTGGCGGATGGGTCGTATTTTTTTATTTTTTCATAAGCGCTTTTACCAAGCGGTTTCGATTTCTTTGTCGCAGCGTCTACATGCACCAAAACTCCGGAGCCTTCCACAATCAGCTTACCCGTATTGGAATTAACTATTATGTGTTCATAACCGAAACTCGAATTTTTCACGTAGGATATCCTCGTGTAGATTGTCAGCTCGTCTCCATATTTCGAAAAGTCAAAATATGAAATTTCGTTATGGACGACAAAATATAGCGTTCCGTCAGTGAATAAACCGTTAGGCGGAACCAATCCGGCTTCTTTAATATACTCAAGCCGGGCATGTTCAAAATAACTAAGATAGACGACATTATTTACAACGCCAAGCATATCTACTTCTGTAAATCTAACTTTTAAATTTATTTTATGCACAAAATCTTTTTTATCCATATGCTATCCAAAAATCTCCTCAAGAATGTTAACCGCTTTTTTAGCTTCTTCAAATGATACGTCTAAATGAGTAACAGCTCTAAGGAAACCGACGTTCCCCATAGATATCAGCAATCCTTTTTCTTTACATTTTTGAAGGGCTGTTTCAACCGGCGTATTAAGCGGTTTAAATATTATAATGTTTGTTTGAACTCTTTCTAAATCAATTTCAAGCCCTGGTATGCGGTCAATCGCCTCCGCCAGCATTTTTGCTTTTTCGTGATCTTCGGCTAAACGGGCGATATTATTTTTTAAGGCGTAAAGACCAGCCGCGGCTAAAAGACCAACCTGCCTCATGCCTCCGCCCCAGGCTTTCCTGACTTTAAAAGCTTCGTCAATAAAATGTTTGTCTCCCGCTATAATAGAGCCTACTGGAGCTCCAAGCCCTTTAGACAGGCAGCATGAGACCGTATCAAAGTACGCGGCATATTCATTAACAGGTATATCCGTAGCTACTGAGGCGTTCCATATCCGCGCCCCGTCAAGATGCATATACAAATTATGTTTTCGGGCAAGAGCGTTTAACGCTTTAATATTTTCAATTGGATGAATTGTTCCGCCAGCCCTGTTGTGCGTATTTTCAACTTCAATTACTTTTGTAGTCGGCATATAGTATGCGCTTTCCGGTCTGATGTAGGGCTCAATTTGCTCCGGAGTTAAAACTCCGTTTTTCCCATCCAGCGGCAAAAGCTGAATACCGCTTAGCGCCGCAGGAGAACCGGATTCATAATTAAAAATATGACAGTCTTTTTCGCATATTACTTCGTCGCGCGGATTAGTTAAAACGTTCAGACATATCTGGTTGCCCATAACTCCGCTCGAAACAAATAGAGCGGCTTCTTTGCCAAGCAGCTCCGCCGCATATTTTTGCAGGCTGTTTACCGATGGGTCTTCCTGAAAAACGTCGTCTCCTACTTCCGCCTCATAAATAGCTTTCCGCATTTCATTTGAAGGCTTAGTCACCGTATCGCTTCTTAAATCAATATAATTCATATTTTATATTCCCTTAAAATGTTTCGGGTTAAAACTACAAAACAATAAGTTTCATCTTATTTATAAAATTTTCTTTTTAGCGCAAGCAGAATATAAAGCCCTACGACCCAAAGCGAAAAAACCGAAGCGCCGACAGGGATAAGCAATGAATGCTGAACAAAAAAAGTTAGTCCGCTTTGAAGCGCCACATCGCAAACTAAAAATCCCTTTGTGTACATCTGTGTAGCGGTTTCCGTTTTGCCCAAAGGATTAATATAGCAGCTTATGCCGCCGTTAGCCGCGCGAATAACGCTGCGTCTGTTTTCAACAGCGCGAAGCGCTGAAATTTCTTTATGCTGATAAGGACCGCTTGAATTGCCGTACCAGCTGTCGTTAGTCACTACGGTTATAAGCTCGGAGCCTTTTTTTGTAAACTCGGCTATCAGGTATGGATATATCGATTCATAGCATATAATTCCATTTATCTTAATTTTCTGCTTTACTACAGGCGAGCCAGGCTGCGCAAAAAACGAAGCGTTATTTTTAGGCGTCGTATTATATATATTAACATTGAATACGCTCGTGTCCTGTCCTACGTTCCAGCCCGATAAACCGACTCCCCATTTTAGCATGCTTCCAAGAAATGGCAAAGCAGTTACAAACGGAACGCGCTCCCCAAAAGGGACAAGCTTCATTTTACCATACCGCTGCAAATCGAACGTATGCGGATCTACAAGCATAGCGGCATTGTATGTGGCATAATGAAAACCGTCAATTTCATTATCTTTTGCGTCCGCAGGTATTTTAGCATTAGGAGGATAATATATTATATCGGGCATTCCCGTTAATAATGAGACGTTATTACTTTGTAAAAAATGATATAACTTACCGGCAGTCCCCGGATGATGTCCGCCAAATAAATACACTGGGAAAGCTGTTTCAGGCCACACTAACAACTCCGCGCCTTTATTTAGAGCCTGTTGAGAAAGCGCAAAATAATCGTCGGCCATATCGTCTATGCTGCCGCCCGCCCATTTTTCATACGGGTCTAAATCCGGTTGAATCAACCCGGCCTTAACCGTCTTAGTAGAAATTTTAATTGTATTAATTCTATACGCGCCATAAATAACCGGGACAATAAACACTACAAACGCGGCGGCTCCGAATAAATATGAATTCCGTTTTTCTGTTTTAAATAACAAAATACATTTATAAAGAAAAACATTTAACAATACTACAATCAAAGATAATCCGACTGCGCCGATGATATCTGCGATCTGAATAAAAGTATTAAAATACGCTAACCCGTTCCCTAAAGTAAGCCAGGGAAAACTAGCGTCCGTAATCATATAAAAATATTCGTATGTTATCCAGAATAATGGGAAGAAGAAAAGCGCAAGCGCAGGTTTAAATATTTTTCGGGCAAAATATAAAAGCGTAGAAGGAATAAGAAAAAATATCGGATTGATAAACATCAGCAAGCCGCCAGCTATCATCAGGAATGGGTCTCTACCCACCTGCCATGCGCCAACCCAATAAACAGAGGTCAGCGTAAATACAAAGGCCATTAAGTATGTAGCTCTGTTAATGTCAATTAGTTTTTCTTTCCGCTCAATAACAAAAAAATACGGGATTAACCCCGCAAACATTAGAAATGGAAATGGAAATGGCGGGAATGAAAATCCCATCAATGCGCCGCTTAGTATTAAGATAAGGCGGTCTTTATTTCTCCTCTTTTTTTCTTCGGCTGATAACGCCGCTTTTTTAAATATATTAATTTTCAATTTTCTTTAGTCTATTTTTTTGGTAAAGATAATATACGGCAAACAAAGCCGCCGAGCCGCCTAAAATAATAATAGCTATCTTGCTATAGTTTATTAGAAATTTGTCTATCCTTTCAACGTTGGCTCCAAAAACAATTCCGAGGTACAACATCATTCCATTCCATAAAATTGCGCTTAGCGTTGAATAAAGGATTGCAGTATTTATTTTAATTTCGCTCATCCCGGCAAAAAAAGCAAGCACAGGACGGATGCCCGGTAAAAATCGGTTAACCGCTAATATTCCGCATCCATATTTAGCATACCATTCTTCAGTTCTTTCAACCCCTTCTTTTGAAAGAAATCTATATTTGCCTGAATGAACTACTTTTTTATCTACCTGACTGCCTAAATAATACAAAATCATAAACCCGGTTTCGCTGCCGATAGTAGTTAGTATTATTGCCGGTATAAAATGTATAGAGCCAAGCGGAATTAATGAAGCGCATACTATTATTATTGTATCGCTGGGAGAAGGAGGAAATATGTTTTCTACTAACGGGATTAACATTAATATAGCATAAATCCAGACTGGGCTTAATGACGAGATTGAATGTAAAATTACTTCAAGCATTATTATTCTTTATTAATAAAACAGTAGTATAAGAAGCGGCTCCTTCTTCCCGTCCGACAAAGCCAAGCTTTTCGGTAGTAGTCGCTTTTACAGAAACGTCCTCTATATTGGCATCTAATATGCCTGCAATAACTTTACGCATTTCCAGAATGTAAGGCGCAATTTTAGGCTTTTGCATTAACAGCATACAATCGAGGTTGCCAAGGATGTAGCCTTTAGATAAAACTAGTTCGTAAACATGCTTTAATAATAATTTGCTGTCTATCCCTTTATATTTGGGATCTGTATCAGGAAAATGCGCGCCAATATCGCCCAAAGCTAATGCGCCTAAAAGCGCGTCGCAAATGGAGTGGAGTAAAACGTCCGCGTCCGAATGCCCCAGCAATCCTTTTTCGTAAGGGATCTCGATTCCGCCAAGGATGAGCTTTCTTCCTTCGGCAAACTGATGAACGTCGTAGCCTAATCCTGTTCTAAATAACGTATTCAATGTCTTATCTCAAATGATGTAAATTCGCCGTTATACGACGTCCAGGCTATGTTACATTTTTTAACGTAAGCATGCGAGGGTCCGGCTTTTATTAATTCAAATAATTCTTCAATAGCATATTTTTCGCCTTCTACCACAGTAAGCGTTTCGCCCGTATATAAATTTTTTGTATATCCTTTCAAACCTAAAACTTCAGCGTTGCGATAGACAAAATATCTAAAGCCCACGCCCTGAACTAAACCGCCCGCTATTATTTCAGCCCTATGTAACTGCTCAACCATTTTTCCCTTTAACTAAAGCAGGCCAAAGCTCAGAGATTAAAAGTCCGCTAAAAATAAACGCGCAGCCTAAAAGACCATAACTAGAAACTTTTTCATTCAGCAAAAAGTAAGCGAATACGGCGGCAAAAATTGGTTCGAAAGAAAATATTATGCTCGTCTGCGTAGGCGATACTTTTCCCTGAAATCTTGTTTGTATATACGTAGTAATTATTGTGGCAAATAATGCAGTATAAATAATAGTAAAAACCAAGTACCATGAAAAATGGAAATTTATTGTTTCAATTTTTGTAGCGCTGAATACTAAAGTAAAAACCGCGCTAAGTATAAACGTAATTGCAATTTGTGAAAAGACGAGAAACTTTGGATCATGCCTTGTTACTATCTTATGAAGATATACGATATATACGCCGTAAAATATGGCGCAAAGCAGGGTAAGAAAATCGCCTATATTAAAACTTGTTCCAATTTCAGATAATATGCTCAACAAAGAACTTTCTTTGCTGGATAGAAATACCAGTCCGAAAAACACAAGTAATATGCCAAGTATATTTCCTTTATTCGGAAGTTTCTTCTCCATAAATATCTGGATGATAGGAGTGAAGACGCAAAACGTTCCGGTAATAAAACCGGATTTTGTCGCGGTAGTATATTTTAACCCTACCGTCTGAAACGCAAAACCTATGAATACCAATACGCCAAGAATTAAACCTTCTTTATAACCCTGTTTGCTTATTTTGGGGAGCAGATGATAAGCCGAAGGCAACAGCAGCAACGAGGCAAAGAAAAAGCGAATAGAAAGATACAGCATGGGCGATATATCGCTAAAAACCGCTTTTATAATTACAAACGTGCCGCCCCATATCAGCGTATTCAGAAAAAGGAAATATTCGCCTCTGATTTTATTCATGTAGATTTTTCTCCAGTCTTAGTTCCCTTCAGTTATAAATCCTGTTCGTCGTTACTATATCCAAAAGCCTTAAGGAATCTTTCGTTGGTTCTCCATTTTTCCCGGACCTTAACTCTGAGCTCCAAAAATACCGGACGCTCTAAAAACTCTTCTATTCCTTCGCGGGATAGCTGCCCTAATTTTTTCATAGCGGAACCCTGCTTGCCAATCATAATTCCTTTTTGGCTTTCGCGCTCAACTACTATTTCCGCCCTTATCAGGTCTTTTCTTCCTTCAATTTCTTTAAATTCTTCTATCAGAACTTCGCAGCTGTAAGGAATTTCTTCCTGATACAGTTCAAATATTTTTTCTCTGATAATTTCCGATACAAAAAAACGTTCGTTTTCTTCGGCTACTATATCGTCAGGATAATACTTTGGATGTTCAGGCAAATTATTTACTATAAATTCTAATATTTTATCCGTGCCTTTTTTGTACATGGCTGAAACGGAAACAATTTCGTCAAATAATTTCTTTTCCTGAATGGCGGCTATTATTTTTTCCGCTTTCTGAGGATCGGTAGCGTCGCTTTTATTTACGGCAAGGATTTTCTTTTTATCTCTTGGGTAGAACGATTTTTGCAGTCCCTCGTTTGTAAGAAGCCAGTTAAGATCTGAATCGCTATTAACGTCCATTATCATTACAAATACGTCTGCGTCTCTTATTGACTGATCCACATAGTCCATCATTTTTTCCTGAAGTAGGTAACCCGGAGTTAATATGCCGGGAGTATCAAGAAATATGATTTGATAATCTTCTTCGGATAATATGCCTACGATTCTTTTCCTTGTAGTTTGAGGTTTACTCGTTACAATAGAAAGCTTTTGCCCCAATAGCGCGTTTAATAAAGTCGATTTTCCCGCATTGGGTTTCCCCAAAATAGTTACATAACCTGATTTAATAGCTCGTTCCTTTTTTTATTTTTATGTTGCAAAGATAACAAAAAAAAGCGGAATTAACTTTATAAAACGAGTGAATAAATCTTTACCTTATTTGGAAAGAGCTTTATAGATGTTATCAACTTTACAGTGTCATTCCCACGGAAGTGGGAATCTCCGCCTGACGCTAATCCTTAGATACCTGCTTTCGCAGGTATGACAATTAATTTAGCTTTTAAAATGCCTACAATGGGTTTCCTTAAATTGCCAGCAATACAGCCCCTTTGCCTGTCCCTGCCTTAAAGTTTCTTATAGGCTTTGCGAGTTTCGTAAAAATAATACCCTGATGCAAGAATAATAAGAGAAAAGACGCTCCCCATAAAAGCAAAATTTTGTTTTACTAACAGCTCTTTTACCCAGCCAAAGAGCGCGTTATAGTATAAAGTTAATATCCCCATAAAATCGATAGAAATTTTTGGTTCGGAAGCTGTAGTATCGCCAAAAGCCCAAATTAAATAGGCCACAATTAGAATAAAAACAATTATAATTGTAGAAAGTACAAAAGCGAAGAAACGCTCCTGATTTTTTCTATTTATAGTTGATTTCCCAATTTTCCTCATAAATACAGCAGTAAATTCCTCAGAAGGAGAATATTCCTCAATCTTTTGCAGGCTTAAATGAACAGCCTGTAAATTATTTAGTTTATTTTTACAAACAGTACAGGTTTTTAAGTGTTCTTCAATAAAATTTAGTTCGGCTATTCCGCGTTCGTTATCAATATAATTATTCAATATGTCGTCAGATAAGCAGTTCATAATATTTCCTTCATAAGATTCTTTTCTTCTACATACTCTCTAAAAGAGTTGCGCGCGCGATGCAATATTACTTTTACATTTTGAACAGTAATCCCGGCGACTCCTGAAATTTCTTCGCAGCTCATTCCGCAAAGATAAAACATATCCAATATAGAAGAGTATTTTGCCGGGAGAGCTTCTAATATGCGCGTTATTAACGCCGATAAATCTTCATTTTCAACTTCGTTGTTTAAGATATCTGCAAGATTTATTTCATCTTCAAGCGAAGCCATTTCGTTTTCAGTCTTCCGCTTTTGCCCGGAAAGTTTTGTAAGCGCCGTATTATATACAATTTTGTAAAACCAGGTAGAAAATTTAGACTCGGCTCTAAAACCGTTTATTGATTGAAATGATTTTAAAAAACAGTCCTGCAAAACCTCTTCCGCTTCCTGCTCGTTCTTCAGCATTCTTTTAAGCATAGGAAAGGCTTTGTTTTTATACCTGTCGACAAGGAGCGCAAAATCTGCCGTATTTCCTTTTTTGACAGAGTCTATTATTTCGTTATCTGTAAGATTTATCATCTTTCCCTTAAGACTGCAATAACGGACAAAAGGTTACACTAAAATTAAATATACTAAATTGTAACCTTTTAATAAATTTCTCGTCCAAAGATATAACGAAAATTAAATTCGGTTTTTATATTTACATTCAAAGGAAAAGCATATGAACATCGTACCAATACTTAGCCCTTTTTTTTCTACGCTTGTCATTGGGTTAATATTTATTTCGAATATTTATTATAAATCGAAAGAAAGACAAATGTTGATTGAAAAAGGCTATACCCCTGAACAAATAGAGGGATATTTGAGAAGTTCAAGGATAACTAATCTCCTTATAAAAATCGGCATGATTGTTTTTTTCTTCGGCGTGGGGCTTGGTCTTGGCACGTGGGTAAATGATATAGACCAGCTTAATAGAGGGAAGTATTCGTTTTTCTGGGTTACATTTTTTATTTTTGTTTTTACGGGAATTGGGTTCGTTATTGCAGGACTCGTCGACAGATATATCGAACAAATTCTTGAACGTTTGTTTAAGAAGCCAAAACAATAAAAATATTTAGGGATATGTTTATAAAAACATATCCCTATACAAAAATATTATTCCTGCGCTTCCAGCCATCTTTCAGCGTCAATAGCGGCCATACAGCCGGAACCTGCGGCGGTAATTGCCTGCCGGTAAGTTTTATCGGCTACGTCGCCTGCGGCAAAAACGCCTTCAACGTTAGTATATGAAGAACCCGGTTTTGTAACCAGGTAACCTTTTTCGTCCATATCAAGAACGCCCTTAAATATGGCTGTATTTGGCTTATGCCCAATTGCAATAAACAAACCGTCGGCGTCAAGCTGCTCTACTGCGCCTGTTACAGTGTCTTGCAGCAATACGCCTGTCATTGTTTTGCGTCCGCTTTCTTCTTTGCCAAGGACTTCCTTTACGACCTTACTAAGCATAAATTTAATTTTAGGGTTTTTCTTTACTCTGTCTACCATTATTTTAGAGCCGCGGAATTCGTTTCTTCTGTGTATAATAATTACTTCCGAAGCGTGCCTTGTTAAATAGTTTGCTTCTTCAAGGGCGGTATCGCCGCCGCCAACAACTAAGACGCGAAGATTCTTAAAAAAGAATCCGTCGCATGTAGCGCAAGCAGAAACTCCGTTGCCCATATATTTGGATTCGCTTTCAAGTCCCAGTAGCTGCGCTGAAGCGCCTGTAGAAATTATTACAGAATCAGCCGTATATTCTTCATCGTAAGATTTAATAGTAAATGGCCTTTTTGAAAAATCGACCGCCGTAACTTCTTTAAACTGGCAGTCTGCGCCGACTCTTATTGCCTGTTTACGCATGATCTCCATCAGTTCAGGACCCTGAATTCCATTTTCAAATCCAGGAAAGTTTTCTACTTCGGTAGTGATGGTTAACTGTCCGCCAGGCTGCAAACCTTCAAAAACTACGGGACTGAGATTTGCGCGCGCGGAATATATTGCAGCCGTTAAGCCCGCCGGACCCGACCCAATAATAAATACTTTATGATGACTATTCATCTCACACTCCAATAAATTAAATTTTCTTTCTATAATATTAATTAGATTCGTTTTCCGCTAAATCGATTCATTCCGGCATCGCCATAAAAAAATAAACCGCAGCGGATTTTTGCATTATCTAAACGCTCTATTTTGACAGAACAAAATCGGCGTTTCTTTTTAATCCTTTTAGCTTTGTCCGCTTAATAGGACTTTCCTTAAATCTTTCCTTAAAAATTTTTTCAGAAATACCGTTAATTTCTTCTAATGTAAATTCCTTATTTATGTTGCCGGAAATAAATTGTTCCTCCGTTGCCGGGCGCGAAAATTTTTTGTTCCAGGGGCAAACGTCTTGACATGCGTCGCAGCCAAAAATCCAATTGTCAAATTTGCCCTTTAGATTTTCGTTAATTTCTTTTTTATTCTCAATTGTCTGGTACGAAATACACTTATTTGCATCAAGGATATATTCGCTAACCAGCGCGCCTGTAGGGCATGCGTCTACGCAAGCTCTGCACTCGCCGCAGCTATCTGCAATCAGAGAGCTGTAGTTAAATTCCTTATTAGTAATAATAGTAGCAATAAAAAACCAGCTGCCAATTTTTTTATTTATAATATTTGTATGCTTGCCCATCCAGCCCAGGCCTGCTTTTACAGCCCATGCTTTATCTGAAGTCGGGCCGGTATCTACATAGCTTACAGCTTCAAAACTTTCATCTATTTTTTTTAATTCGTTAATCAGTTTATCCGATTTTTCCCAGAGCGTAAAATGGTAATCTCTGCCCCAGGCATATCGCGAAATTTTTCCTGCGTTTTCATTTTCAGAAAAACTGTCGTCTATATAATAATTCATCCCCAAAGAAATAACGCTTTTGGCTTCTGCAAAAATTGTCCTGACGTCTTTCCGTTTTTCAAAGTTTTTTTCCAAATACGTCATTTCAGCATGATAACCCTTTGCCAGCCATTCCGCGTATCTTTCAGTTTCTTCAATAAGCGATTCAGCTTTAGCAAAACCAATCAGATTGAAACCGTATTTTTCAGCTATCTCAAGGACAATGCCGTTAGATAATTCCATAGAGACTACCAGTTAAGTTTTTTTTCAAAAACTTTTGCGTAAACAAAATCATCCACAATTTTTACTTCATAACTGTCAACTCCGCCGCCGCCGTATTTTAATTTCCCATTTTTCAATTGGAACTCCCAGCCATGCGCGGGACAAAGGACGCATCCTTTTTCAACTACTCCTTCGCTGATTATAGAAGTATGCTGATGCGGACAGATATTGTTTAAAGCGTAAACATTTTCGCCGACTTTAAACACAGCCACTTCAACCTCGCCAACGACAAACTTCTTCCCCCGTTTTTCAACAAGAGAATCCACTCTGCACAATTTTGTGAACTCATTCAAATCTGTATTCATATCATCCGAAGTTAAAGTCATAAAAACCTAATTCAAATTATTAGTAGCTGTGGTAACACGATGTAAAAGCGCTTCAACTACAAAATTAATTTCTAAATTTAATTTGTAATAAAAAAGCCGGGGCGTAAACTCCGGCTTAAATACTAACTAAAAACTTTGTTTACCTGCCGACTTCGTCAAGATGTTCTTTACGTTTCATAAGGACGTCTTTATCTTCAACTCTATCCGGATCAGGAACGCAACAATCAACCGGGCAAACAGCCGCGCATTGAGGCTCGTCATGGAATCCCACGCATTCGGTGCATTTATCAGGAACGATATAAAAATTATCGCTTGAAAAAAATCCAGTCGCTCCGTTTGGAGACGCGTCGCTTTCGACATATTGCTTTCCGGAAAGTTCCCATTTAGCTCCGCCTTCATAAATAGCTGTGTTTGGACATTCTGGTTCGCATGCTCCGCAATTGATGCATTCTTCTGTTATTTTAATAGCCATTTCGTTTCTCCTTTTAATAACTATTTCCAAAAAATATAATTAAAGATAAAAGATATCTTTTTTTTCAATTTCACATAATAACTAAGTTAATGAATTATTTTAAATAAATAAATAAATGCTTTATTTAAAAACTTCATAAATTCCGCTGTTTTTACCAGCTTCCGCTTGAGCCGCCGCCGCCAAAAGAACCGCCGCCGCCGCTAAAACCGCCTCCTGAATCTCCTCCGCCAAAACCGCCTCCGCCGAATCCTCCTCCAAAGCCTCCGCCTGTATAGAAAAATCCGCCGCCGCCTCTCCTTCTAAAGAAAAGCGATATTATTATAATAATAAAGAACAATAACGGAAAAAATTTGCCAATATGATCTTTCTTTTGTTTCGGTTCTGCTTTGTACTCTCCTTTGGTGGCAAGAATTATTGAATTAATACCGACATAAATTCCGTTATAATAATCCTGCCTCTTAAAGAAAGGAGCAATTTCATTTCGTATAATTGAGTTTGACGTCGCGTCAGTTAACGCCCCTTCCAGACCATAACCGACTTCGATCCTCGCTTTTCTATCGTTCTTTACAATAAGCAGCAAAACGCCGTTGCTGTTTTTCTGCGAACCTATCTTATTTTTTGTAGCTAAATCGTGCGAATAGTCTTCTATCGGATAGCCGTTAAGACTGGGAATTATTACTACAACAAGCTGGTTAGAAGTCGAATCGTCAAAAGTTTTTAAGCTCATGTTAAGTTCATTTAACTGAGCCGCGCTTAACGTCTGCGTGTAATCGTTAGCGTAAGCTTTAACTATAGGAATTTCCGGCTGCGCATTTAGATATCCGTAGCTGGCAAAAAAGAATAATAGTATTAAAAGTAATTTTTTCATTATTTACTAAAACTCAACTTTGGGAGCGTTTTCAGCTCCTACAGTAGCTTTAAAATATTGTTTATCTCTATAACCATAGATGCCTGCAAAAATATTTGTAGGGAATCTTTTAACGTTTACGTTATAAACCTGAACTTTTTCATTAAAGTTCTTTCTTTCCACAGCTATTCTGTTTTCAGTTCCTTCCAGCTGCGCCTGAAGCTGTAAAAAGTTTTCGTTAGCTTTAAGGTCAGGATATTTTTCTACAGTAACCAATAAACGGCTTAAAGCTCCGCTTAGACCTTCCTGAGCCTGTTGAAATTTCTGAAACGCAGCAGGATCGTTTAATACGTCTTTTGTAACAGTAAGCTGTCCTACAGAAGCTCTGGCTTTAGTAACGTCGGTTAAAACTGATTTTTCAAAATTTGCATATCCTTTTACGGTGTTAACCAAATTTGGAATTAAATCAGCTCTCCGCTGATACTGATTTTCCACCTGGCTCCAGCCCTGATCTACTGATTCGCTTAAAGTAACTAAATTATTGTAAGAATGGACAAACCATCCGCCAATAATTATAAAAAATAATAATACAGCTCCCGCAATTCCTAAGCCTATAATCAAACCTTTTTTCATTAATGAACCTCCTAAAATTGGTTAACGAAATTTTAATCTAAAAACTTCAAACTCCCCATGAGGAAAACGAGTTTCTATTAATTCTATGCAAGATACTACATCTATTCCGCATAATCAATTTATCAATCTGGCAAGTCCGGGCATTTATTTAGCCCTTATACAGCCAAAACAATACTATTTAGCCCAAAAACAACTATTACTTTATTGGCAACCAAAGCAAAAATTAATTAGTCAAACTGCGCATAGGAGCCGGAATACGGCCGCCGCGCAAAACAAAGTTATCGCATCTTAGTTCGCGCACGCGCATAATTGGAGCCTTGCCAAGCAAACCGCCATAGTCTACATAATCGCCGACTTTTTTCCCATAAGCGGGGATTACTCTAACAGCCGTAGTTTTATCGTTAATCATGCCGATTGCGCTTTCATCGGCTATTATGCCGGCTATTGTAGTAGCGGGAGTATCGCCCGGTATGGCAATCATGTCAAGCCCGACCGAACAAACTGCCGTCATAGCCTCTAATTTTTCCAAAGAGAGATAACCTTTTTCAGCGGCATAAATCATTCCCGCGTCTTCGCTAACAGGAATAAAAGCGCCGCTCATTCCTCCCACCGACGAACTTGCCATAAGCCCCGCTTTTTTTACGCAATCGTTCAGCATAGCAAGAGCCGCCGTTGTTCCGGGAGCCCCGACATACTCGACCCCCATTGCCTGAAGAATATCTGCAATGCTATCCCCCGGAGCAGGAGTAGGAGCAAGAGATATATCGACTATTCCAAACGGAACGTTATGCCTCTCCGCTACTTTCCGTCCAATCAATTCGCCTGCGCGCGTGATTTTGAAAACCGTTTTTTTAATTACTTCTGCAAGCTGCTGCATAGAGACAGCTCCCGCTTCTTTAATAGCGTACAGCACAACTCCCGGCCCGCTGATGCCCACATTAAGAACTACTTCGGGTTCGCTTACTCCATGAAAAGCGCCCGCTACAAATGGATTATCTTCAACGGCATTGCAGAAAACTACAAGCTTCGCGCAGCCAATGGAATCGTTCTCTTTAGTCCGTTCTGCGGTTTCTTTAATTACTTCCGATACCATATTTACTGCGTCAATGTTGATTCCGCTCTTGGTAGAGCCTACATTAACGCTTGAGCAAACTCTTTTAGTTTCAGATAAAGCTGCGGGAATTGATTTCACTAACTGGTATTCCCCCTTAGTAAAACCTTTTTGAACTAATGCGGAATATCCGGCAATATAATCTATCCCCATTTCAATAGCGGCTTTATCCAATGTTTTTGCTATTTCCACAAATTCATCCGCCTGAAAAGAATCTCCCACATTTGAAATTGGAGTGACTGAAATACGTTTATTTGCTATTGCAACGCCGTATTTATTTTCAACTTCGTTTGCAAATTTCACATGGCTTTCACCGTATTTCATAATCTTATCGTAAATTTTTTGTTTTGTAACGTAAACGTTTCTATCAGCGCAGTCGCGTAAATTAATACCGAGCGTAACTGTGCGTATATCAAAATGCTCAACCTCGGTCATTCTAATTGTTTCTACTATTTCGTCAAATTCGTATGGCATTTTTATCCTTTATTAATTGCTTAATGATAATGGCAGATTATATCCTGTACATATTCTTAAAAAGATCTTCGTGCTGTAGATATATCTTAACCTTTAAGGATTCTGAAATTTTGTTCATATCGTCCTGAATATCTTTTAGACTCTTTGGAGAATTTGTAATATCAATCATCATTATCATAGTAAAAAACTCCTGCATTATTTTCTGGGAGATATCAAGGATATCGCAGTTGGCGTCGCTAAGAGATTGGGAAATGGAGCTGACTACTCCCGGCTGGTTAATCCCGAACGCGGTCAGTATAACCCTTCCGCTGTTTTGAGTCTGCTTTGTTTCTTTAGCCGCGCCCTCAATCTTCTCCAAGCTTTTTTCGATGATGTTTTTAACTAATTCGGGGGTAGCTTTTGTGCCCAGCTCGTTAATAGCGGTTACGGCAACTTCTCTTAATTTTTCTTCTGATAAAATCACGGTTTTTCTCCGTTAAAGTTATTTTGCAAAAATATTAATGCGTTATTTGTAATTTCCAGGTTCTTCATTTCGGCAAATTTTTCCGCATTTTGAATGTTGCCCAAATAGAACCGAAGCCATAGGAAATTTGCGGTCATCGCCGCGTCAAATACTCTATTTTCAATAATCGAATTTACGGAAATATATCCCCATAAAAAATTCCACCCAAGCGACATTATACCGCTTAGATAATTACCTGTATAAAATTGTCCCGCTCCTGGAATAAATACCGAAACTACTTTTGCAAATAAAACCGAGTATTTGTCTTTTTCAACTTTTTGACATAATAGTTTAAGAGGAGAATTATGGTCTATCGAGTCAAAGCATTCGGCGGCTGCGTCCCATTCGTCATTAAAGATATAAGCCCACCCGCGCCAGTAACTTAATTCTTTAGCGTTTAATGTAGTGTCGCATTTCAATTCGTCAATCAGCTTTATAGCCTGCCCTGTAGCTTTTCTAAGTATGTCGGTTTTTATTACGCCAAGTTTGGTCTTATAAATTTCATCTTTGTTTTTTGCATATCGTTCAGCCTTTTTATAATAAAATATAGCGTCAGGATATTTGCCCCCCTGCTTGTAGCACTCTGCTATAAGCTCATTAGCCGGATAAGCAAAGGCGCGAAGCGTGTCAAAGAACGCAAGACGTTTCGCTTCTGTAATCGCGTCGAAATATTTTTCGCTGTTATATAACGATACGGCATATTCGTATTGTTTTGCAAGCTCGTTCTGCGCATATATATTTTTAGAAATAAAAAAGAATGCGGCAAGAATGAATATGTATTTTATTTTCCCTGAATTCATATTATTTGCAAAAGTCCGGTTCTTTAGGCAAAAAATAATTCACCGATGAAAGAAATGATTTAAAATCCACGTTAAAATTAAAATCAACTTTTGCATTATAGATTTGCGCCTGCGCCGCGGAACCGTAGATGCTTGAAAAATAAAACAAAGCGCTTGTGCCGGAAAAAATTAGCGCCCGTGCCCAATGTTTGTGTTTTATATTTGAAACCGCTAAATACTCAGATAAACCCCACAATGTAAAACTAAAAATGCCATCGCCTAATTCTCCTGCATAGATTTTTCCTAAACCAGGGACTATTGCAGAGAGTAAAGCAGCCTTTAATGGCTTTTTATAACCGGGATTTGTTTTCTCTAAGTAAAATTTTCCAGCATACGGCTGTTCTTCGCTGTTAAACGCGCTCAAGAAATCTTTTTCTGAAATATTAATCTTATCGTCCTGCATCAACAGAGAAGCGTAACTTAGCTTTTTTATTCCGCCCGTATCGCTAAACTGCGTAACCGTATCCTTTGTGAAAAAGGTTTTAAATACTTCGTAATTGCCGTCTAAAAATTCATTTTTATAATATTCGTAATAAGCGTCCTGGTAATAATTTGATGTTTTATCTATTAGCTTAAACTTAGCGGCCGCTTCAGAATATTTTTGCATATAGGAATAAGAAAGAGCAATTTTAAATTTGACCGTATCGTCATTGCAGTATTTAAGATAGTTCTCATATTCGGCTATGCTTCGTAAAAAATCTCTTTGGCAAAAAAGATTATCCGCAAATAATTTAACGTTGCGTTGCGTAAGCAGACTTTTAGGGGCGGAAGCGTCCTGCGCAAATATTTCTCCGCATAATATTATTACAGCAAGTAGAAATATTTTTTTCATTTAGCTTCCTTATTTTTAAACACAAACGGTTCCCGAACCTTTTTTTTATCTATTAAATAATTATCCGGCGGATCATAGAGTTTCCCTTTCATATAAGAATGATAGCGCTTATCTCTATTAAAAACATTAGCGTCGCGCATGAACCTGTCGCCAAACATCAAAGCTCCCTGAACAATATTTGTCTTTTTAACCGACTGTAAAAAAAACGACGAACATGTAGGATAGAAGGGGCAGTTGTCGCCATCCAGATCGGATATAAAAAACCAATAGCCGTCTATTAATAATTTAGCCGTAAGATCGGTTATATTATCCCCTTTAAGCGCATAATCTCGTTCAATAAACTTGTTTTCTTTTATATATGGATTTTCTTTTTTACCCCACCGCTCCCAATCGGTTTGCGCAGATAAATTCACAGAGCTAATAATTGCAATTATCAGAACTATCGTTTTTATTGGATTAGTCTTTTTTATTTTCAACTGCGTTTTATTCCATTAATTAATGCGCCGGTTTCCGGCTCTGTTTTTCTTAACATGGATACAACTTTATGCCTGCTTTGTAAAAGCGGTTTATGCCCAGCCTTTTGACTTTTTATCAGCGCCTTTAATTTATATATTTAAGACATGGAAAATCAACAGAAATCGACAGAAAAAGTTTTGCTAAAAGGACTCACTTTAAGCGAGCTAATAAATTATTTCACATCAATTGGCGAAAAACGCTTTAGAGGCGAACAGGTTTTTCAGTGGATGTATAACCGTCTTGCCGACGATATAAGCGAGATGAACAATATACCTAAGCCGCTGCGCAACAAATTATTGGAGGAAACCTCTATTACCGCTTTAGAGTACTCAGAGCATCAGACTTCAGAATCAGGCGGAACTATCAAGTATGCGTTCAAAACTGCCGATAATTATATCATCGAGTCTGTTCTTATTCCGGAAGTTAAGAGAACTACTCTTTGCGTTTCCACACAGGTAGGCTGCCCGCTCGACTGCCAGTTTTGCGCTACCGGTCTTATGGGCTACCAAAAGAACCTGAATCCCGGAGAGATTTTTGACCAATACCGCTTAGCAAAAAAACTTTCTGGCGAGGAAATTACAAATATAGTTTTTATGGGGATGGGCGAACCTCTGATTAACTATAACAATACGTTCAACGCTCTTAAGATTTTTTCAGAACAGCTAACGCAGGGCATCAGCCAAAGGAAAATCACAGTTTCAACTTCGGGCATTGCGCCTAAAATTTACGAGCTCGCTGATTCAGAGCTAAAAGTGAAAATTGCGCTTTCTCTTCACTCCTGTTTTGAAGAAGTCAGATCTAAAATAATGCCGATTAATCAAAAATATTCTCTAAGAGAAAATCTTAATGCGGTTAAGTATTATGCCCAAAAGACCGGGACAAGAATCACATTTGAATATGTAATGCTTAAAGGCGTTAACGATCGAGACGTAGATATAAAAGAGCTCGCAAAAATAGCAAGAGACATTCCCTCAAAAATAAATCTAATCCCTTTTAATTCTCTTAAACACATGCAGCCTTCCGGCTTTGCAGCGGAGCTTGAACCGACGCCTAAAGCCAGAATAAACGAGTTTGCAGATAAGCTACGAGAAAGGAATATTTCCGTTTTTCTGCGCGAAACTCAGGGCGGCGATATTGCAGCCGCATGCGGTCAGTTAGCGGTTAAACGACAGTAAAATTTTATCCACCCAATTATCTAAATTTAATGAAGAAATTAACGCACGACGAAATAGCCAGCAATAGAAGCTCGTTAGACTCCATAGACAATGTAAACAAACTGCCAGTTTATGTTTTGCTTGATAATATAAGAAGCAATTATAACGTTGGTTCAATTTTCAGGACTTCTGACGGAGCGATGATTGAGAAACTTATACTCTGCGGATATACGCCGCATCCGCCCAAAAAGGAAATACTAAAAACGGCTCTCGGCTCAACAGAAAGCGTAAAGTGGGAATATACCCTAAATCCTGTCGAGGCTGTTATGGCTCTTAAAGAGCAGGGGGTAAAAATCTGCGCGCTTGAACTGACCGAAAACAGTAATAAATACTACGATATACCTCAGCAGAGCTTTCCGATATGCCTTTTAGTAGGCAACGAAATTACCGGAGTATCGCAGGAGCTGCTTGATTTGTGCGATATTGCGTTTGAGATTCCGCAATACGGCATTAAACAATCGCTTAATGTAGCGGTTGCTTATGGAATTGCAATTTTTGAATTACGAAAGTTTTTTGACGCTAACCCGCAGAAGTAAAATAATCCTCTCCATTATCTTTAGTATGGATTAAAAGCAGATTTGCTCTTGCCATTTTGACCAAAGTTCTTGAGGCTCTTCTATCAGATATATTAGCAAGAGCGCCAAGCTCTTTAACAGAGATGGTTTCGTTTTGAGCCAAATAATCGAATACTATTTTTTCGTTATTGCCAATTATATATTTTACAAGCTCAAGACTGTCAGTCCTGGCTTTTAACAGGCGTATCAGTTCTTTGCTTGCCTGAACACTTTTATCATTAACGCGCACACATACGACAGCTTTATTGATATCAAAATCAGTAAGATAATCCTGCAATCTGTGAGGTTTTTGATTAGATTCGTTTACTTCTACAATTACAATTTCTTTACCGTAAAAATCCATATATGAAATATTAACAGGGACGGGAGGCTCGCAGTATTTATTTGCCGAATCGAGAATTAATTCAGTTTCAGATTTTTCGCTTTCTACGCCGATTATCCCTTTGTTATCGTCGACTCCAAATAATATGTATCCCCCTTTAGTATTAGCAAAAGCGCATATTTCCCTTGCTATTTTTTCGTATGAAGAAAACTTTAATTTAAATTCGCAATGTATATTTTCGCCTTCTTCAATCAGCTTTAATACATCCGCTCTTTTCATAAAACCGGCGAAAGATTAACGCTCCCCATTCGGCTTTTAATAATATTTGATCTTCTCAAAACATACCTTGAATCGTCAGTTGGTTTGTGTTCAAGCGGAGAAGGAATAACTGCGGCTAAGCGGGCGCATTCATTTGTTGTTAAATCGGCTGGTTCTTTTTCAAAATAAAACTCGCTTGCTCTTTTGATGCCAAACAGACCGTCGCCCCACTCGACGGCGTTAACATAATTTTCAAGAATAGCTTTTTTAGAAATTTCTTTTTCCATTCTGAATGAAATGATAAACTCCTTCCCTTTGCGGAAAACGCTGCGCTCAGTATTAAGGAAAAGATTTTTGGAAAGCTGCATTGTAAGCGTGCTGCCCCCTCTTATTGTTCTGCCTCTTCGTTTATTCAATTTCAGAGCAATGTTCAGCTCGTCCCAATCAATGCCCTTATGCCTGAAAAAGTCTCCGTCTTCCATGCATATTATTGAACGGAGCAGATTTGGATTTACGCTCTCTAAATTTGTCCACGATTGCGAAGGATAGAACGCTAATCCGCTCTCCACCGCTCTCTGATCCATCAACGAAGTAAACCTGAACCCGTTGTATTCCAGAAGCGGTATTTGAAAAGAGGGAATACTGAAATACAGAATAAAAATAATATACGCTATAAAATACAGAAATCTGTGTCTTCTGTACTTGGCCGTTCCTTTTTCAAAAACTAAAATTGGTTCAAAATCCGGAAATTGCTGCGAGCTAACCATTATTTAACCAGATTATTTTTTTTCATATTCTCAAGATTAGCTTTGGTTTCGTTTAACAGTTTAATAGCCTCGCCAAGCTTTGGATTTTTTTCGGCCATCTTTGCCTGCAAACTATTCTGTTCGCTCTTTAACGTAGTAATTAGCTTTTCAAATTCTTCTATTTTCCCAGAAACAGCTTTCAGCTCTTTTATTTCAGCCGGAGTAGCTGGTTCTTTTGTAGCGCCAGTAATTTTACTGTCGTTTGCATTTTTAACCGCCGGAACATCTTTCTGGGCTAACTCATCCCGTTTAACGCCGTTAATTTTCTCTTCAACTTTTTTATCATCCGACTTAGCAGGTTTTGCGTCTTTATCTGTATTTTCAGGTTTAAGAGCCAGCGCGCTCTTTTTGGCTGAATCTGCCGCTGCTGCAGCTACTGAATTGGCAAGCGCTGCGGCTGACTTCTTTTTTTCGCGGTCAAGCCGATATACGTCAAGCTTCCCTTTTATTGCAGAAGCATAAATGCTTTTAGGATATTTAGTTACAATTGTATCATAGACTGCCGCTGCCGAATCAGACAATTTAAGATCGTTTTCCAAAACCCATCCGGCAGCTAAAAGCGCTTTAGGAGCTAAAGCCGATTTGGGATATTTCATATACAATCCATAAAAACCGTTTACAGAAGCGGAGTAATCTTTTTTGCGCATTATTTTTTCCGCTTCAATATAAGAACTATCCGCCGGATCATAATTTAGATCTATCTGTGGTTTCTTAAGCTTTAGAGCGGCGGCATTTACTATATTTTCCGTTTTGTAATTATTGTAAATCAAGTTAAACAAACTATCGGCCTTTGCCTTATTGTTTAACGATTCATAACAATTGCCAAGCGAATACGAAACCTGCGGCGTCAGCTTAGCGCCAGGATAATCCGTTAAGATATTTGAATAATAATAAACTGCCGAATCTACCATATTGAAATCGGCATAAAATACGTTGCCCATGTCATATCGCGATTTAACAATAAGGGTCGTAGCCGAATCCGCCGAAATCTGCGGTTTTACGGGAGCCGTTCCCTGCAATTTACTAAGTTGCGCCATAGCCTTGTAATTGCCTGTAGTATCTTTATTTTGATTACTTTCGCCTATTTTATTATCAGGCGGCTTATTATCGGGCAGTTTGTTTTTAAGTTTGGTTGAATCGATTTTACTGGTATCTGTTTTAGTTTTGCTTGTATCAGTTTTAATTTTGCTCGTATCAATGTTTCTGCCCATTGAGTTAGTAAATTGCTCAAAAGACTTGCGGATATTAGCTTCATCGTTAGCCTCGCGCGTCATCATACCTAATCTTGTAGTATCTTCAACAAATTTCACAGAATCGCGGGCAAACTCTTCTGGATGCTTAATGTAATTTAATTGTTTTTCCTGATCTTTAAGCTGCGAACGGATGCCAAAATACTTTGTAAAAATAGCATTTTTAATAATGGCTTTTTCCTGATACTCAGGCGCGCTTGTTTGAGTAGCCGTTTTTTTATAATAAACAGCCGCGCTATCAAAAAGGAGATATTTCTCTTCAAAAATTTTAGCAAGGAAGAACCTTGCAGTCCCTGCGCTTAAAGAAGTAGCAAAACCGGTATCTACAATAACTAATTTATTTATTGCTTTATCGTATTTGCCAAGCTCCATAAAAGACAGACCTGTTTCAAGTTCTATAACGTCGTATTTATCAGAATATTTCGCTTCAGTTCTCATCTTCTGAAATATTTTCAAAGCTTCATCATTTTTCTTTACTAAACGTAATGTTTTACCAAGCTCTACAGTAGCGTTAAAGCGCACGTCAAAAGTAGGAGAATAGCGGCTTACGCTTTGGAAAGCCTTAATAGCGTCGTCATATTGATTTAGACTATTATGAAGCTTCCCCATTTCATAACAGATTTCGGCGGATATTTCAGAATCAAAATCGTATGCAATCAGATTTTTACATCCTTCAATAGCCGCTACTGAATTTTTTATTCTCAGCTGATACTTAATTTCTTCTATCAGCGTCTGCGTAATAATATTGCCGTTTCCTATTTTAGTAGCTTTTTCTTTAACGTCGGCAAGTATTTGCAGCCCTTTGTCAAAATTTCTCAAACGCATTTGCGTTTTTCCGGACCATAGTTCGGCTTCAAGGACTAACTTGCTGTTAGGCTGAGTAGAAATAAGCTCGTCAAATTTTCGAGAAGCTTTCTGGTAGTTTTGCATATAATAGAAAGCCTTCCCCAGCATTAGCAAAGCGTCGTCTACATAAGAACTTTGCCCGTTAAATTGAAGCAGATTGGAAGATTTTTCTATTACCTGATTAAACAGCGTTGTAGCAGTCGAAGGGATCGCAGGCTCCTCAAGATCGAGAAGGTTCTTTTTTTGTTCCTTCATTGCAGTTTCAGCCTGAGAATAAAGATCGCTCAGGTTATAATAAAGGTTAAAGTACGTGGTAAAATCGCGCCATACGCCGCACCCGGGCGCCAGCAGACTAAGCGCGATAAGAAAAAGACCTATATAGTTACCAATAGAGAAACGAAATAATTTTTTCATATTACAAGCTATAAAAGATAAAAAAAAAGAAAAAGGTATTTTTATATCGCTTCCCTACCCGCTTCCTCCGTTCTTATCCTGATTGCGTCCCGAACGTCATAAATGAAGATTTTTCCGTCGCCTACCTGCCCGGTTTTAGCAGTTTTCAAAATTGCCTCTATAACCTTTTCTTCCTGATCGTCGTTTACAATAACTTCAATCTTGATTTTAGGGACGAATTCAATCTGATATTCGCTTCCGCGATAAGTCTCTTTATGCCCTTTTTGACGGCCGTAGCCTCTTACCTCGGTTATAGTAAGACCATGAATGCCTTCCTCGGTAAGGGCTTCTTTTACTTCGTCTAATTTAAAGGGCCGAATTATTGCTTCTATTTTTTTCATTTTTATTTTTGGTTGTTACTTTCCGTGACACTGCTTGTATTTTTTACCGCTACCGCATGGGCATGGATCATTTCTTCCAACTTTATCCTCTGCTTTTATAGGCTGAGGCTTGCCTGCAACCGCGGCTCCTTCATCTGCGCCGCTGTTTTGAGAAGAGTAGCCCGAAACGCTTTGCTTTGATTCGACAGTCCTTCCTCTTGAAATTCTTCCTTTTTTAGTCTGCACTTCTTCAGGCGCCTGCGGGAAGAATTTGAAACTCAACGATACCACTTCGTTTCTCATATCATCAAGCATTTCCAAAAATAATTTGTGAGCTTCGCCCTTATACTCAATCAATGGATCCTTTTGGCCATAAGCTCTTAGCCCTATTCCTTCTTTCAGGTCGTCCATTTCGCGCAAGTGTTCTTTCCACTTGTGATCTATCACGCTTAAAAACGCAAATCGTTCTAAGCGCGCCATCATTTCTGACCCAATAATTTCTTCTTTCTTCTGATAGAAAGTTTTAGCTACTTCAAGAATTTTATCCTTTACTCCGTCTTTGCCTAATTTTCCGTATTCGTCAGGAGTAACGGTCACGTCAATTAGAAGATTCATCATAAGTTCTTCTTTTAATTGATCTAAATCTACGTCTTCTTTAGAATATTTTTCTACAACAACGTCGATATATTCGTCCAGCTTATCCATCAATTCCGATTTCAGTCTGTCTCCGTTAAGCGCTCTGCCTCTGATAGTATAAATCATTTCGCGCTGCTGGTTCATAACGTTGTCATACTCAAGAAGTCTTTTTCTTATAGCAAAGTTATTTTCCTCAACTTTTTTCTGAGCTCTTTCAACAGAACGGGTAATAAGCGGATGCTGAATTACGTCCCCTTCCTGCAATCCCATTCTACCCATAACAGAAGAGATTCTTTCGCTTCCGAATAAACGCATCAATTCATCTTCCAGAGAGAGGAAAAACTTTGAAGTTCCCGGATCGCCCTGACGGCCTGCGCGGCCTCTTAACTGACGGTCAATTCTACGGGATTCGTGTCTTTCTGTTCCAAGGATAAATAAGCCTCCTCTTTCAACCACGCCCGCGCCAAGTTTTATATCGGTTCCTCTACCAGCCATATTTGTAGCTATAGTTACCGCGCCCATCTGCCCGGCGTTTGCTACAATTTCAGCCTCGCGCTGATGCTGTTTAGCGTTCAACACATTATGAGGAATCCCTTTTCTTTTTAACATTCTGCTGATTGTTTCAGAAACGTCTACAGACGTTGTGCCGACCAGCACCGGTTGTCCGGCTTTTCTCAGTTCTTCAATTTTTTCAAAAATTGCGTTATATTTTTCTCTTTTTGTCTTATAAATTGAATCGTCCTGATCGTCGCGTACGACAGGTTGATTGGTAGGAATTACTACTACTTCTAATTTATAGATTTCATAAAATTCGCTTTCTTCAGTTTCAGCCGTACCAGTCATACCGGCAAGTTTGTTATACATTCTGAAATAGTTCTGCAAAGTAATTGTAGCCAGGGTCTGAGTATCTCTTTCCACCTTAACATTTTCTTTTGCTTCTATAGCCTGATGAAGACCGTCGGAATATCTTCTTCCCGGCAAAACGCGTCCGGTAAATTCATCAACAATAGCTACTTTGCCTTCTTCCGTTACTACATATTCGTCGTCTTTTTCAAACAGCGTATAAGCTTTTAATAACTGCTGAACTGTGTGGATTCTTTCGCTTCTTTCGGCATAAAGATGATACAGACTATCTTTCTTTTTAATTTTTTCAGCTTCCGAAATTTCAGAATCGTTTTCAAATTTGCTTATTTCAGTGCCAATATCAGGAAGCACAAAGAAATCTTTATCTACCACTGTGCCTCTTGCAAGCTCGACTCTTCCAATTTCAGTAGTATCGACCGAATTATTCTTTTCTTCAATAACGAAGTATAATTGCTCGTCGATTTCCGGCATGTACTTTCCTTTTTCGCGGTAGTAGTACAACTCAGTTTCCTGCAATAATTTTTTATTGCTCGGTTCGCTTAAAAGTTTTGCAAGTTTTTTATTTTTAGGCAAGCCTCTGTAAGCGGTAAATAAATTTTTACCCGCTTCGCTTTCTTTTGATTTTTCGCCGGTGGCCAAAAGCGTTTCAGCATCCTGAACAAACTGCGCAACAAGATTAGACTGCAATCTGTAAAGTCTTTCTACTCTCGGTTTCATTTCGTCAAATTTCTGATCGTCTTCGCCTACAGGACCCGAAATAATCAAAGGCGTTCTTGCTTCATCTATAAGTACTGAATCGACTTCATCCACTATCGCAAAGTTATGCACCCGTTGTACCTGGCCGTCTTTATCAGAAGCCATGTTATCGCGCAGGAAGTCAAAACCAAATTCGTTATTAGTTCCATAGGTAATATCGCAGGCGTAAATTTCTTTCCTTTCGTCAGGATCCATTGTGTTAAGGATACACCCGACAGTAAGACCGTGATATTTAAAAATCTCTCCCATCCATTCGCTATCTCTTTCAGCAAGATAGTCGTTTACTGTTACAAGGTGAACGCCTCTGCCTGTAAGCGCGTTAAGATACATAGGTAAAGCTGCAACTAAAGTTTTTCCTTCGCCCGTGGACATTTCTGCAATTTTGCCCTGATGCAAAACAACGCCGCCCATTAACTGGACGTCATATGGAACCATATCCCACGTTACTTTAGAGCCTGCTACCGTCCAGCTTCTACCGACTAATCTTTGGCAAGTGCTCTTTACTACTGCATAAGCTTCGGGAAGAATTGCGTCAAGTACTTCTTCATATTTAGCGGTTAAATCGTCTTCTGACTTATCCAGCTCTTCATAAACGCTTTCGCGGTCAAAATCTTCATCGCCCTGAAGCTTTAAATTAAGCTCTTCAATCTTTTGTCTGATCTCGGACGTTTCATTCTGAATCTTTTCCTTAAACTCTGTAGTCTTAGCCTTTAGTTCGTCTTCAGTTAAATCTTTTATCTTTTCATAATATTCATTTATCTCGTTAACGATAGGCCACAATTCTTTTTGATCTTTCGAATGTTTATCGCCGAAAATCTTTTTAATTAGATTAAGCATTCATTATTCCTTTAGTAAAATAGAACTATAAATTAATTAATGACGATTTGAAATGCAATTTAAGAAGTAATGCCTTAAATTATGAAATAATTAAGACAAGAGCTAAAAAATTGGCCAGTAAAACGCCTAAATTTGCATAATTCAGCTTTATTAGCAAAAAGCCGACGTTTTTTTAGGCAAAATCATTTATTCCCCAAGAAAATGGGTTCTCTATTTATTTTAATTGTTATTGCTGAACTGGATTATCTTTTTGTAATTTTTTGTAAATACTCTTAAAAATTTCATTATTAAGGTATTTATTTGCCAATAGATTTTGTTTTACTACAACTCCATCCTCGTCTATTGCCAATTTTGTAACTGAAAGAGTCGCTTCAGTCTGAACGTCTTTATAATCGGTTACAGAAATAGAGAATGAATATTTATTGCTTACTACATGGTCGTTATCATCTCGGTTAGATATTTCCACAGACGCGTCCACGCTGCTATTATCTTCATCGCCTCTATTGCCATTTGAAATCAACGAAGCTATCCCAACAATCACTGCGACTCCTAATATCATAGCGCATGTATTTCTGTTTTGCTCTTTCTGCAATACGGCCATTTCTTCAGGTAAAAGGCCCATGCTATCATACTCGGCAGTAATAAGCCCGGTATTCAGGTCGCAGATGTTGATCCGGTATCCCCGTTCTTTTAGAACGTCTATAGCGGCGTAATATACTTCGTCCTTTGCATTATTATATATTTCGCTGGGTTTATAATCAGGACTGTCATATTCTTTCAGGTAATCGTACGAACTGCTTCCGCAGCCGGAAATTGACGTAATTAACAGCGCAGATATGAGCAAGTATGTTATTTGTTTTTTCATTAACACTCTGGATTTTACCTCACATAAACAAATTCCATGCCTTTTATTTTCCCCACAGATTTAATGCGCAATAACAGAATTTAAATAAAACATGTCCTTATTTTCCATCATACTGTTTCAAAAAGCATACATAGCTTCTGTTTTTAGAAAAATTAAGCAAATAATAAAGCAAAGCTCCCATTCAATTTAATTATGGAAGCTTTGCTTTATTATTTATAGAATAATTTTCGTTTCGCTTTTACTCAGTGAAAACGGGCATAGTGAACAAGATCAGACCATGTCTGTAATTTTAAAAGTTATGACGCTTTCCGAAGGATTGGCATTTCGCTCCATGCTCTCCCTTGAATAAGTCTTCCAGCTTTCTTTTTGCGAACGCCACCCCATTGCTTAAAGAAAAACGGGACGTTTGAATCGATACATTGATCTCTAATTTCCAAAACCCATTCTTCACTCATTGGTCGCGCGCCCGGTCCTGATTCGCCGCCTACAATAACCCAATCGATATCTGTTAAATCCATTTTTTTTATTGGTCCAATTAAAGGTTCAATAGATAAAAATTTTACTTCGGCATTTGTTTCCCGTAAATGGTCTATCCTATAAGTATAGTCCTCATTTTCCACGCTTACGCCCATCCAGATATTCTCGCTCCAAGAAAGTTTAGATTGCAATTCAAGAAGTCTTTCAGAGCGTTTAGTAAGTACTTGGAAGCGATGCCAATCAGCTTTATTCATTACTTTAAACATTTTTTCAATAAAACTAAACGGGACTTTTTCATGAAACAGGTCGCTCATAGAGTTGACAAAAATAGTTTGCGGTTTTTTCCATGTTAAAGGCAGTTCCAAAACATGTTCGTGTAAAGAGAGCTTAAAACCTTGATCATAATTTAAAGATCCCATAGCTTTCAGCCTCTTTGCCATCCTCTCTGCATAACAAAATTTACATCCGGGGCTTATTTTGTTGCAACCTATTATTGGGTTCCACGTTGATTCTGTCCATTCTATCGTTGATTTTTGTGCCATAATAAATTAGTCAAATAGTGAAAGTTCTGTATTCCTTTTCTTTACTTTTCCCCAAAAATCATAACCTGTCTTGTGCTTTGAATAAAACGCTAAATCATATAATGGCAGATTTTTTTCATCTGATCGGATTTCGATAAAACTATCAAGAGCTTCTTGTCGAAATCCCAGCTTGGTCATTTGTTCATTATACTCTTTAGCAAAAGACCTAACAAGATTAATATGTTTTCCAAGGCTTTTTCCCATCGCTCACTACGTTATCCCAAAAAAATGCGACAATGCTTCGTAAGATGAAAGACCGGCAGCCTTTTATGAATAATATCGCGCAAATTATGCTAAAGGCGGTTCAAGATATCTTTTCGACACAGAGAGCGAGATAGGCGACTGGCTTCAACTTTGCAAGTCTTGAAAAAGACAAAAAGGGCTTACTGCCTGAACGCTTATCTGGAGCAGGAGTTTATTGTGTTCTATTTCTGTGTGTGCTCCAAACGAAGAAGCGGTTGTCTGGAAAAATAAAAAGCATGCGAAAATTAAAAACGGCGGATGCATAATTAACAGCTCTCCCAAAAGCGAAACATTTAAGCGTTAGCGAAGTTTAGCAATGGTTGTGTCTGTGAAGCGTTGGCACTATAAGTTTGATAAATCTGTAAAATCAAAAAATAAATGTTTCAATATGCCAATATTTGAATGGTTTGATTCAAAATAAGTTTTTAACGATCTATTTTCCACCGATTTTAAAATTTCAGTATTCCGTCCATCTTTCGCTAATAAGGAATTAATTCCTTCTACCGTCTCATTTGTTTTGCCTTCAAGAAGATAACCAATTAGACTGCCATTAGTGTATTTTTTGGATGCAAAATTATTAATTCCAGTATCAATGTATCTGCGCTTTAACGCAGAATCATTTTGTTTCAAATTTTTAGCTTCAAAGAAATACTCATATTCGTAAGCCGATATAAATGTTGTCAGCCGAAAATCTATCCTTGGTAATTTATCTGCAAAACCTTTTGTTCTTGGAATATCTTTGGGAATTTTTGCTTCTACATTAGTTGAAACTTTCCATTTTCGCCTTAAAGGGTTTTCTATGATGTGTCTAAGCAATTCGGAAGAAATATCGTTCTCAATCCAATCTAATTGTATCACTTTTTCGTTTAAGGAAGTTTTATATGCTCCAATAATTAGCTGAAAACACCTTTGCTCAAAAGTATTTCTGAAGGCCTCGCAGACATCTACGTTAATTGCCATTGTCAATTCCCGTTCAAGATTTCAAGAGTTAACTCTGAAGCATCTTCCATTGCCATTGATTGCGACCAAAACCTTCGTTGGTTCGGACGAATGATATAAATATCATTTTCTGTCTTATAATTCATTTTTTTTCGAAAATAAATATTGCTTGTTTTTTGCTCCCACAAATCCTTGTCTATTTTTTTTAGTTCATCATCCACAAACTCTATAGATGTAGTTACTTCTTTTGGCTCCTTAGCGAAAGAAAGTTTAATCATCATCAGCGGTGTAAATCTGTTGATATTAAAAACTGTAGCATTGACATATAGTTCCTGACCGTCAAGAAAATCGTTGAGCTCATCGCAAATTACCTTTCCGTATTGTATTATTTGCTCTTGTAATGTAGGATATAATGCTGCGGATTTTTCATTGTTTTCAAAAAGGTCCAGGTTGTAATTTAAAACGTCTTCTATAATTAAAATTTCTTTTTGAGTTAAATTGAGTATTTCATGTAAAATTATATCGTCTATACTTTTTTCATCTTTGGTTATATCGTTAGATACTGCAAGTGTTTGTTCTTTTTCAATAATTATTGAATCAACTTTCCTAGCAATTTTTGATATTGATTGTTCAGTTAAAAGTAAAAAAGGAATAGATAAAAGTTCTACAAATGATGTCCGTTCTCTTTCAATTCCCCAAGAAGAAGCAATCATAAACAAGTAATACTTACTAAATTTAGAATTAATTATTCCAACTAATGCTTTTTTTTTATTGGGATCAACATTTCCATTAATCACATATGCAGAGCTAAGACAATAAGCCTTGTAGTCAATATATGAAGCAGCAATTTGCCTGTTTGCTTGGGCTTGTTTAATAACTATAAAAGGAAGTAGAAATAGATCTTTGTCAATATTTCTATACCTTCTTGTATTATTATATACGGCTGAATGATTTGTATAATACCTCTGGATTTTTTTTGTATCAATTATTTTCTCAGGAATAAAATCTAATTTTTTTGAATCAGCATTTAAGCCTGTTGCGTACTGCCAAGTATTTTTTTTTGCTTTAAAAACCGACTCTATATTTTCATAGTTTGAATTTATTTTTGTTACCAACTCCCAATCATTTATCCCGCCCCACATTGCGACTTTCCAAATCTTGGTATCGGGCTTTTGGCATTCTTCTCTGGGCAGATACTTTACATCCGAAAAATCTATGATTAAACCCTCAATCACATTAGATTTTATATAAGTTTTGGGCGCATAATAAACAATTCTATCTGAAGTTTCTTCGGGCTTATCTTTTCGATAAAACACAATACTTATCGGTCCTGTTGCATCGCCAAATAATTGCCCGCCGAAATTTTTAGGCACCGTGCGGAGTATGGAAAAGTTACAAACCATTTCCACATAACAATCATTGAACAACCACCTTCTAAACTCCTGATATGTTCCGCCTGTATTGGTTAAAACTTTGGTATTAAATATCAAAGCAATCTCTCCATTCGGAGCAAACAATGTCGCTTTATGCAAAAATGGTAAAACCATTTCTTTGGCGAATTGGTTTGTATTGCAATAATCGCGAACTGATTTTAATAAATCAGTTGTACCGAACGGTGGATTTCCGACTACCAAATCAAATTTAATCTTCTCAATTTCTTGATTTTGCAGAATTGTGTCTCTGCAAAAAAGATTGCCGCCTTGTTCTTTTAATGATTTATCGTCAGGATTGTTGATGAGGTTCGGTAATTTTTTGTTTTGCCATAAAGTCTTAGGGTCTAAATTATCAACCAACGCCAAATACAAGCTAAACGCAGCAACTTTTATGGCTTGAGAGTGTAGCTCAATTCCAAAGATATTATCAGTTAATAGTCTTTTCAGTATGCTAAAATCAGTAAGTTTTTCATTGTGATGGTTTTCATAGCGTTTTACTAATCGCTTGTAACTTTCCACCAAAAAAATTCCCGAACCGCAAGCAGGGTCTAAAATTTTTATATTATAGTCTTTTTCATTTTTGCTAATGGGAAGTTTTTCATTTAGCATAAATTCAACTAATGTAGGAGGAGTATAATATGTTCCTGTTTTTTTCTTAAGTTCAGGGTCGGTTTCAAATAAGAAATTTTCGTAAATTTCACTTAGAAGTTCAATTTGTATAATACTAAAGTCAAACAATTTCCAATCTTCAAACAATTCTGTTTGTAAAGTACCATCATTGCCACTAATAAAGCATTTTTTTATTTGCTGAAGCTGGGCGCAGGATATACTTTCTCCTTTCTCCACAGTAAAAACATTGCCGTTGAAATGTTCTTCCAATTCCCTATACAAACAATATGCAGCATTATCATCTTCTAAAATATCGAAATAAGATTTTGCGCCATCTCTTATTTTGGAGTAAAACTTTTCATCTGTTGCCCCTCTATCTTCAAGATAAAGCAAGAATAAAGACCGGAGGATAATTTTATGGATAAAGCTTATATTAAGACCTTGCGTTTCAAGTTGTCTAGCCGTATTTACCAAACTTGTTACAAGGTACTTATCAACTCTGCGTTGCAGATTTATCTTTTTCCTTATTGCATTAGCTATGTCTAAAGTCCAAATAATTCCCGTATCAATGGCAACCCTTGAAAATATTGTATTGAGCTCCTGAAGTTGTTGATTGTCTGAAAAATGATATGATTTTATTTCTATTTTTTTTAGATCTTTCCCGTAGTTAAGCTCATTCCGGGTTTTGATAATCGGTCTTTCGTAGCAATTATAAATACGGATTTCTGTCTCTGAATAAACATACAAAAACAATACTTTTTTATAATTCCAGATTTTTTTGTGAGCCTCGGCAATTTCATTTAAATTTTTATCATTAAAAGACTCTACTTTCTTTAGAAATACAGCAGGAAAACTATTACCGTTTTCATCCGTGTTAAAATACGCTGCATCAATCTTAAAAACCTTCATCTGATTTAACGCAACAGACTCACATTCGTCGGGAGGTTTTTTATCTCCTAGATGAATTGAAATGGCGCTTTCAAAGCCCAAAAAGTCTATTATTTCTTGTTCTGTCATACTAATCTATCGGTTACAAATATTTAACGTAAGATACAAATTAATTGCCTGCGAAACTACTTATTTTTGAAATCAAGAGCACGCCAATCGTTCAGCCCCAAGTAATAGTCTATCCGTTTATAGTTTTCTTTAGCATAAATTTGAATATTTCTTTTCCCATCCATCCCAAATGCATGTAACATTAAAAAATCCATGAAATACTTGCTTAGTTTTTTTATTGTATCAAATTTAATATTTAAAGAAAACGGATCAACAAAACAAAACGAAAGCGTTTTGTTATTTGTGGAAGGCGTTGGGATATTTTCAATAATTTCGCTGGCTAATTCGTTTGCATCTCCCTGCAAATAGACTATGTTGTCCTCGCTATGTATGGCTTTAACCCGTGTTTTTAGAGCTTCAATGTTATTTCCGTCTATATCGCAAAAAATATATTTATCAAACTTATCTTTTACAAGCAAAGATAACAGCGCCGAAGTATTAACGCACTTCTCTGAATTCCGTAACCTCGCTTTCCCGGCGCCGCTGAATAAATCGATATAGACTCTTTGCTGCCAATTCTTTTTCATTCCAGTAGAAAACAAACAGTCATATTCATAAACCAAGCTGTATTTCTTTTTTGACCATTCTCCCACTTCGGGCATAGTCAAACCGTCATTTTCTGTATATAAGTTACTTCCCTCCATAACATCTCCCATTCTAATTATTTAGGAACAATTATATTTTTATTAGCTCAGGCTTTCGAGTATCTCCTTTAGTTTTACTATATTTCCTTCCCAATCGCGCTGCTTGGCTCTTTCTTTTTCTATTATTTCAGCAGGAGCGTTGTCTACAAATTTTGGGTTGGATAGTTTCTTTTCAATTCCTGCAAGCGAACCCTGATACCGTGCAATTTCTTTTTGCAAACGGGCTTTTTCAGCGTCTAAATCTATCAGCCCTTCAAGCGGAATATAAATTTCGCAATCTTTAACCAGCATAGAAACGCTTGCGTTTGGTTTTGCAAGCCCTTCGCCAACTGTAAGATTGTCTACCTTGCCAAGCTTCTTTATATATGCAATTTGATTTTCTGTAACGGAAGACGATTTAAGAAAAACATTCATCAGCTTTGAAGGCGGAATATTTTTTTCGCCGCGGACGTTTCTTATAGCGGTAATAATATCCTGTACAAACAGCATCTCTTTTTCTGCCGCCGGATTAATTAAAGCCTTATCAGCTACAGGGAATGCCGAAGTAGAAATGCTTTCGCCGTCTTTTCTTTCTTCTATAAGATTCCATATCTCTTCTGTTATAAACGGCATAAACGGATGTACTATTTTTAACAGATTTTCAAAAATCGAAATTGCTCTTGTTAATACGGCTGATTTAACTTCTTCTTCGCCGGTATAAATTCTGTTCTTTGCTAATTCCACAAACCAGTCGCAGAAATCATTCCATACGAACGTATAAATTATCTTTATAGCGTTATTAATTTCAAATTTATCTAACGCGGTAGTCAAATCAAGAACGGTCTGGTTAAAGCGCGAAAGTATCCACTGATCTGCAAAGTCGATATGCTTATCTAATAAGCTTTTATCTAATTTAATTTTTTCCGTATTCATCAAAAGGAAGCGGCCTGCGTTCCAGATTTTGTTGGCAAAGTTTCTTCCAATCTCGCATTTTTCAGAACTGAAAAGCACGTCCTGACCAAGAGGAGCTAAATAAATAATTGTAAACCTCAAAGCGTCTGCGCCGTATTCAGCTATAACGTCAAGCGGATCAGGCGAATTACCAAGCGACTTGCTCATCTTACGTCCCTGCATATCGCGTATGATGCTGGTAAAATAAACGTCGTTAAAAGGAATATCCTTTTTGAAATGAAGTCCTGCAATTATCATTCTTGCAACCCAGAAGAAAATAATATCGGGCGCAGTAACAAGCGTATTAGTAGGATAATAATAGTCCTGCTCTTCTTTAGTTTCAAAAACTTCGTAAGCCCAAAGCCAGCTGCTGGCCCATGTATCAAGCACGTCTTTATCCTGAATCCAGTTTTCTGCGTCCTTAGGCGCAGTTACTCCGCAATAAACTTCCTTAGTCGTTTTGTGATACCAAACCGGAATTCTGTGCCCCCACCATAGCTGACGGGATATACACCAGTCTTTAATATTAGACATCCAGTGCGCGTAGGTTTTTGTCCAGTGTTCAGGATGAAATTTAACGTCCCCATCTTCAACCGCTTTTAGGGCTGGAGCGGATAGCTCCTCCATCTTCATAAACCACTGTTCGCTAAGGTATGGTTCAATAGGCACGCCGCCGCGTTCAGAGTAGCCTACTTTATTCTGGTAATCTTCAATTTTTACAAGCAGCCCTAATTCTTTAAAACGGGTTACAACTTTTTCCTTTGCGTCAAATCTATCAAGATTTCTAAATTCTTCCGGAACGTTATCGTTTGTAGAAGCGTCTTCATTAAAAATATTTATAACTTCAAGATTTTGGCGTTTCCCCATTTCATAATCGTTTATATCATGGGCGGGAGTAATTTTCACTGCGCCGGTTCCAAATTCTTTATCTACATAATCGTCTGCAATTATCGGAATTTTTCTGCCGACAATCGGAAGGTCGATTGTTTTACCGACAAACTTTTTGTAGCGTTCGTCTTCCGGGTTAACTGCAACCGCAGTATCGCCTAACATTGTTTCAGGCCGGGTTGTAGCTACAATTAAAAAATCGTTACCTCCGGTAATAGGGTACTTTAAATAATAAAGCTTGCCGTTCATGCTCCTGTAAATAACCTCTTCATCCGATATAGCCGATTTGGAAGCGGGGCACCAGTTTACCATTCGGTATCCGCGGTAAATTTTCTTTTCGTTATAGAGAGTTACAAACGATTCAATTACTTTTTTATAAAAATGTTCGTCCATTGTAAAGCGTTCACGTTCCCAGTCGCAGCTTACGCCAAGTTTTTTCAGCTGGCTTATAATTATGCCGCCGTATTTTTCTTTCCAGACGTAGCAATGCTTAAGAAATTCTTCTCTGCCGATGTCATGTTTATCAATCCCCTGTTCTTTAAGGTAATTGGTAACTTTTGTTTCCGTAGCAATAGAAGCGTGATCGGTTCCTGGAACCCAGCAGGCGTTATATCCCTGCATTCTTTTAGTTCTTATTAAAATATCCTGAATAGTATTATTAAGGATATGCCCCATAGTAAGCATGCCTGTAATATTTGGAGGCGGAATAACTATTGAATACGGTTTTTTACTTTTATCTACTTCTGAATGAAAGAATTTCTTATCTATCCAGTATTTATACCATTTATCCTCAACGTCAGAGGGGTTATAAGCTTTGGGAATTTCCTGCAATTTCAACTCCGAAAATTAAAATAATTATTTAAAATCTTTTCACAAATATAATGAAAATTTGGCGGTCATAATAATTTGGATGTAAAGTTAAAGAATAGCCCTGTTTTTTAACTCGCTGACAAGGTTGGCATATCCTACGAAATTAATTGCGTCCCAGCCCAAAGTTATTGCTTCGTCTGTATTTACAGAAGTATCGTCAATAAAGAGGTGCTCTTCAGCCGGTTTATGCGTAAAATCTTCAACTAATTTATAAATTTCTTCTTCCGGCTTAACTATGCCCGCTTCGTGAGATAAAACAAGATGATCAAATTGTTTAATAAAATCGTATTTCTGCCAGCCGTAACGCCTGTGGATATCGTTTGTATTTGAAAGCAGTATGAGAGTATATTTTTTTTTAAAAATAGGCAGTAACGAAACAACGTCTTCATTCGGCGTAAAAATATCGCCAAACATCTGGCAGAATGTTTCAGCGTCAACCTTGTGATCTAACGCGGCAAGAACTCTCTTTAGAAATTCTTTTTCGCTAATGCGCGCGGATTCAAAGTCTCTATATTCATGCCGATGTTGTTTATAAAAATCAGTAAATTTTTCCCCAAGTCCATTTTCTACTTTATCCAATTTTGCAGTTAATATGCCATAGTCAAAATCTAATAGCACTTTACCAAGGTCGAACACAATAACAGAGTATTTTCTCGATTCCATATTTTCCTTTTCATTTAAATTGGGTCATTTTCAGCTATCAATATCAACATCTTTACTTTCATACTCCGAACTGTTTGGCTCCCAATCTTCTCCTTCGCATGGAAGGATTACTTTTGAAGGATGCTCGTCATATTTCATGCAAAGCACGGCGCTTTCGTCAAAGTGTTTGCAGCTTGAGCATAATGTGGATTCAATAATTTCTTTATTCTGTTCTATAAATAAACGATAGTGTATTATTGTAGGATGAATTATTACTCCGTAAATAGACATAAGGCTAAGCATAAACCAAGTTTGATACTGAATATAACTTTTAAGTATCCAGAGCGACGGGATTAAAAGAAATATTCTTATAATAGTCCAAAATACTATTTCGCCCAATTTTTTATTTTTATAATTATTAAAAAATAATATTTAGTTATATTAACATACTAAAGTTGGTAAAAAGAAAAAAAATTATAAAGTCATTAACGAATCTATAATTAATCTTGAATGGAACGGATATGGAAACGCTTTTAATTTCTTTGTTTTTAGTTGGAGCTCTTTATAACTTCTCTATCGCTCAAAATAAAGAGAAAGTTATAACATTTATTGTACATCCTTTAGTTCAGCCAAAAGACTCATCCATATACATAACAGGCTCCAGTCCAAAACTGGGGAACTGGGATCCCGCTTTAACGCCTCTTGTAAAACAGAAAGACGGATCATGGGAAATTGCCATTCCGTTTTCTGAAGGAGAACGGCTTGAGTTTAAATTTACTAAAGGCTCCTGGGCCGCCGAAGCTGTGGGAGCTAACGGAGCGGTTCCGCAAAACCACTCGCTGACCGTAGTAAACGACTCTACTTTTGAAATAACTATTGATAACTGGAAAAATGATTTTCACCCAAGATCGCTCAGCGGAATATTCGGCAAAGTAGTTTATTTTAATAACCTCGAAGGAAAAGGTATCAGACCCCGGAATATTATCGTCTGGCTTCCGCCAAATTATGACATAAATAAGAAAAAACGTTACCCGGTTTTATATATGCACGACGGACAGAATATTATCGATCCGGCCACGTCTACTTTTGGCGTGGATTGGCAGATTGACGAAACCGCCGATTCGCTAATTAAACAAAATAAGATTAAAGAAATTATAATTGTTGGAATATACAACACAAAAGACCGCAATGCAGAATACTCATATGGCGATATGGGACATGCGTATATGGATTTTATAGTAGATAAACTAAAACCATTTATCGATTCCGAATTCAGAACTCTGCCCGGCAGAAATAACACAGCCGTCATGGGCTCCTCTATGGGCGGTCTTATTTCCCTAGAGCTCGCATGGGAACATCCAGAAGTATTTTCAGCCGCCGGTTGCCTCTCCCCTGCTTTTAAAATTCAGGAATTAAATTATTTGCCTTTCATCGAAAAATACAAGGGCGCAAAGAAAAAAATTAAATTATATATTGACGACGGCGGCATTGGTTTAGACGCTGAACTGCTGCCCGGAATTAAAAAGACGATTGAAGCGCTTAACAAAAAGGGCTATAAAACCGGGAAAGATATTGAATGGTTTTACGACCCGGCGGCGGAACATAACGAAGGCGCATGGGCAAAACGAGTCTGGCGGCCTTTGGTTTTTATGTTCGGCAAATAATTATCGTCATGTTTAAAACTCTGCGCTGACGCCAATTGTTGGCAAGAGCCCTATGCTTGTTTTGTTTTCAGCTTTATTATCTCGGGCGTTCCATCTTACTCCGGAGCTCATTTTATTATTGTAGATATTCTGAATATCTATATAAGTAATTAAAGTCCACTTCTCAAAAAACCATTTACGGTCTAGCCTTCCGTCAAGACTATTATTAGCCGAAAGCCTTTGGCTGTTATAAGCGCTAACGCTTTGGCTTCCGTCGCTGTTAAAGGGGGTATACGGCTTTGCGGTTGAATAATTAAATTTAACGCCCGCCTCCCAGTCTTTATCTATTTTATATCCTCCGCTCAAACAGAATATCCATGTCTGGTCGTAGCTGCCTACGCGTTCAATTCCGTCAAGCGCAGTATACTTTGACTGATTATAAGTAAGGCTGAGTATGCCGTAAAACGGAATTGAAGAAAGCTGTTTACGAGCCGAAAGTTCAACTCCTCTTGCAAATCCCTTTCCGCCGCTTGTTAACGGCTCTAAGCCAAAAGAAGCAAAGTTGTCGTCCGACCCGGCAAACCCGGCGCCAGTGTTAGCCAATACTAAATATGGTCTTGTTAAACTTGCCGGATAGTCGGAATATTTTTTATAGTACGTTTCTATTTTTATATATGCGTCTTCTCTTATTTTACGTTCTAATCCCAAAACAAACTGATCCGCCTTTATCTCTTTAAGCTTTTTATTATAAGCTGTCGCTGCAAGCCATATGTAGGAGGGAGCCTGATAATAAATGCCGGAACTAATTGTTATATCAGTTAAGTCGTCGATGCTATATGCGGCTGAAAAACGGGGACTAAAATAAAGTTTTTTATCCAAAGGATTAAAGTAATCGAACCTTACGCCAAAGCTTGTCTTAAAACGCTCAAAAAGCTGCATTACATGGTTAACATAAAAAGCCGCTTTTACAAAATCTTCTTTTACATTTGCAGAATTAACTGCGAGCGAATCGCCAAACGTAGTTTTGAATTTTGGGAAAAATACATCGGACTTAAAATTTATTAGTTTCAGGTCTAAGCCAAAGTTCATTTCAGTCTTGTCCGACATTTTATATATCAGTTCCGCTTTTACTCTGTTTTCAGCCTCGGTTGATTTATTAGAAAACAATGGATTTAGCAGCGAATCTTTTTGCGAAGTGTTATAGTCTACAAAATTTCTGCTTGCAATAAATTGGTAGAACCCATTGTTAAACAAATGCCTGAATATAACTCCTCCTACGTATTGAACCTGATCGCTCCCAAGAATACGGGAGTTATCATAGCGCTGGTCTAACGTATTATTAAAATATTTTACATTATCAAAAGCGCCGATGTACAAAAATGATATTGAATTTTCATTATCTAATTTATAGTTATATTTCGCAAGCGCGTCGTAATACTCCGGCACAAACCCAAATCCGGCCGCTTTAAAAATAAAATCGAGATAGCTCCTCCTGACCGAAAAAATAAAATCAGAATTATCAGAAACAGGTCCCTCATAATTAAATCCAAACTGCGAAGCCGATATAGTAGCTTTGCCTCCTAATTTGTCTTTCCGTCCGTCTCTAAGATCAATTTTAAGAGCAGAAGATATTTTATCGCCATATAGCGACGAAAACCCTCCTGTTGAAAAAGTAACCTCTTTTACATAATCAAGGTTGATGTAGCTTAAAGGACCTCCTGTAGCGCCCTGAGAGCCAAAGTGATTTATATTCGGAATTTCAATTCCATCGACTATATAAAGATTTTCCGAAGGCGCCCCGCCCCGTACTATCAAATCGTTCCTGCCAGCGTCGGCCTGGGCTACGCCCGGCAAGGCGGACAATGTGCGGACAACGTCTTCAAAGCCGCCGGGAGCTCTCCTTATTTCTTCGTAACTTAATGCGTTTACGCTGGTTATATTATCAGGGTCTTTTCTAAAATAATCGGACTTTACAGTAACCCCCTTTATTTCAAATACGGATTCGGATAACCGGAAATCTATCTGAACCGGCTTTGAATTTGTTACAATTATATCCGACCGTGTTATTGGCTTATAACCTATGGACGATACTTTTACTATATACGTCCCTGGCGGAAGAGCCCCTATAATAAAGGCTCCGGACGAATCCGTTGAAGTTCCGTACGCAGAACCGGCAAGGACTACATTTGCTCCAGGTATCGGTTTTTGAGTAACTTCTTCTATAACGCGCCCGGTAATTTTACCGTTATTTGTTTGAGCGTTTAAGTTAAGCGCCGTAGAAAAAAACAGAAAGCATAGTAATGTAAATCGTTTAAGCATATCATCTCTTTTCTTTTTTTTACATAAACAGCTAAATATATTTAATTAGTTCAATTAGAGATATCAAATAAATATAATCAAAATTCCCTTACATTTTATTATATTTGCACTATGCGGTTTGTGTGGTTAATTATAAGAATAAACGATGAGAAAAAAAATGTATGACGAATCTGTAAAAGATAAATCTGCTAATGATATATTAATGGGATTTCAGGAAATTGAATCCGTTATAAACGAGTCAGTTTGGGTTTCCGATTCAGTTGGAGCTAAAAAACAATTTTATACGCAGAGTATAAAAAAAATCACCGGGTATACCGCCAATGAAATTTTAGATTTACCCGAGAACCACTGTTCTATTATTTTTAGCGACGATGTTGCCGATGTAAAAAAAGAATTAAATAATTTTGAAAAATCAGGCGTCTCGCAAAAATTACAGCTTACCTATAGAATAATAAGAAAAGACAATATACTCCGCTGGGTGAAAGAAGAAATAGAAAAGAAGGATGGGATTAAACGTATCGGCGTAATAACCGATATAACCTCTCTAAATGAAAAAGACAGCATTATTAACGATTACAAGCAAAAGCTTAAAGAAGTAAATGCGGCAAAGGATAGCTTTATCACAATACTTTCTCACGATTTACGAGCCCCTTTTACCAGTATCCTTGGCTTTGCTGAAATACTTATGAACGAACCGGATCTGCCGCTTCAGGATAAGACCGAGTATCTTAGTTATATTTATGAAGCTTCGCAAAACCAACTCCAGTTAATTAATTATCTGCTTGACTGGTCTCGCCTGCAAACCGGAAGGCTTATTGTTGAGCCGCAAAGATTAAAAGCACAGGCTGTTGTTTTCAATTGCGTTTCTTCTCTTACCGGCAACGCTATAAGGAAAAACCTTGAGATTGAAGTAGACGTAGACGATGCAATTTTTATCAATGCAGACGAACGGCTAATCACGCAGGCTATTTCAAACCTGCTGAACAATGCAATTAAATTTTCGCGCTCTAATTCTAAAATTGAAATATCAGCAAATAATTTTAACGATACGCAAATTGAGTTTATAATAAGAGATAGCGGCGTTGGAATTTCTGAAGAAGATCAGTCAAAGATTTTTAAAGTTGAAAATATGTTTTCTACCGAAGGCACTTCTGGCGAAAAAGGAAGCGGCTTAGGACTGCCTCTTGTTAAAGAGATTATAGAAAAGCATGGAGGCGCAATATGGTTTTATTCTCAACAGGATTCTGGCAGCGAATTTCACTTTACAGTTCACAAACCGCTAAACTCAGCGTTATTAGTCAATAATAATAGTTCCGAACGGGATACTTTTCTACCATTGATTAAAGGCGCTTTGCCTGGTTTTGAAATTTATAAGGCAGAAAATGGTTTTGAAGCTATGAACCTTATACTCGAAAAAAGCCCCTCTATAGTAATTGCAGATCACGATCTTCCATTAATGAATGGACTTCAACTGATTGAATCGGTAACAAAAGGAAACGCTCATTGTAAAATACCATTTGTTATATTGGCTAAATATGATTCCCCGGAATTACGGCAAAGCTATTATAATTATGGAGTTTCTTTAATTTTGACAAAACCGGTCGACTTTACAGAGTTCACAAAAATTGTCCAAAATTTAGTAAATTAGAATTCGTTTATTTAACTATATATTATGCCAACAGAAAAAAACTGGATAGCTCTTTACTCTAAGCCAAGAAGCGAATTTAAAGCGGAAGCGGAAATTAAAAGATTAGGAATCGAAAATTATCTGCCCGTTATTACAAAAGTTAAACAATGGAGCGACAGGAAAAAGAAAGTTACCGAGCCTGTTTTGCACGGATATATTTTCATTAGAGCCGACGAAAAAGAAAGACTTGAGGCTTTAGAAATAAACTCTATTGTCAGATGCGTTTTTGACCACGGCAAACTTGCTATTATTCCGGCATGGCAGATTGAAAACCTTAAAAATTTCCTGACCGAAAAAGAAGAGTTTTTAATTAAAGAGGGAATTGTTAAAGGGACAAAAATCAGAATTAAATCGGGTCCCTTTGAAGGGATTATTGGGGTTATTACTTCAGACTCCAACAAAAAGACTCTAAATGTAAATCTTGATTTGCTAAACCGGTCTATCGCCGCAGTAATTCCCAGCGACGTTGAAATTGAAGTAGTTAACGTATTATAAGCTAAAAACAAATAACAGAGATGGAAATGAATTACGAAAAGTTATTTGACCGCTTATCAACGGCCAAGAATGTTGTTTTCTTCACAGGAGCCGGAGTCTCCGCCGAAAGCGGAATAGAAACTTTTAGAGGAGCCGGAGGAATCTGGACGAAATTAAAACCTGAAGAACTCGCTAATTTTAACGCGTTCCTTAAAAACCCCGATCTTGTGTGGGAATGGTACCAGTACAGAAGAAAAATTATAGAAGAAACAAAACCAAACCCTGCGCATATTACAATAGCCGAAACGGAAAATTACTTTAACAACGTAACAGTCGTTACTCAAAATATAGATAATCTGCATAACCGGGCCGGAAGTTCAATTGTATATGAAGTGCACGGCAATATCGAAAGAAATTACTGCGTAAAATGCCATACGTTTTACAACTCAAAAGATTTTACTTTTGAAGGGAAGGCTCCATTTTGTAAATGCGGCGGATTAATAAGACCTGATATTGTTTGGTTTGGCGAAATGCTTCCGCAGGATGTTTTTGCTTCAGCTGAAGAAGCAGCCAGAAATTGCAACGTTATTTTTGTAGTTGGAACTTCAGCGGTTGTTTACCCCGCCGCTTATATCCCTATTGACGCTAAAAAAGGCGGCGCGCTTGTAGTTGAAATTAACGTTGAAGAAACTGAATTAACGCAAATGGCCGACATTTCTTTCTTCGGTAAAGCCGGAGAAGTTCTTCCAAAAATATTTAACGAGTTCAAAAAGATTAAAAAACTAAGCCTGTAATTACAGGCTTAGTTTTTCTTTAAATTTTACGGCCTGCCTGCGGGAGACTTCAACTTTATTCCCCCCTTTTAATTTTACAAGCAATCCCCCGTTTAACCAGGGCTCTATATTATCAATCCATTTCAGATTTATAATATGCTTGCGGCTTGCGCGGAAAAATGTTTTAGGGTCTAATCTTTCTTCCAGATAGTTTAGAGTTCTTAGAATAAGCGGTTTATTCTCATCAAAGAAAATACGAACGTAATTCCCTTCCGATTCAAATAAGCGTACGTTTATAAGTTTTACAAACCAGCACTTTTCTCCGTCTTTTACGAACACCTGATCTAATTCAGTAAGAACTGAAGACGGCAGAGAAGAATCCGTTCCGGCGGCTTCGCTTTCGTTTTTATAACGCAGCGATATTTTCCGGATAGTATCTTCAAGGCGTTTTGGCTCTATTGGCTTCAACAGGTAATCCATTGCATTATATTCAAACGCCTTTAGAGCATATTCGTCATACGCCGTAGTAAAAATAACGTCAGGGACGCCGTCTAATTCCTCTAGCAATTCAAATCCCGTTTTGCCCGGCATCTGAATATCAAGGAAAATCAGATCTGGTTTTAACTCTTCAATTTTTTCTTTTGCGTCATCGGCGTTTACAGCTTCGCCAACAATATCAACTTCTTTGTATGGCGTAAGAAGCCTTCTTAGTTCAACGCGTGCAAGTCTTTCATCGTCTATGATTAAGGCTTTCATCTTATCGTTCCTCCGTTTGGAATAATTAATTCTGCTAATACTATTTCATTTTCTTCATTTTTTAATTTAAATGACGCATTTTCGCCATAAAGGAGACTCAACCTTTGTTTTGTGTTTTGCACGCCAAATCCGGTTGCGTCCTTCAGACTTTGTTCGTCATATCTGCCGCTGTTTCTTATCTGAATAATCACATTATCATCCTTCGGAAACGCGTTAATTAGAATAACTCCTCCAATTGTTCTTTTTGAAATGCCATGTTTAATTCCATTTTCAACTAAAGTTTGCACCATCAATGGAGGAATTTCTGTTTTAGCAAGCTTGGGATCAATTTCAATTTTGCTTTCTAATCTTTCCTCAAAACGGATAGATTCCAAAGCCAAATAATCAGTTATTGTTTTTATTTCGTCTTCAAGCGGCACAGTTTCAATGCGTTCTATCCGCAGCGAATAACGCAAAATATTCGAAAGCTGCGTAATTGCAGTCTGCGCTTTCTGCGGATCTTCGTCTACCAGAGCTCTTATGCTGTTTAGTGCGTTGAACATAAAATGAGGATTTAATTGCGATTTAAGGGTTTTTAATTCAAAATCTTTTACGGCTGCTTCCCAAATCAGGCTTTCAATTTGTACCACTTGTTTATTTTCAAAAAAATGGACGGTAAAGTACATCAGAGACCAAATTAGAAGCACCATACTAAAATTAAACACATTAACCAAAAGAACGCCAACATTAAACTGCGATATTTTGAAATCGCCAATTAATAATTCAAAAGGCATTAATAGAAAAAATATGACGGTAGCTATCAAAATGCAGGCAATAAACGATCTTATAATTAGCTTATAGATTGATAGAGAACTCCATTTTTGCTTAATTATTATATATCTATATATATGCGTAAAGAAAATTCCCAATAGACTTAAAAGTATGAACATTGGAATCTTTATAAGAGTCATTTTATTGAATGATGCAATTATTACAATATTCACCAAACTGAATGCAAACCAGCCGGTAAATTGAGATATCCAGTAAATTTCTTTTTTGTTCATTAGATTATTTTCTATTTTTAACATCTGTAATTTATTGATTGTTTTGCATAGTTATCGTATTAAGATTAAAATATTATTTCTATAATATAAAATTTTGCCGTTTATCGGTCAGGTTTTGTTTTTTCGGCAGAATAACCTGACAAACGGATAAAATACGGTATAAAAATAAGCTGTTATAAAAACCTATTTTGAATGACTCCCGGCGGGTTTCGGATTTTTTTTCTTATAATAAATCGGAGAAATCTAATGAAATACTTTTTTATTCCGTTCTTATTTTGTTTATCTGTCGGTTTTGTTCTTAGCGGCAGCGATCAGGATATTGACAAGGCTTATCAAAATGCAAAAAAAGGAGTATACTGGGCATTAAGTAATATTCCGGAGAAAAAAAGTAAAATTGCTCATCAGTTGGTAGCAGAAGATAAATTATACTCCAGCGTTAAGCTTTACAAAAAAGTAAACGGCGTAAAAGTTGAATCAACTGGTTTTTATAACTCAAATGAAGTGACTATTACTCTTTATAAATCTACAGACAGTCTGCTTTCCGAAGGTTACATAAATAGCCGAAAAATAATTGAAGGCGAGAAATAGGATTTATTCATTAGTTTAAATCCGTAAGAATTTTTAACAATTCGTAAAGTATTTTTAAAAAATGGGATATTTTCTAATAAATAGTAAATGATTAATGATTTTTTACTATGATTATTCTGGTATGATTAATGAGGGAAGATAAAGATCAATCATATTTTAGCAAAATGGAAGATTTATCTATAGATGTTGAGAAATTTACAGGTCTGGTAATCTTTTGTATAGACGACTGGGAATTCTGTATAAATTTTCAAGATGTGGCGCTTATCTTACGGGGCGATGAGCTTAAAAACATAAAAAATATTAATACTTTTTTACACCGGGACGATAAAGAGAAGTCTGATAATTTCATGTCGTTAGACCTCGGCGTTTTCTTTGGTTTAAAAGAGAAAAAACCTATTGAAAATTCGAGATTCCTTTGTATCCAGAACAATACATTGGAATTTGGTTTTTTTGTGGATAGTATTAAAGAAATAATTACTATAGACAGGGATTTTGTTCATAAAAAATTGGAATTTATTTCTATAGCAAGTAAAGATTATATTAAGGGGTTAATTAAATTTGAGAAACGCACTTTTCTCTATCCGGACTACAACAGAATTGTAGCGACTTTATTAAAACAGAAAGAGTAAATGCGCTTACTAGATCAATTTTTCCCAACTCGCAATTTGAGGTTCAATGTTATATTATATCGATTTTAAGGCAGGTAATAATGAATAAGTATTTTCTCGTTTTGTTTTTTTCTGTGTTGCTTCTCCCTTCTTTTATATCCGCACAGACTAATGATATTAAAATAGGTTCGGATCTTTCGCAATTTAAACAGACCAACGGAGCTTTGTATGACTTTTCGGATCCGGATAAAGTTAATGTTAAAGTTGCCATATGGGGCTTTGTAAGATTCCCGGGCAGATACATTGTTCCTATGAATACTTCGGTGCAGGATTTAATTTCATACGCAGGAGGTCCTACTGACGCAGCTAAACTTGACGACCTCAGATTGTTCAGAACATTGGCTGATTCTACCCAGAAAATATACAAGTTCAATCTGAACGAATTGTTGTATGAACCGGGCGAAAAAAAACTTGTTCTCCCTCCGCCTCTTATAGCGTCGGATATTGTTCTTGTTCCCGGAGAGCCAAGGTGGTATTTAAAAGACTACATAACTCTTTATCTTTCAGTAATATCAGCAGCGAGTTCGCTTGCAATTTTAATTTGGAATATAGTTAGGAAATAAGTTTAAATGGAAAATTCAAATAATCTACGTGATTTAGATAATAACAATAAATCGCTAAAAGAATATGCCTCCCTGCTAAGGAATAATATACTCCCGGTAGTTTTAATTTCTGTCATGTGTTTAATTGTGGCAATTTTTTATGCTGTTAAAGCTAAAAATATTTATAGCGCAACTACGGTGCTTAAGATTTCAAAACCCAAGGGAAGCATAATGGAAACGCCCCTTATGCCTGAAATTTCTGATTTCGGAAGCGACCGGTTTGTTTCAAACGAAATTGAAATTATGAAAAGCTACACCGTGCGCGAAAGAGTTGCTAAATCTTTAATTGACAGCTTTAAAGTAAAGGCAACCACGGATAGTTTTTATGTCATCCTTAATAAAGAATCTGCTTTTACTAAGAGCGATATTAATAGCAGTAAAGTGAAATCAGTCCCGGAAATAGCAGCTTTATTAGCCACTACAGCTTCAATCGAACAGAAAAGAGGACTTGATATTGTCGAAATAAAAGTGGAGTCTCCATCGGCCAGCGAAGCGGCTCTTATAGCCAACTGCTATGCGGCGGCTTATAAAGATTTAGACTTGGATTTTAACAGAGCTCAACTAACCGCGGTAAAAAACTTTTTAGTTCAGCAGAAAGACGAAAAGTTCAAGCAGTTGAACGAAGCTGAAAATATCCTTGAAGAGTTTCAGAAAAAAGGCGGAATAATTGCCATAGACGATCAATCAAGCGCATTGATTCAACAGCTGACTACTTTTGAAGCTCAAAAAAACAGCGCAAAACTTGACATGACAACTTCTGATAAAATGCTTAACGGATACAAAGCCGAATTAAAAAAACAGGACGCCAAACTTGCAAATTATGTAGAAGGTTTTGAAACTGAAACATATATCAAAACTTTACAGGAACAATTAGCAAAAGCCGAAGTTACTCGCGACGTTGCTATTTCAAACAATAAAGAAGCTATAAACTCCCCCACTGTAAAAGAGCTGAATCTAAGAATCAGCGAATTACGAAACAAAATCAACCAGAAGTTTGATATATTTAAACAAAGCGCTTTTGCAAGCGCTCCGGAAGAATTAAAGACTCTTGCGCAAAAAGTTTTAGAAGAAAGCTTGAAATCGCAGGCGCTTAAGGCTTCGTCGGCCGAATTAGGGAATATTGTTAATAGTTACGAAACCAAATTCAATCAGCTGCCAAAAACAATTACTGATTATGCCCGCTTAACCAGATCAAGAGAGTCACTGGAAAAACTTTACCTCGCTATTGAAAACAAATATCAGGAAGCCTTGATAAACGAGCAGTCAGAGCCGGGAAACGTTTTGTTGATTGACGTGGCGCGTATGGCTATCATCCCTTCAAAACCAAACAGACCCCTAATTGTAATTGTCGGATTAATTATTGGCTTAGGCATCGCATTTGGATATGTATTTGTTAAAAATTATTTTGATAATACAGTAAAATCTCCTGAAGATATTGAAAACAGAAACATCAACGTGCTTGCCTGGATTCCTCAGATTGAAGGACTAAGCGACGACGACAACAAAGAATTTGAATTTATTGTGGCAAAAAAACCTGATTCTATCCCAAGCGAAGCGTTCCGTTCTCTGCGAACAAGGCTACAATTCGCCCGGCCGGATAAGGGTTCAATTAAAACTATATTAGTTACGTCTTCTACTCCTCAGGAAGGCAAAACAGTAATTTCGGTAAATTTAGCCGGAAGTTTTGCCCAGACAAACAAAAAAGTTCTTCTTGTAGATTGCGATTTTAGAAAACCAAGAGTCCATTCTGTTTTTCGCGTTAATAGATTCCCAGGTTTGGTTGATTATTTCTTCAATCAGGCTACTCTTGAGCAAATAGTGAAGAAAACCGAATTAAGTAATCTGGATTTTATATCTACCGGCACAATTCCTCCTAATCCAGCCGAAACTCTTGAATCGAACGCAATGAAAGATTTTCTGGCTCTGGTTTCTGAGAAATATGATTTGGTTATTCTCGATTCCCCTCCTATCATTGCCGTAACTGATTCTGAAATTTTAACGTCTTTGGTCGACGCAACGCTACTTGTGGTTTCCGCAGGAACGACAGAAACTGAAATTATGGAAAAATCTGTTGGGTTATTGTCCGGAGAAAATAGTACTTTTATAGGTACAGTTTTAAATAACTTTACATATAAGAGCGGATACGGCTCTTATTATAAGTACTATTATTATTATACTACTCCTTCAAAGTCTGACTCTGACAGGCAGAAGAAAATAATAAGAAAAGCATAATATCCGGAAACTAAACAAGAAGATTGTATGGAATTATTAGAGAAAATCAAAAATAAGACCGCTAAAGTCGGCATTATTGGTCTTGGCTATGTTGGTCTGCCTCTTGGACTTGAGTTCGCATTGAAAGGTTTTCAGGTAATAGGGTTCGATCTTGACGAAAAGAAGCTGCCTATGCTTAGAGCAGGTCAAAGCTATATAAAGCACATAAACCAGGAGAAAGTCAGAACAGCCGTTGCCAGCGGAAAATTTGACGCTACATCGGATTTTACCCGCATACCTGAAGCTGACGCTTTAATAATATGCGTCCCGACTCCATTAAACGAACACAGAGAGCCGGATATGTCGTATATTATAAATACAGCGGAAACTATAGCAAAATACATCCGTAAAGGACAGTTTATTTCGTTAGAATCCACAACTTATCCGGGCACTACCGACGAAATTCTTCTTCCGTTGTTTTCTTCAGCATTAGTTAAAAGAGGCGAAGGAAAGGAATTAGTGGTAGGAGAAGATTTTTATCTGGCGTTTTCGCCTGAAAGAGAAGACCCTAACAACCCGGTATACTCAACATCCACTATCCCCAAAGTAGTTGGGGGCGTTACTGAAAATTGCGTTGTTATAGCTCAGGCTCTTTATAATAACGTCGTAGTTAAGACTGTCCCGGTCTCTTCAACAAGAGCGGCTGAAGCCACAAAACTGCTTGAAAATATCTACCGTTGCGTTAATATAGCTTTAGTTAACGAGCTTAAAATGGTTTTTGAAAGAATGAATATAGATATTTGGGAAGTAATAGAGGCGGCATCAACCAAGCCTTTTGGATTTAATGCGTTTTTCCCGGGTCCTGGTTTGGGCGGGCATTGCATCCCAATTGATCCATTCTACCTAACTTGGAAAGCCAGAGAGTATGATATTGCTACAAAGTTTATTGAGCTTGCTGGAGAAATTAATACCTCCATGCCTTATTATGTAGTTGAAAAATCGATGGAAGCTCTTAACGAATATAAAAAGTCGCTCAATGGCGCAAAAGTTTTAATTCTTGGCGCAGCTTACAAAAAGGATATTGACGATATGAGAGAATCCCCTTCTCTTAAACTTATTGAAATATTCAGAGAAAAAGGAGCTATTGTAGATTATAGCGATCCCTTCTTCCCAAAACTGCCTAAAACTCGTAAATACCAGTTCGATATATCCTCGGTTGAATTAAACGCTGATAATCTGAAAAGCTACGATTTAGTCGTATTAAGTACCGACCATACTGGATATGATTACAAGTTCATTCTTGAAAACTCAAACATAATTGTAGATACAAGAAACGCTTTTGCTAAAAGAGGACTTTTAGATAAAAAGATATTTAAATCTTAACTGGATTGTTCCAACTTAAGAAAGTATAATAAATAATTTAAGAAGCTATGATAAATCCAAAAGTAAAATCAGTTCTGTTTTTTATTTTTGGATTTTTTTTAATTTCTTTTTCTGAACTCATTTCTCAAACAGGAAACTCGAATATGGAAAAATTTGAAAAAGTTCTCGACGGTTTGAACTTTCCCGAAGGTCCGGCATGGGATGGCAAAGGAAATCTTTACGTATCAAATTGCCATGGCGGATTTATTACTAAAATAAGCGGCGATAGCTCGTCAGTATTTTTAAAAGCTTCCGAAAATCCTTTTACGCTAAATAAAACAAACGGATTGACTTTTTTTAAAGACGGCTCTTTATTCGCCTGCGAATTTGGCGTAGGCAAAATGCTTAAAATTTCGCCAGACGGTAAAACTGAAATATATGCCGACGGTTACAAAGGCAAAAGGTTTAACCGGCCAAACGATCTGGCTTTCGACTCTAAAGGAAACCTGTATTTTACTGATCCCAACTCTTACGGAAGCGATATTTTAGACGGCATGGTCTACAAAGTTGATTACATAACAAAAGAAGTTACTCCTGTAGCCGATAGCATTGCCTTTTCAAACGGAATTGCTTTTTCCGCAGATGAAAAATACGCTTATGTTTGCGAATCGGCGCTTAATAGAGTTATTAAATATGCAATTGATGAAAATGGCGTTTTCTATGACAAACATGTATTTATTGACTTGCCAGGCGGAGACCCGGACGGAATTGCTTTTGACATAGACGGTAATTTATATATCGCTCATTTTGGAGGCGGTAAAATTTATGTTGTTTCTCCCGAAGGCAAAATCATAAAAACTTACGACACTCCCGGTAAAAAGCCTAGCAACCTTGAATTTGCAGGCGACGATATGAAAACTCTTTTTCTTACCGAAGACGAAACTAACGCAGTTTATAAAATCCGGGTCGAAACGCCTGGTTTAAAGCTATTCTGCGCTCCTTATTAATTCTTACCCCAATTTTACCCAAAAGCGCAGAGGAATTAGAGCCTTTGCGCTCTGGGAACTATATACCGCTGAAATTAATTATTCTGTTATAACTAACGAATAAAAACAAAATTCAAATGAAAAGAAAACCGAATAGTTTAATTTCTGAAAAAAGCCCTTATTTACTTCAACATGCTTATAACCCGGTTAATTGGCTCTCGTGGAACAATAAGGCATTTGAAACTGCCCGTAACGAAAACAAACCAATATTCCTTTCAATTGGGTACTCTGCCTGCCATTGGTGCCATGTGATGGAAAAGGAATCGTTCGAAGACGATGAAGTTGCGGCTTTATTAAACGAATATTTCATCTCTATAAAAGTTGATAAAGAAGAAAGACCTGATATCGACAACGTTTATATGAATGTCTGCCGCATATATACTGGAAGCGGCGGCTGGCCAATGACAATAATATTGACGCCCGATAAAGAACCGTTCTATGCCGGGACATATTTTCCCAAGACTGAAAGATTCGGCAGACCAGGGATGCTGCAGCTTCTTCCTCAATTAAACGAAATATGGCGCAATCGCCACGCAGAAGTTCTTAAATCCGCCGCCCTGATTACAGCTTCTCTAAAAAATCTTCATGCAGGAACAGCAGTTGTCCCAATAGACGAAACTATAATAAAAAAAGCTATCAGTTATTTTAAAGAGAATTACGATAAAGAGTTTGGCGGGTTTGGCGTTGCGCCTAAATTTCCAACTCCTCATATTTTTAACTTTTTAGCGCGCCGCTATAAAAGAGATAATGACAATGAACTATTGGAAATTATTGACTCTTCGCTTACCCAAATGCGGCTTGGAGGAGTATACGATCATGTCGGTTTTGGATTTCACCGCTATTCGACTGATAGAACATGGTTAGTCCCCCACTTTGAAAAAATGCTGTACGATCAGGCTCTTATCTCTCTGGCATATTTAGACGCTTATCTGCTAACTAATAAAACCATCTTTAGTAAAACTGCGACTGAAATATTGGAATATGTTTTACAAGATATGACTTCTCCCGAAGGGGTATTTTATTCAGCAGAAGACGCCGATAGCGAAGGAGAAGAAGGGAAGTTTTATCTTTGGACTACCGACGATATGACATCTCTTTTTGATCCAGAAACCGCTAAACTTGCAACTGATTTATATAACATAAAACCCGAAGGTAATTTTTTTGACGCTTCGGCAGGCCGGACTACAGGCGAAAATATTCTACATCAAAAACTCGCTACCCAGGATTTATCAGGAGCTTTAAACGCTTCCGAAAAAGAAATTTATTCTCTTGAAGTACCAATCCGCAAAATACTTTTTGAAGCAAGAGAAAAGAGAATTCATCCTTTTAAAGATGAGAAAATTTTAACCGACTGGAACGGCCTGACAATTGCGGCTTTGTGCCGCGCAGGCAGAGTTTTAGTTCAGAAAGACTTTGTTGCCGCCGCGCAAAGAGCTTATGAATTCATTTCTAAAAATTTATTTAATACCGAAGGAGCCCTCTTACACAGATACAAAGACGGCAACATAGCAGTAACCGCCAACGCTGACGATTATTCTTTCCTAATCTATGGATTGCTTGAATTATATGAATCAAGTTTTGACGTTTATTACCTTGAAGAAGCAATAAAACTCAATGAAGCGTTTGTAAACGATTTTTGGGACGAAAAAGAAGGAGGATTTTTCTTTACTTCATTAAGAGCCGAAAAATTATTAGTAAGACAAAAAGAAATTTACGACGGCGCTGTTCCTTCTTCAAATTCTATGGCAATGATGAACCTTTTAAGATTGGCTAAACTAACCGGCAATTACAAACTTGAAGAAAAGGCTTCGCAAATAGCCGATGCATTTTCGGCGCTTATATCAGAACAGCCAAGCGCTTATACGCAGTTCCTGCAGGCTTATGATTTCGGTTCCGGCTCAACTACAGAAATAATAATATGCGGCGAACAAGAGAATAAATCAGTAAAAGAAATCATCAGATATTTAAACTCAATTTATCTGCCGGATGCAGTTATATTATTAAAAACCGATAGAAACAAAGAACGGATTGCTTTATCCGCGCCATTTACAAAAGGTTTAATTTCTAAAAATAACGACGCTACTATTTACGTCTGTAATAATTTCAAATGTAATACGCCTGTGTTCAACCTGCAAGAATTAAAAAAACTTATAGAACTGCCTGTGTGATTAATTCTGTTTATTAACTGATTTCGTTATAAATGCATTTTAGTTTTGTTTATTGTTTGCTTTCAATTTCATTGCGCGTTTTTATTTTATTAAATTTGGGTAATAAAAATTAGAATTCAGGCAATGGAAGATTTAGAAAAATATTTTGAACCATTTAGAAAAAACACAATTGGATATAATCAAACATTTAAAACTCCTTACGGCCAGCCTCGCATAGTATATGCAGACTGGATTGCAAGCGGACGATTATATAAACCAATCGAAGATAAAATGAGCGCCGATTTCGGCCCATATGTAGGTAATACTCATACCGAAGCAAGCTTTACCGGCGCAACAATGACGCGCGCATATCATTTTGCTCACGAGCTTATAAAAAAGGATGTGAACGCCGGATCTGACGACGTTATTATTACTGAAGGAAGCGGAATGACAAAAGTTATTAGCAAGTTCCAGCGGATTTTAGGTCTTAAAATTCCGGAACAGCTTAAAAACTATTTACATCTTCCTGATGAACTGCGCCCCGTCGTTTTGATTACGCATATGGAGCATCATTCAAATCAGACTTCCTGGCTTGAAACTATCGCCGACGTTGTATATATCCAGCCTGACGATAAAGGACTGGTCTCGCTTAATAACTTAGCCGATACAGTTAAAAAATATAAAGACAGAAAACTTATTCTCGGCTCGTTTACTGCCTGCTCAAACGTAACTGGAATACAAACTCCCTATCACCAAATGGCAAAAATAATGCACGAAGCGGGCGGATATTGTTTTGTAGATTTTGCCTGCTCGGCGCCATATGTTAAAATTGATATGCATCCTTCAGATCCGCTTGAAAAATTAGACGCTGTATACTTTTCGCCGCATAAATTTTTAGGCGGCCCCGGTACTCCCGGAGTAATTATATTCGATTCAAAATTGTACAAAAACAAAGTCCCGGATAACCCCGGAGGCGGAACAGTGGACTGGACGAACCCATGGGGACAATATCGCTTCGTCTCTAATATCGAAGCCCGCGAAGACGGCGGTACTCCCGGTTTTCTTCAGGCTATTAAAGCCGCGCTTTGCGTAGAGTTAAAAAATAATATGGGACTTGAAAAAATTGAAAAACGGGAAGAAGAACTTGTAAAAATAGCATTTAAAGAGCTTAGAACTGTTCCCGGTTTACATATTTTGGCCGATAACGTTGAGACGCGTCTTGGGGTAATATCTTTTTTCATCGAAAAAATTCATTATAATTTATTGGTTAAACTTTTGAACGATCGTTTTGGAATTCAAACGCGGGGCGGTTGCAGCTGCGCAGGCACGTACGGTCATTTACTTCTCAAAGTTACGCACAATCAATCGCGTGAAATTACAGACAAAATAGACCATGGCGATTTTTCTGAAAAACCTGGGTGGGTCAGAATGTCCCTGCACCCAACTATGACAAACGAAGAGCTTTATTTTATTGTTGACGCTCTTAAAGAGATTGTTAAAAATATCGGCGTTTGGCAAAACGATTACAAATATGAACTTCATAAAAACGAATATTCAAATATTCTTTTTACTGACGAACATTTAATCAGCACAGAAAAGTTGTTCGCATTGTAAAAGCGCCAGCGGGCAGCTTAGTCTTTATCTATTTCTTCGTCTGGGGCGATATGAAATTTGTGCAAAAATCTATGAATAAACGGCGCCATAAAAACCGATATTATGGAAAGAAACGCTATACCGCTGAATAAAGCATAACAGGCAGCAAATATTTTTCCGGCATCGGTAACCATTGGGTTCACCGGCCCCATTCCCGTCAAAATCATTGCAGCGTTCAGCAATGAATCTATCCAGCCCAGCTCGCCTATAAAGTGATATCCAGCTATTCCAATCAGCATCGAAACGCCTAAAAGAGTCATCGATACGCCAATGTATTTTAAAACCCTTTTATAAAACTCTTTTTTAGAGAGTAATGGCTTTTTGTAATGTTCGAATTTTTTCACTTTATTTTTCCATAATTTGCAATTTTAAAATAGCTAAATGCATTTTAATATTAAAGCCATTAGGCAAAATTCAGTTGGACAAATTGATTTTAAAATGATAAGTTAATGATTGTATTATTGCTATTGATATTCTATCTAAGATTAACAGACTAAACCACAAGGAGTTTTGGAGGCAGGCACATGAAAGTTTATCATTTTCTCTTGGTTTTTTCAGCGTTCGCGTTATTCAGTTTAAACTTTTCAGTCGGGCAGACAAATAAGGCTGATGGTAAGAAATTGTTTACAGAATACAAATGCGCTTCATGCCACAACATTGAATCCCAGGGAATAGTAAAAAAACGGGCTAATGGGAAACAACCATCCGATTTATCAAATTTCGGAGGGAATATTAACGCTTCGCAATTAACGAACTATCTTAAGAAAAAAGAAAACTTTAATGGCAAAAAACATCCTTTGCTATTTAAAGGGAGCGATGAAGATTTGAATACGCTTACTAAATGGCTCTTGAACCTGAAAAAACAAGCGCCGGCAAAAACAGGAACGACAAAATAGTTTTTCAGCTTTGACGTTGCTTTACTAATCTAATTCGTGTGGACATCTGCCGCTTTCTCTCATGGGGCATTCGCTGGTAGCGCATGGATCGTTATAAACCTTGCTAATATGAGTTACCGAAGGTCTAAAAGCAGAGAATAATTTTTTGCTGTTTGCCGATTTACATTTGGGGCAGTTTACTTTGTCTGTATTATTTAACGTTTTGTGATACACTTCATATTTCGTTTTACAATCGTTGCACTGATATTCAAAAACAGGCATTATAGTTCTCCTTAATTACAGATAATAATTTAACCTTAACAATCGCAATCGCGCAATCCTAATTTTTCCATTAATCTTATGTGCGCGTCTTCAGTCAGATTAATATTATATTTCTTATAGCATTCTATCGTCTGCGTAACGGAAGCAAAATACTTCCTACAGCAGGGACAAACTTCCAAATGTTCTTTTATAGCTTTGCATCTTTCAGATTGCAACTCTTCGCCAAGATTATCGCAAATGTGACTCATAACGTCTTTGCAGCAAATATGTTCAATCATTTTTTTGCGCCTTTGTAATTTCATTTCTTAAAAAAGCTCTTGCCCTGTGCAAACGCGATTTTACCGCCGGAACCGAGAGCTCTACTATTTTTGCAGTTTCTTCAGTCGAAAGCTCTTCAACGTCCCTTAGTAAAAACACTAAGCGGTACTCCGGACCTAATTTCTGAATAGCGTCGTCCAATATTTTTTTCAGCTCCGCATTTTCAATTTTTTTATTGGGCAAATTATCTACGTCGGCAAAATACTTTTCGTTTATCAGGTCGCTTTCATCTGCGTTATCAAGATCAAAAAAGTCGGGCTTCCTTTTACGCAATTCCATAAGGCAGTGGTTAGTTACAATTCTGTAAAGCCAGGTGGAAAGCTTCGATTTGCCGTCAAACTGATGGAGCGACTTTATCATACTAAGAAAAGTTTCCTGCATGGTATTTTCGGCTTTATCCCTATCGCGGCATATTTTAAACGCAAAATTAAAGACCGTTTTTTCGTATTTCTTTACCAGCTCCGCCAGAGCGGCTCTATCGCCAGATTTAGCTTTTTCTATAAGTAGTTCTTCGCTCATACAGTTGGATGATTAAAATTAAAATAAGATTCATCTAAATTAATAAATAAGGTTGGCATATCATATATGGCGAAGAATTTTTGCTCTGAATTTGGGATTGCGTTGCGGGTTCCCCAATCCGCGCATTAGCTTGAGCGTCAGTCGAGTAAAAGTACTATTTATACGGAATAAAATCGAGAAGCATTAGACGCATTGAGGATTTGTGCTTTGTTATGGTAGCGTATTACTTAAAAAACTTTTCCCGAAGAAATTCCAAGATTATTCCAATTACAGTAAATATTATTTTATCCTTATTCCGTTTTATGATATTCGGATTGTCTTTTTTATATGTTAAATATATTTTCGAATGCTTTATGAATTTATATTTGAAATTGAGAGCTAAAGAAATGAGATAAAAAACGCACCATATAGGTGTCCATAACATAATATTAATTTGATTATCAAATATTGGTATTATCCAGTCAATAACTATCCATATTAAAAAGTAATATAGGTTTATAAATTTCAATGAAGGGAATGTTCTTTTATTTATAATTTCCTCAATTTTTGCAACAATACCAGCATTAATAGTATCATCATTATATGATGATATTTTTGCATATGAGCCGGATAATGAAACAATAACGTTTGGATTATTTGTTGATATTGTAATGTCTGAAGAAACAAGCATCGGTAGTTCAGATATTTCGATATATTTATTCACCTCATATTCTCCAATAGCTATTTTATATGATTCACATGACTCGTCGATAACTCTACAAATCTCCTCTAAATCATCTTTATACAGACGGCATGGGGGTATCCGCTTCTCAATTGTTGAGTGTTTTTTTTGCATAAAATGTCCTTATATTTTAGTCTCCGACCTATAAAAATAAATTTTTATTCTTCCACTCAATTTATGTACCTTCAGGGAAATTATAGAATTACGAAGGGGCATATAGCTACTACTATCAACTTAAAAGAAACAAATAGTATTGTCAATAAATAGTTACGCTGAAAATCTCAAAGTTCGAAACCTCCAAGGACGTCAACTGACGCCTTGGAGGTTAAGCCGAATAATAAATGTTTTTGTCTTGACTTAATTTTTGCGCTAAGTTAGTCCAGATTAATTTTTTCTAAATATGTTTTACCGGCAATCCGGCTTCCTATCTTACAATAAGCCCAGGGGAAGTATATTCCAATCGTTATTATCGTTAAAAGAGTTTGCCCCCAAATGAATAGGAAATCATCTTTGGGCTCTATATCATAACCGAATTTAAGTTTGCTATTCTCAGAGACGGCCGTAGTCCTTTCAGCAAAATACTTATATAACCGAAGACTTGCCATCGGCATATAAATTCCAATCGTGATAAACGCCAATATTATTTCAACGAAAATCTTACCGCAGGAAGCCCAAAAATCGGTATCCCACGAAATAGTATAATTTTTATAATCTATATTCACCAACCATTTGTAATTTAAATACATATACGGTATAACAACTATCGTAGTAAATAATTGTTGGAAGAGAGAAAATGTAAGTGAATCCGCGGCATTAGCAGCAGGCAAGTATTTAGCAACAGTTATCCCGAGTATAATTCCTATTACAATCACTGGTATGACAATACTCAATGTTATTATCACAAACAGCTTGCCGCCTTCGCCATTAAACTTAAAATTCTGCGAATTGTAGGATGAATTGTCTATAAAAAGTCTGTTAATATTTCTAGTAAACCATGGAATGTATATCCCTAATGTTATCAGACTTAAAAGGGATCCAAGCAATATAGTTCCAATATATTTCAAGAACGGACCATAAAACACAAGCGATTGATCTTGATAAACAACGCCTTCAATTGCTAATTTTGCAAAGGGGAACATCAGAATATACGCTATAATAAATATCAAGAATAGTGCAGCAAAAACTAACCAAAATTGAATTTCGTTCGGTTGAAGACCTTTTAGGTTATTGGCTGCGAATATATATGGAACTATAACGATAAGTAAAAATAAAAGCCAAATGGGAAATAATTTTCTACCCGTTAAATTGAAATTAAAATAGTTTTTCATAGTTTAACTTTTTTTTGATTATAAATTGATGAATTAGTTATAGAGATTTCATAGCCTATAATATAGGCTTAATGGAGTTTTCTTATCAGGGCGCGCCAATTTTAATTAGAAATACAAACATTCGAACCCCTTTATCTCCCCACAATAATCAATGCTGTTTATTAGCGGAAGTTTTAATTCTTTTAATTAATACTTTCTTAAAGTAAAATAGCCAAATTATAATAATTATCAAAACGCTATACAAATGAAATTATTCGTTTGTAATAACTCTTTAGAAATGTCAGTATTAAAAACCCGAGCATACGAGTATGCAAAATTTAGTTAATCTTTAAACTCCAGACTTCGCCAAAGATACCAGCATGCAATTGAGCAATAGGGAGCCCATTTTTTTCTTTTGGCAAGTGCGATAATCTTTTTTTCGTCTGGCAGGGTCTTAAGTTTATAGTTTATCATAATCGCTCTTTTAATTCCGAGGTCCAGCACAGGCAAAACGTTAAGCCGCCCCAGAGTAAAAATCAGAAACATCTGCGTCGTCCATACTCCAATGCCTTTTACCTTGGTAAATTCGCTAATCAGCTCTTCGTCAGTTTGATGCGCAAGGTTTTCAAAGCTAATTTCATTTTTTAGAATTTTATCGGAAAGGTCCTTAACATACTTTGTTTTAGCGGCGGATAAACCAAGCATGCGCAAATCCGAGTCGGCGGCCGCAAGAATTTTTTCCGGCGTAGGCTTGTTTTCAAAAAAATTCATAAACCGTCCGCTAATAACTTCGGCAACCCTCATAGATAGTTGCTGCCCTATAATAGAGTCTAAAAACGACTTAAAATAGTCTTTATGCGGTTTAAGGTTACAGCGTCCGGCTTTTTCTATAATTTTCGCCAAAACAGAATCATTTTCAGATAACTGTTGTATTCCTTTTATAATTTCTTTATTATTCATAATAGTTATTTGTTAAAGTTTTAAAGTAAAAGATAAGAGAAATGGTCAACTAAATGAAATCTTTCGACAATATTAAGACAAATAAAATTTTTAGTAAAGTCCCTGTAAACGACATAAAAATTAAGTTTTCTCCTCATAATATAATAGAGAAAAAAGAAGGGGACGTTATTTTTCAAACTGGGGACGCCGCCGATTATATTTTTCTTGTTCTAAACGGCGAAGCTAAAACAAAAATTCCCATGCTTTCCGGCGCTTCTGTAGAAAAAAAATCTGTAAATGATTTTTTGGGAGAGGTTGAGTTCTTTGACGGAGGGACGAGAGTTTCATCCGCCGTAGCGCTTACCAATTGTTCGTTATATCAACTGACCAGAAAAGAAATAAACGATCTTATTTCAAAAAACAGAACAATACTAAATAATCTGCAGAACATTGAAGAAACAGACGACGCGGAAGAGGAGGCGATTCATGAATCGCCTCAACAATCGCCGGAACAAGAAGAGACCCCCGGGATAGAAACCGAATTGCCCGCAGATATTGATATAAAAAAATTATTCCAAGAATCCGTACGGGCGATTCACGAATCGCCCTCTCTTGGAGATATTGGATCGCCCGAAGCTGAAAATATTGAAGAGCCCGCATCGGGAGAGGAGGCGATTCATGAATCGCCTCAACAATCGCCGACGGGATCGCTGGAAGAAGAAACCCCATGGGATTTTGGCGGAGATCTGGAAGAAGAAATTGAAAAATATTTAGCGGAAGAATCCGTACGGGCGATTCACGAATCGCCCTCTCTTGGAAATATTGGATCGCCCTCTCTTGGAAATATTGAATCGCCCATAGCTGAAAATAATGAAGAGGCCGAATCTATAGATATTGAATCGCCAGAGCCAGAAGAGAATGAGACGATTTATGAATCGCCGCAACAATCGCCTATACAATCGCCTGAACTTGACATTCTAAATCTGCCAGAAGAATTAGAGCTTAAAATTCCAGAGGATCTCCAGCAAGAATTCGATTCCCTTTTTGATTTTGCGAGTTTCAAAGATATGGCTGCCGAAACCGGAAAAGAGGCGAACGATACTGAAAACACAAATCAAAGCAATACTGACGTAATAGAAGAAGACGCCAAAGAATATATCGACTGGGATTTTTCCGATAGCGCCCCTCCAAAAGAAAATACCGAATTGGAGATCGCTCCTTTACCAGAACCGGATAACGAAAATGTTGAAACTCCGGAAGCAATTGTAGCGGAGCCTGTTCAGGAAGCTGCGCCAATTGATGAGATTACAATACCCGTATCCGAAGAACCAAAACAGGATACATCGCTGACAGAAAATAAAACCGGGCTAACAGTCGACCAGCTTCATCTTATTGTTCACGCGGCAGAAGAAGTAAACTCAAATATAAAAATTGACGATGTGCTCGCTTCGATTGTTGAAACAGCCTGCGAACTTACTTCGGCAGATAGAGGCACTCTGTATCTTATTGACGAAGAAAAACACGAACTTTGGTCAAAGATTTTGCAGGGTATAGAAGCCCAGGAAATACGAGTAAAAATAGGCGAAGGCCTTGCTGGAAGCGCGGCAGAAATTAATGAGACTATCAGCGTGCCGGACGTATCGCAGGATGACAGATTTAATCCCGGATTCGATATTGCTACCGGGTACGTTACAAAATCTGTTCTATGCTTCCCTATTAAGAATAAAGACGCAAAAACTATCGGCGTACTTCAGCTGCTAAATAGTAAAAATGGAAGCTTTACAAAACTTGACGAGCAAATACTTGAAGCCCTTTCAATAAACGCCGCTATTGCGCTTGAAAACGCAGAATTAGTAGAGCAGCTCCTTAGAACCGACAGACTGGCTTCGCTTGGCAAAATGGCTGGATTTATTTTGCAGGATATTAAAAAACCAATAATAACCGTAAAGCATTTTGCCGAACACATTAAAAAGAAAACCATCCCTGCTGATGTTAATCAGGCTCTTGATATGCTGATTGAACAGGCAAACTCAGTTATTAATTTAGTTCAGTCCACTTTGAGCTACTCCGAGGGCAAATCAATCCTTCAAACGCAAATACAACACGTTAACAAAACCATGGATAATGTTTTGCTTATGCTGGCTGAATTTGTAGAATTGCAGCATGTGAAGTTATTTAAGAAATACGACAAAGACGTTTTGATAAACGTAGATAAAAACGAGTTTTATCAGGCATGCTACCAAATCACAAAAAACGCGTGCGAATCGATGCCTACAGGAGGCGCAATATATTTTGAAACAAAGGTCAACGACAACTCCGTTGAGATTTCTATACGCGATACTGGTCTTGGAATACCTGATAGTATAAGAGAAAGAATTTTTGAACCGTTTATGAGCCACGGCAAAAAAAACGGGACAGGCTTAGGTCTTTCGATAACTGAAAAAATTATCAAAGATCACTCCGGCTCTATAACAGTTGAAAGCAATTTGGGCGAGGGTTCAACATTCTTAATCACTCTGCCTATTGCGCGGAAACTGTAGACGCCAAATGCCCGCTAATTTATTTGTAATATTGGGTCCTACCGCAGTGGGCAAAACAAAATTGGCCGCTTCGCTTTGCGCGCATTTTAATGGAGAAGTTATTTCCGCCGATTCGCGTCAGGTTTACAAAGGTATGGATATCGGCACTGGCAAAGACATTTCCGATTATACTATCGACGGAAAACTTATTCCCTATCACATCGTCGATATATTAGAACCCGATCAAGAGTATAATTTATTTCTGTTTAAGCAGGATTTTTATAAAGCGTTTAATAATATTCTTTCCAGACATAAGCGCCCCTTTCTCACAGGCGGCACTGGGTTGTATCTTAGCGCTGTAGTCCAGAATTATCAGCTGAATAAAGCCGATTTTACCAACGGAATAAACGAGCTGCAGAATAAAAGTTTAGCTGAGCTTACAGACATTTTATTTGAACTCAATCCAAAACTACACAACACAACCGATTTGCTAGACAAGGAACGAATTATCAGAGCTATACAAATAGCACAAGCAGAAGCAGAAACAAACGAGAGCCCGGTTGAAGAGCTTAAGCCTTTTATTCTTGGCGTACGCGCAGATAGAGAGATAGTAAAAAAGAGGATTACCGAACGCCTGGAACTGCGGTTAGAAAACGGAATGATTGAAGAAGTTGAAAATTTATTAGCTCACGGAATAACATATGATAAACTCATTTTCTTCGGTCTTGAATATAAATTTATAGCTCTGTTCTTAAAAGGCGAGTTAACTTATAACGATATGTTTCAGAAATTAAATTCGGCAATACACAAATTTGCAAAACGACAAATGACCTGGTACAGAAAAATGGAAAAAGAAGGAGTTGTTATAAATTGGATAAAAGGAGCTGACGTCAATGAAGCTGTCAGCCTTATAAATAAGGAATTAGGAAATAATATTGAGCTCTAAAAATTCATCCTCCCTCACGGAAAAAGTCCGCGTATATACCGGCAAACATTCTTTAGATAAATGGGTCTTGCATTATAACAAAGCAAATAACTTAAACGCAGCCATTGTTATTCCAGCGTTGGCAGAATATAATAATATAAAGAAGCTGCTCGCTTCATTATTAAAAAATAACGCGGATGTTTTTAAAAGCATTCTTATTATTTTTATCGTAAATAATTTGGAAGATTCTTCCGAAGAAATAAAAGCTGATAATAAACTGACGCTTGAATTTATCAGAAATGTTAATTCGGCCGAACCATCAGATGATTCTTTAGTAAATGAAATTAGAAGTTCAGGGTTGCGAATTGGATATATCGACGCCTCCTCAAACGGACTGGAACTCCCTGCCAAAGACGGCGGCGTAGGGCTTGCCCGAAAAATTGGTATGGATTTATCTCTTTCTGTTTTTGATTATGAGACTGAACCGAATAAAATTATCGTCTGCTTAGATTCCGATTGCACTGTGGCGGCAAATTATCTTCAGGAAATTAACAAGCTAACAGGCAGAGCAGATTTTTATGCCGGAGCGGTAAATTTTGCACATCCGGTTAACGAAGCGGAAACGATGAAAGCTATTATCTGTTATGAAATTTTTCTGCGCTATTATGTTGCAGGACTTCAATTAGCCGGTTCTCCTTACGCGTTTCACACAATCGGCTCTACAATGATCTGCAATGTGGAAGCTTATATAAAAACAGGCGGAATGAATAAACGCAAGGCCGCCGAGGATTTTTACTTTTTAGAAAAGCTCTCAAAAAATTATAAAATTGAAAAAATAAATTCTACTACAATATTTCCCTCGCCGCGCGTTTCATTCCGGGTTCCGTTTGGCACCGGACAGAGGGTGCGCCGCTTCCTTGAGGAACTGCAAAACGAATATCTGCTCTATTCGCCCGATTCGTTTCTCGTTTTAAAAAAATGGCTTGCCGTTTTTAATGATAACTCGACGTTTACGTCTGAAGTTTATTTATCCGAAGCGAAAAAAATTAACGAACGGCTTTATGATTTTTTAGCGATGAATAATTTCAAAATTGAATGGCAGAGAATATTAGAGAACTCAAAAACGCCGGAACAGATTTCCCATCAAAAGAACGTCTGGTTTGACGGATTTAGGACGCTTAAGCTGATCCATTATTTAAGAGACTCACAATTCCCCCCTGCGCCAATGTTTGACGCCTTAGACAGGCTGTTTGGGCTTTTAAACATCTCGTCTGATATTACCCGCGCTGAAACAATACCAGAATTAAACGTACAAGAGGAATATCTAAAAATACTGCGACGTTATTTCTAAAACTTCAAAGCGGGAAATGCCTGAATTCTTTTATTTAATTTCTCTATATTTGTATAATAAATTAAATAGACTTCTTATGGATCCAATAAATATAATTATCGGTATAAACGTAATCGCTTTGTTTGGGGCTAATATCCCGGGCGCAAAAAAAGGAATCAGATCTGTAGTCTCTCAATCTATTGAAAAGCCTAAGACCTATCTACAGACTTTACCGCCTTCGCTTGCGACTCTTTCGCTTGTGCTGCTGATATTAAGCATATTTCAAATAGGCGCTCTGGATTATACTCAAAATCTTTTTAATATCCGCGTAATAGCTTTGGTGGTTTATCTTGTATTCTCCTGGATTCAAATATGGGCTTATAAATCTCTTGGCGATAATTACTCGCAGAATATCTTACTTTTGAAAAACCATAGCCTTGTAACTAAAGGGCCTTTTAAGATAATCCGTCATCCGCAATATATTGCGCAGATAATTGGCGATTTAAGCGTAGCCGTAGCGGTTATGAGCTATATAGTTCTGCCAATAGCATTACTTGAAATACCATTTATAATTATGCGCGCCTCTTTGGAAGAGAAAATGCTTTCAAAACATTTTGGCGATTCTTTTACTAAGTACAAAAAATCCTCCGGATTCATGTTCCCTTTTATCGGTTAAAATAGATTTATGTCAAACAAAGCAAGCATATTCATACTTATCGCAATCTGCATTTTCAGCGTTCAGGCTTTCTCTCAATCGACTAAGTTAATAATTCGCATAGATGGAAAAGAAATCCCGATTTCTGCATTTGTAAAAAATGAGTTTGTTTACGCGTCTTCTTCAGAATTAGCCGAAGCGCTAAAAATTAAGTATTATAAAAATAAAGCGAACCAAAAAATAGAATATAAGTTCGACGCATTTAATCTAAAGTTCTCTTCTAAAAATCCGTTCGTTATAAAATCGGCTAAAAGCGCCGCAGCCGAACAAATTATTCAACTGCCTATTTCTACTTATTTTATTGACGATCAGATTTTTGTGCCTTTAGAGTACGTCCTTGAGTTAACAAAAAACGCTTATCCGAATCAAATGGATTACGATAAAGACCAGCAGGTTTTATCCGTGTTAAAAGGAACGCCGATACTTAAAGAAATAATAAGCCCAAAAGAAGGGACAATCTCAATCGCCGAAAAAACGAATGGCGTTCTTATTACTATAAAATGCGTAAAGAAAATTCCTAAATACTCAAGCTTTGTAAAAAAAGACGTCCTTACTCTAACGCTAAACGACATAAACGTGCCTGCAGATAATAGCGTTATTATTCCGTCAAAGAATTTTATTAAACGCGTTTCTTCAAAAAAAATAAAATCTAATTCGGTAATCAGTTTTGATTTAAAACCCGGCTATTCTTCCCACGAGTTTACTAGTAAAGACGACGGTAAAACTCTTTTGCTTACTATCCGTAAAGCGTCGCAGTTGGATAATTCGGCTAAAAAAGATAAGTGGGATTTTAACGTTATAGTTATAGACGCCGGACATGGCGGCAAAGACCATGGCGCAATTGGCCTTAACGGTCTTAAAGAAAAAGACGTTAATCTTGCAATAGCGCTTAAAACTGGCAAACTAATTGAAGATAATATTAAAGGGGTTAAAGTAGTTTATACCCGAAAAACCGACAAGTTTGTAGAACTGTATAAACGCGGCAAAATAGCCAACGAGAAAAACGGAAAGCTATTTATTTCGATTCACTGCAACTCCACTCCGCAAAAACCGACTGACGCAAGCGGAACAGAAATATACCTTTTACGTCCCGGCAAAACTGAAAGCGCAATTAAAATTGCCGAAGAGGAAAACAGCGTAATAAAATATGAAGACAATCCTTCGCGCTATCAAAAAATAACCGGCGATAATTTTATTCTTGTAAGCATGGCGCACTCTTCATACATGAAATATTCTGAAAAATTTTCCGATTATCTGAATACTAATTTTATTAATAACCAGCAGTTAAAATCAAGAGGAGTAAAGCAGGCGGGTTTCTATGTGCTTGTGGGAGCTTCTATGCCGGGCGTTTTAGTTGAGACTGGTTTTATCTCTAATAAAAACGACGCACAGATGTTAAAAAGCTCCGCAGGGCAAACAAAAGTTGCAACGTCTATATATGAAGCGATTAAGAAATTTAAAGATTATTACGAAAAAGTAATCAAAACGGAATCGTAATTTTTATTATCTTATAGCTATTCATTATTAAACATTAAACGCGTTATGACAAAAACACAGATTTGGCTAAGCGGTTTTGTAATATTATTTGTAGCTCTGTTCATTCTAGGACGTTTTACCAAACGGGACGAACCTGAAAAACTGATGACGCCGCAGTCTGCTTCAAAGCAGGAACCGCAGGAAACAAACCCGGTAAGACTTATAAAAGATCTGGGCTGCATAACCTGCCATGGCAACGACCTAAACGGCTCCAGCATGGCTCCTGCGCTGCATGGACTTCAATCCGCCTGGACGCGCGACGACCTTATTAATTATCTTCGCAACCCCACTTCCTATCTAAACTCTGAAAAGTTTAAAGGTTATAAAGGCAAATTCAAAAATGTTGTAATGCCGTCGTATAACAATACTGACGTAAAAGATCTTGGCAAAATTGCAGATTTCCTGCTGGGGTTATAAACCAACCTTAGTAAAGCTTAAATAAACGAAATTGCGCCTTCTGTTTTTTCATTCGTAGAACAGACTTTCAGTCGTTTTTTTTTGCGCAGCAAAACGTGAGAGATATGCTTATTGGAGATGCCAATATACGCAGACTAAAAATCTGCTCTACAGCTAAGAAAAAGCGAAGCACAAAAAAAAGGGGCTTCCCAATAAATGAGAAGTCCCTCTAAAATTAATCTGATTTATCTTTTAACAGACAATCAAAAAAACTTATGCGATTGTTACATCCTTATCAAGATAAACATCCTGAATAAGATTTAACAATTTAACGCCTTCAGCCATAGGACGTTGGAAAGCTTTTCTTCCAGAAATTAATCCCATACCGCCAGCTCTCTTGTTAACAACAGCTGTCTTAACTGCATCTGCGAAATCATTATCGCCAGAAGCTCCGCCGCTATTGATTAATCCCGCTCTGCCCATATAGTTGCTGATAACCTGATAACGAGCTAAATCGATTTGGTTGTCAGTTGTTAAATCGGTATAAACTTTTTTATTAGTTTTACCAAAGTTTTTCAATGAGTTAAAGCCGCCGTTATTTTCAGGTAATTTTTGTTTAATAATATCAGCCTGAATAGTAACGCCCAAGTGGTTTGCCTGTCCTGTTAAATCTGCAGAAACATGATAATCTTTATCAGATTTGAATGCAGGGTTTCTTAGGTAGCACCATAAAATAGTAGCCAAACCTAATTCGTGAGCGCGTTGGAAAGCTTCGCTAACTTCAATGATCTGTCTTCCGCTTTCTTCTGAACCGAAATAGATTGTTGCGCCGATAGCTGCTGCGCCCATATCAAAAGCCTGCTCAACTCTTGCAAACATGATCTGATCAGCTTTGTTTGGGTAGGTTAACAATTCGTTATGGTTAATTTTTACTACATAAGGGATTCTATGAGCATATTTTCTAGCTGTCATACCAAGTACGCCTAGAGTAGAAGCTACAGCGTTACATCCGCCTTCAATTGCTAATTCAATGATGTTTGCCGGATCGAAATATTTAGGATTCGGAGCAAAAGAAGCGCCTGCTGAGTGTTCAATTCCCTGATCTACAGGAAGAATTGATACATAGCCTGTGCCGGATAATCTGCCATGATTGTGAATTGCGCGTAAATTTCTTAGAACGTTAATATTTCTGTCTGAAGGGATAAAAACTCTATCTATAAAATCAGGTCCAGGTAGATGTAATTCTTCTTTAGGAAATTTTGCTTTGTAAGAAAGAAGCGCGTCCGCTTCTGCGCCAAGTAATTCTTGAATTTGATTTGACATAACGTTTTCTCCAATTATATTTATATTTTCTCTAACTTCTTTTAAAGAAATCTGTATAAGTTACGGTATTTTTTTAACTAATTCAATCTTAAAAAGTTTAAATTTACTTAACTAAATTCATTTTACCCGTTTGTTTTTGAGAGCCTACCTTCAATTGATAAAGATAAACTCCGCTTGCAGCTTTTTTACCGTAACTATTATCTCCTTCCCAACGCGTATAATACGTCCCAGCCGGAAGTACTTTGTTTAGCAGCCGTTTTACTACTTCGCCCTTGATATTATAGATCACAAGTTCCGTATTCTGGTTTGCTAAATTATAAGGGATTGTAAATCCTATAACTGTAGATGGATTAAACGGATTTGGATAGTTATGCATTAATGTAAACTGATTCGGCGTTTTATTAGTTTCTGTATTTTCTTTCACTGCCGTAAGCTCATACCCTGCGCCGCGGGAAGCTCCCGTATTATTAGCTAAGTACAAATTAACATAATCCGGTCTGGAGGCCTGCTGCAAATAAGTATTAGCCCACTCGTCGTCAGTCAGACGCAGAAAATTGGTAGTTGTGTATTCGTAATAGCTTGAAACCGGTCCGGTAAACGCGACCTTCCCTACTCCCGGCAAATCTGCAACCCACACGCCCAAATTTATAGATCCCGTGCCGCTATGCTTAACATAACCAGCCATATTGCCCCCTTCGTCGCCTGGCGATGTATGAAAATCTGCGACAATAATATCTTTTTTTGCCATGCATATAGTTCCCGTATAATCGCCATAATATAAATCCGGGTACCATCCCTGCTCAGGAACTTCTCTTGAACACATGAAATTATCTTCGTACAACATTCTCTTTAAAAAAATGTTATCCGAATTAGATAAAGCAACGCCAGACAGCTCTTTTTGAGAAATAGCGGTAAGAGTATCGCAAATTTTAGCGAAAAAATCAAAGTACTTAATTATTATCGGTATATTACCAGAATTTGACAAGATGGACGCTTTAAATTTTGCTTCAGCGTTTTGAGCCATTGCGCTTAACGTTAAGTAAAATGCAGGGACAGGCTCAACATAACCATAAGGGAAAGAACACGCAGGCAGAGCAGTGTACGATTGCTTTGCATACAACAAATTATCGTGTCGTAATTCCGTCCATGTTCCCAACTGCGAATTTATTTTTTCCTGCCAGTACGCGGCCGTCTGCATAAACTCGGGTAAAGTAGATTTGTCTTCAGGCGGATTTAGTTTCCTGATTGAGTTTAGCCAGGCGTTATAAATTGTGCTGTTCCAAAAATCGCTTCCGTAAGAATCTATTAAATACCTCAAACCTGCAAGATTTTTAGAATATCCATATTTTGCCAATTCAGTTTCTAACAGCCTTGCCGAAGCGTTATTGCCAAGCGCAAAAAGGATATCCTGCGTTGAAGGCAAAAGTCTTACCGCTTTTATTCTGTCATAAACTACATTACCGGTTATATAGGAATCTATTACAAACCTCTGCCCCAAAAGCATAAACGACGAAGCCGGCACAACGCTATCCGGGCTTAGTGGACCTTGGCTTAATATCTGCGAAAGTATTTTCTGATATGCATAAGATTCTGTTTTTAGCGTATCGGCAAATTTCTCGTAGGTCAACGAATCAAGCAGCTGCCCTGCGTTTGTCAGACCAGCGGCTTGTCGTAAATCTTTTAAATTTGTAAGCGTAACGTTATCCTGATCGCCGACAAAGAAACCGATAAGATTGTTTAACTCGTTATATGCGTCAAAGGAATTTGAACGCTCCGCTGATTCAAGAATTAACATCGCATCAGCGCTTTGTCTTCTTAAATCTGCCGGGAGTACATATTCATCTGACTTCGGAGCCGTTAAATATATTTCTATCCGGCCAAGCCACATCATACATTGGAAATAATTTGCAAGAATTGGATAATCAGGCGAAACGTAATGCGCTCTCGGTTTAAACTGGCTGAAATCAATTTTCCTATAAGAGTCGCCGAATATTTTACAGTCCACGGCTGTTTCTGTTTTTATATAATCAAGGAATTGACTTATTATCGAATCGTTTGCAGAATAATATGGCGATACAGTTTCGCCAAGAAGTTTTAACGCTATCGTAAAATATACGTCTGCGTCTTTAAGGCTGTTCTGCATCTCCGGTTGCGCGGCGTAACGCGCGGCTAATTCTGCGTTTTTCCCATTTAACGCATATAAAAGGATTTTAAGTTTTGGAATAATTAAACTCACCTCCACATCGCTTAAAATTTTATCATAAGACGCATGGAAGGCATGTGATATAGCGTCGGTTGAGACGAACACAGGTAAATCTTTTCTGTAGATGTTATCAAATTGCTGCCCGAATGTTCCTTCGTTCAATCGTTCCGTAACCATAAAACCGTTTTTCAGCAGCAGCGATTTTTCATAATCTGTAAGCGCGTACTTAATACAAACGCTGTCATAGTACAGCGCAGAACTAATATTTGAAGTTACGCCCGCTTTAAAATTACCTGCTGGATAAAGTTGCTTTAACTTATCGGAAGTCATGTTTTGGTTCTGCTCTAAAAAGGATTTGTATTTGTTTACGTCAAACGATTCCGTTTGAGCAAATATTGATGGGAGAAAAAGAGAAATTGTCAGGACAGAAAGCAGTAGTTTTTTTATAGTTTTCATAATTACCCCTAAATATGTTAACAGAACTTAACCATTGCTGTGTAAAAAAGCAATAGCCTCTATACAATAGCGGGCAAGTAGATTGTAAATTCAGTCGACTGACCGGGAATAGATTTTACGATTATATCTCCGTAATGGAGCTTAACAATTCCCTTAACTAACGACAGCCCTAACCCAATTCCGCCTGTATTTCTGTTTCTGGAAGATTCCATTCTGTAAAATCGGTCGAATATTTTAACAAGCTGATCTTCCGCTATCCCCTCGCCCCGGTTAATTACGCTTATACCGACAGTATTTTCATCTTTCATTGCGGCTTTTACAACAATATTCTGGTTTGCTTCGCCATACTTAACAGCGTTTTCAATTAAATTATTAATTGCCAGTTTCATTGTTTCCGGGTCAATCTTTACATAAACGTTATCTACCTCATTTTCAAAAACAGTGTTTATGTTTTTCTCTTTGCCAAATACATGCGCCGCCTGGACCAGATCGCACAGATATTCCACAAGGTCGACTTTTTCTAAGTTTAGCCTGATAAGCGAGTGATCTATTTTGGATATAAAAAACAGCTTTTCAATTATATTTGTAAGCCGCAAAACTTCTTCATAATTGCTTAATAAAATTTCTTTATACTGTTCCGCAGTTTTAGGAGATTTAAGCCCCACTTCAATTTCGCCCCGCAAGATGGTTAACGGAGTTTTTAACTCATGAGAAGCGGCTATAGAAAACTGGTTCATGTATTCTATAGAAGTTCTTATTCTGTCGACCATATCGTTCATTTTTCTTACTAAACGGCCATATTCATCCTCATATTCCTCCCCCTCAATTTTATCATTCAGATTGGTTGCTGATATTTCTTCCGTCCGTCGTATTATTGAATCGATACGGGATAGCGATTTTGCTGAAATTAAAGCTCCGCCAAGGATGGCTATTATAAAAAACAGCGGCGTAAGAATCATATAAATATCAGAAAGACTCTTTAATGTTTCGCTGATTGTTTCGGTAGGATACGCAACTATGGTTTTATAATTACGCTTATTCATATACGCGCATCTTATTCTATGCGGCGATAATTTTTCGTTTTTATAATCGAATAAGATAGTTTTACTTTTTACGGTATCAGGCACTTCAATTTTAAACTTTACTAAATTTCCGCTTTTAAATATTATTTTATTCTTAAAAGATATCTGGATAAATGTGTTGCGGGAGTTGAATGCCACTGCGTCGTAAATAATATCCCAAACAAGATCTTCTTCGGTAGGGAAACGGGAATCCGGGGTGAACGTGTCAAAATCTAATTTTTCATCGGACACATAATTGCTAATTGCCGCAGCCTGACGGCTTAGAGAACTGTCTAACCTTTCGCTTAAGCTCTGATAAAGATAATAGTAGGAGAACACGCCAAATATAATCTCAAGTAGTAAAAATATGGAAGAATACCATAGCGTAGTTTTGAACCGGGTTGTCTTTGTAAAAGACTGGAATTTCAGACCCATACTAACTTTCCTTATTTATACGACGTCACTCATCTTTTATGATATAACCAATTCCTCTTACAGTATAAAGTAAAGATGGGCTCTCGAATCCTTTATCTATTTTATTGCGAAGTTTATTTATATATACGTCAATTACATTTGTATCGGTATCAAAATGGTAATCGTAAACGTGTTCGGATAATTTAGTTCTTGATACGACGCTGTTTTTATTTCTCATTAAATATTCAAGTATCGAATATTCCTTTGGCGTCAGGTCTATAATCTTATTGTCGCGCGTAACTTTGTGCGATTGAGTATCTAAGATTAAATCTCCGGCTTTAATTTGAACCGATTTTGAAATAACGCTTCTCCTTAACAAAGCTCTGATACGGGCAAGCAATTCTTCAAAAGCAAAAGGCTTCGTCATGTAGTCTTCCGCTCCGGCGTCAAGTCCGTCAACTTTATCGTGTACTTTGTCTTTTGCTGTTAAAAGCAAAATTGGAGTGTTAATTTTTTCTGCACGGAGCTCTTTGGTAAGAGTAATTCCGTCTTTATAAGGAAGCATAACGTCTAAAATTAAAAGGTCATATTCTTCCATTGTAGCCAGTTCAAAACCTTCTTTGCCGTCGTGGCAAACGTCTACGGAATAATACTCTTCCTCAAGTCCTTTCTTAATAAAGGACGCGACCTTTTTTTCGTCTTCAACAATTAAAATTCTCATGCCTTAATATAAAAAAAAAGGAGAGCAAAAACTCTCCTTTCTTCATAAATCTTTAAGGCAAAAAAGAATTATTTTGTTTCTGCAGCTGCTTTAGCTTCAGTTTTAACTTTTTTGTCTGCTTTTTTAGCTGCTTTTTTTACTTTCTTGTCAGCTTTTTTGTCTGCTTTTACGTCTGCTTTAGCATCAGCTTTCTTGTCTGCTTTAGCTTCTGTTTTTACTTCAGCTTTTTTGTCTGCTTTAGCAGCTTTTTTAGCGTCAGCTTTCTTTTCTGTTTTTGGTTTTTCAACTTTCTTTGCTGCTGCATCCTGAGCAAATACGTTTACGCTGCCAAATAAGATAGCAACTGCTAAAGCTGAGGTTAAAATAAGTTTTTTCATTTTTTTTCTTCCTTTTAATAATTAATAACTAAACTGATTAAATATTTACGATTCAAACATAAGCATATAGGATTAAGATATCCTTAACGCCAGATTAAAAAATTTTAATCTATCAGTCTTTAGCTCTTATTATTTTGCTTTTTATAAGACTAGCGAATAAAACGGGCTTTCGCGCCATTACTTTGTCCCTTTTCCTACTATTTCATCAAATTCTTCTTTAGATACTGGCATTACAGATAAACGATTGCCGCGTTGAACTAACTTCATATTCTGTAATTTTGGATTTCCCTTTATTTCTTCAAGCGTTACTGCAGTTTTAAATTCTTTTATTAACTTTATATCTATCATAAACCAGACAGGTTTGTGCGGATCGCTCTTTGGGTCATAATGAGCGCTTTCTTTTTCAAACGCTGTATGATCCGGATATCCTTCTTTAACTATTTTGCAATATCCCACAACTGCTGCCGGGACTGTATTGCTATGATAGAATAGAACCTCATCCCCAATTTTCATTTCATCCCGTAGGTAATTACGCGCCTGATAATTCCTGACGCCATCCCAAAATGTAGTTTTGTTTTCGCTAACCTTCAAGTCGCTAACCGAAAAAACGCCCGGTTCAGATTTTACAAGCCAATATCTTTTTCCCATATTTTTACCTATTTTTTATCCGTATTGTAAAGTTTACCATAAATTAACTTAATTTATCTAAAAAAAGTTTACTTTATGATTAAATTTTTCGCTAATTTTTTCGATAATATTACTATTTTAAGTAAGTCTATTGATTTTTTCTAACCCTATTTTTTAAACGGGAGCATTTATGCCGATTGACACCAATATAAAAATCTTGCTCGTTGAAGATGCCTCATCAATGCGGAAAATGGAAAAGAAAGTGCTGAGCGCTCTAGGATTGAACAACGTTGTTGAAGCTCAGGACGGTAATGTTGCTATTGAAATCCTTAATAAAGAAAAAGATATTTCGCTTGTTATAAGCGACTGGAATATGCCCGTTAAAGACGGTTATGAACTGCTTATATGGATTAGGCAGCATGAAGAACTAAAAAAAATGCCCTTCATTATGGCGACCGGAAGAGGCGAAAAAAAAGAAATGGCCAAAGCTTCCGAAGCCGGGGTTAGCAGTTTTATTGCAAAACCTTTTAACGCTGAAGAACTTAGAGAAATAATTGAAATTGCATTGGGGCTAAGGAACCCTGCCAGCGAAGTTGTCGCCGAAAGAGCCAAAGCTGAAATCTCCGCTTCAGGTAAAGTAAAATTATCCGTCGCTCATATTCAAATTACTGATCACCTTGCTCTTGGCGTGTTGAAACATTTGATACAGACAGGCGAATTAAAACCAAAATTTTTCGAACTTGAAACGAGATGCCTCCCTACCTGGAACGCCATTCAAAAATCGCTAGAGACTGGTTCCGTGGGCGGAGCCCTTGTTCTTGCTCCTCTGGCCATGGAAATGTTTAGTTATGGCGTGCCAATTAAGCTTTTATTATTCGCTCATAAAAACGGAAGCATCTGCGTAAGGAATAAGCAAGGCGGCGAATTTAAAGAACCGCATGCTGAGTTTTTTAGGAATAAATCGTTTTATATCCCTCACTTTATGTCTATTCACCATATGCTTTCGCATATGTTTTTTAAGGATATTGGGCTTACTCCGGGCACTCCGGGCAATAAAGGAGTTAACCTGAATTTTGAAGTTGTAGCTCCAATTAAAATGCCTGAATTCTTAGAAGCAAACCACGACGCCTGCGGTTACATGGTAGCCGAGCCTCTTGGCACAAAGGCCATAGCCGGAGGTATTGCAGACTTGCAGTTTTTATCCAGCGAACTTTGGGAAGGCCATCCCTGCTGCGTTTTTGCAGCTCAAAACGACCTTGTGGAAAATCACAAGGACGCCGTGCAGGAGTTTATTGACATGTTAGTTTACTCCGGCAAATTTATTGAACAAAAACCAGCCCTTGCCGCAGAAATTGCAGTCCCTTTCCTTGACCCTGATAAAAGCTTAGGATTGAAAGTCCCCCTATTGAAAAACGTTTTAACCGAGCCAAAAGGGATTAAAACAAGCGACCTTTACCCTGTAAAAACGGATCTTGACCGCATACAGAAATATATGCATAACGAAATGGGAATAGGAAGCATTATCGATCTGGATAAATTTGTTGATTTGCGATTTGCGGATAAATCGTGCCCTCCTTCTTCGCAAAAAATTAAATCAAAGCTTGCAGAAGATACTACCGCAATAAGTAAAAACCTTATGACAAGAGGGAGCCAGGGCGATAAAGACAATCTTGAAAAATCGCTCCTGTTGCTTGAAGGCAAATATCTTACATTCATGCTTAACCATCATATATTTGGCGTGGATATTCTTAAGATCATCGAGATTATCAGGCTTATACCTATTACTTTGGTTCCAAATGTTCCGAACTACGTAAAAGGCGTAATTAATCTTAGAGGCAAAGTTGTGCCAGTAATAGATCTAAGGCTTAAACTAAACATCGCTTCTTCCCAGGCTGATAAGACTACCAGGATTATCGTTATCGAAATATTCCATAACAACGATAAATATCAGGTGGGCGTTATTGTAGACGAGGTTTCGGAAGTGTCCGACGTTACGGCTAAAGATATTGAAAGTCTTCCGGAATATAGCGCGGGACTTGACGCCAGCTACATACTTGCCTTAGTAAAAACTGATAAATCTATAAAGATACTTTTAGATATAGATAAAATTCTTGAACCCCTTAGCAAAGTTTCTCAACCCGAACCGAAGAAAAAATAAAATTAACAAAAACAAAACCTGCCAGGTATTTGAAGAATACACTGGCAGGTTGAAATAAGAGTCGCTTATTATCCGTTTACTTCAATAAGAACATTTTTCTTGATGTAAATTTATTACCTGCCTGAAGAGTGTAAATATACAATCCGCTTGCAAGTTTTGATCCGTCAAAGTCGACTGTATAATTTCCTTTTTCCATATAGCAGTTTACTAATTCCGCTACTCTTTGTCCAAGAAGGTTATATACGCTTAGTTTTATAGCGCCTGCCTGTTCTACAGGATAGCATATCTTTGTAGTTGGGTTAAACGGATTTGGATAGTTGCCAAAGCCTGTTATCGCTTTTTGAGTAGTTTCCGTCCCGGCTAACGGAGAGACCTGTTTGCCAAGACTACTGCCGTTGCTTTGACCTAACTGTGTAATGCTTAAGTTGAAAAAGGAA
>DBTY01000041.1 GCA_002307295.1 Ignavibacteriales bacterium UBA1304
TACACAAACTATTTTACACTCCCTTAATTTCATCATTCCAGGTTATTTAACACTTTCTAAACTTGGGAGATAATATCTAAAACGTTTAGCTAAAATTTATTTTTCTTCATTTCCTTTTTATAATTCTTTAACATTTTGCCAAACTCTTTATCCTTGCTTCTTCTCTCTGCAATTGTCGATTCGAAGTAAGCTTTTTCTTTTTCCATTTTAAGATAATTCTGATATGAAGCTTTATCAATTTCTCCTTTTTCAACTGCATTAAGAACTGCGCAGCCGGATTCGTGCATATGAGTGCAATCTTTATATTTGCAGTTTACTGAAAGACTGACAATCATATCAAATGTCATTTCAAGCCCATTGGCAGTATCGGCAATGCCTATCTCGCGCATACCGGGAGTATCAATCAGTATTCCCCCATCTTCAAGTATAATCAGCTCTCTATAGCTTGTAATGTGCCTTCCTTTGTTATTACTCGCGCTTATTGCATCTGTTTTCATTATAACTTTTCCGGCAAGATTATTTAACAGAGTTGATTTGCCTACGCCGGATGATCCAAGCATACAATAAGTTTTTCCTTTTTCTATAAAATGTTTTATCGCCTCATATCCATTTCCTGTTTCGTTGCTTATTGCAATAACCGGAACGTTTTTTACACGCAAATTTATATCATTTAAAATCTCGCCAAGCCTTGCTTCATCAATTAAATCAATTTTGCTAAGTATTATTACTGGAGATACGCGAGAAGAGTTACAAATTGTTAAATACCGTTCGAGTCTGTTAATATTAAAATCTCTGTCAACCGCTTGAACCAGAAAAGCGCAATCAATATTAGCGGCAATAATCTGAGACTCGCCGAATTGACCGACCGCCTGACGTTGAATAACAGAGGATCTTGGCAGTATTTTATGTATAATTGCAAAATCGGAATCATACGCCATAAGAGCGACCCAGTCACCAACAGCAGGATAATCTTCGCGGCTTTTTGCAGTAAAGCGCATATTGCCCGTTATCTCCGCTTCATATTCATTTTCAGCCGTCTTTACAATATACCGTTCCTTATGCTCTGTAATAATTCTCCCAATTTCAAAATCGCCAAGAGTATTATTAGCTCTGAATTCTTCAAGCTTTTCGTTATATCCTAAATCTTCTAATTTCATTTTTTTGAGGGTTTTCTAAATCTGGGGCAAATGCCTATAATATGCTCGTTATACTATGTATAGTTGATATTGAATTGAAAATTTGAAACGCGTTCAATACTATATCAGTCCTATAATTCAGCCTATTGAATTTAATTAATTACTTAAAATTTAGGATAAAGAGATTAAAAATCCAAATAGTTTGATTATTAAGGCAAAATTCGCCGTCTTTAACTCTTTTAGTTTTCATAATGATTCAAAACATTACTATAGCTAAAAAAAAACGGCTCGCTTCTTAATAATTAATTAAGAAATGAGCCGTTAAAAAACTTATGCAAGCAGCTTATTTTGTTCTAGGAGCAGTCTGTTGAGCAGGAGCCTGCTGAACTGGAACTGAACCAGTCTGTGGAATTTTCTGCGTTCTCTGAATAATACTATCTCTTTGATCCGAAGTAGCTTTACCCGGCAAAAAGAAGAGATTAATAACAATAGCTAAAACGCCAAGAGATCCGGCAAGCCACCATGTAGCTTTGCTGAGGAAATCGCTTGTTCTTCTTGCTCCGAACATTGAACTTGCTCCGCCGGCGCCGCCAAATGTTCCAGCTAAACCGCCGCCCTTGCTTGATTGAAGAAGCACAATAATGACTAGCAGAATTGCTATGACCATCGATAATAATATTAATACAGAATACATTTCATCTCCTCAAAATATTTGGTAGCGGGGGAGGGATTCGAACCCCCGACACATGGATTATGATTCCATTGCTCTAACCTGCTGAGCTACCCCGCCACAATTTTAAATTCAGACCGTTAATATAACAACATTTTTTAAATTTTACAAATAACAAAACGTACCATTTATAATATTTGTAATAATATTTTATTAATCAAATATTATATAAGCTGGTTTTTTAGTAAATATTTTCTTTTTGCAAAATACAGCCTTAACTGATTGAAAAAGGCTTCTCTTCTTTTGGAGCGTTCTGAGCCGCTATAGCCGCGTCGGTTTCGGCAATTTCTTTCCATAAATAATCAAGCAGCTCTGGTATTCCATAGTTTGTAGCTGAAGAAAACACCAGCGTTGGAGAATCGGCGTTTCTGATTTTCTTTTTAGCAAGTTTTTTCAGCTCTTTTTCTTCAACTAAATCCGCCTTTGAAAAGCTTACTATTTTTTTCTTTTCTGCAAGCTTAGGACTATATTTTTTTAGCTCATTTAACAACACTTTAAAATCTCTTTGGTAATCATCCGAAGTAATATCAATAAGGAACAATAAAATTTTCGTCCTTTCAATATGCCGTAAGAACTGTATTCCCAGCCCCTTCCCGTCCGAAGCTCCCTCAATAATTCCGGGGATATCTGCAACGGTAAACGACTTATATTCTTTATATTTTACTATGCCAAGATTAGGTTCTAACGTAGTAAAAGGATAATCGGCAATTTTCGGTTTTGCGGAAGAAATTGTAGAAATAAGAGTCGACTTTCCCGCATTAGGGAAACCAACAAGACCTATATCTGCAATAAGCTTTAGTTCAAAAATAACGTTTCTTTCTTCTCCGGGTTTGCCTGGTTCTGCAAACCGGGGAGTCTGATTAGTAGGCGTGGCGAAGTTGCTGTTCCCTTTGCCTCCCTTGCCTCCTTTAGCGGCCACTACGCGCTTGTTATCGGCGTCTAAATCAAAAAGGACGTCTCCAGTTTCAGCGTCTTTTACAGTAGTGCCAATAGGCACTTTAATTATTATATCTTCCCCGCTCCGGCCGTCCATCAAAGAGCGCGCGCCTGCTTTGCCGTCTTCCGCGCAAAACTTCTTTTTATAGTTAAAATCTATAAGAGTAGACAAATCGTGATGAGCTTCAATTACAACATTTCCGCCATACCCGCCGTTGCCGCCTGAAGGTCCTCCTTTAGGGACATACTTTTCTCTTCTGAAAGTAACCGCGCCGTCTCCGCCGTCTCCGGCTTTTAGAAATATCTTCGCATAATCTATAAACATATTTACCTAAGTGTTAAAAAAATCAATGACTATTTTTGTTAGTTTTGCAGCGTCCCTTGAATCTGGATTTACATCGTTTGAAGCAAAAACTATTTTTAGCAAATCGGCCGCCTCATTATAGGTCTTACAATCCGATATTTTACCAAGCGTAATAATAAAGTTCACATTATCTTTTTTGAAAACGCCCGATATTATTTTCGACGCGTCCTTATCCGAAATCAGCATTGTAATATCTTTTTTAAATTCAGCGGCAGGCTCTGGCGTTTCTTCTGTTTTTTCTTCTTCTGCCTCTTCTTTTTCAATGCTGGTATCTTCTATTACCGTTTCGTCTTCTTCCGTAATTCCGCTTACTAAATTTTCCATCTCTTCCTGTTTCTGTTCAGCCTCTTCAATTGCGCCAATCATATCTGGTTCAGCGGCTATATCAGCTTCTTCCAGTTTTTCAGTTTCATGTTCTGGAGTATTTGTTTCCGGTTCGCTTTCCTGATCGGCTACAGTCTCCGGCTCTTCTTCTACAAACTCGACTTCTGGTTCTTCGTCAGCCGTTTCGGGAATTGTCTCCTCAATTTCTTCTATAAGAGACATTATTTCTAATCCGGTTTGTTCCCTCTTTTCATCCTGAATTGTATTCTCTGGTTCAGTAATTTTAATTTCTTCTTCTATCGTTTTTTCCGGTTCTACGCTTTCTTCTTCTGGCGCCTGCTCTTCGTGGCTTTCAACAGCTTGTTCTACAGCCTTATCGTCTTCTTTTTTATCATTGCCTTTATTTTCACGAGCAGAGACATACTCTTCCTTTTCTTCAAGATAGTCGAGGTACTCGTTAATTGCATCCTCATTGTTGGCAAAAATAAAGTTTTCAATTTTTTCTTCGTTATTAAGCAGATGTCCGTTATCGTCATTACTCGATTCAGATTGTTCAGCTAAAGCGTCGTCAAAACCCGGGTCTTTTTCAATATTTGTTATGTCCCCTTCCTGCACTTCTATTTCCAATAGTTCAGTTTTTTCTTCGGCATTTGGTTTCGTATCTTCAATTGCCGTCTGCAATGTGTTTTCGCTATCGTCAGGTTCCAGTAAAATATCAGGTTCTGGCTTTGCGTCTTCTGGCCTAGTATTATCTTCCTTTATAGTATCGTCTTTATCAGAAACTTCTTCAAACAAATCTATTTGCTCAATTTTGGGCTCTTCATCAACAACAGCAGGTTTTTTAGGCTCAAGAATGATTTGTTTTTCCAAAGGAGCAGTTGAGAAAAGTATTTTCCTGATATCCTCAACGTCATAGCTCGATTTAGGTTCAAGAGGCATAGCCCGTTTTAGCCTAAAGAGATAATCGCTTAAATCTTTTTCCTTCAGAAAACCTTCAACGGCAGAAAGCAATACTTTCTTTTTAGAAACTCCGCCAATGTTAAAAAAGTCGGTTAGCGCAATAAGTAGATTATCTATAAATTGTTTGGGCTGAGTATTATAAATTTCTTTATCTATCTTATCAAAAACAGTTTCAAATTCTTCGCGCGATATTGTAAGCGACTGCTTTTTTTTAAGATAAGCGTTAAAAATATTTTTTATAAAATCGAAATAATACACGTAATCAAGCGCATACTTTACTTCGTCTATGCTTTTAGAATCGCTGTTTTCAAAAACTAACTTTGTAAGCGTCCATTTAGGATGCATCAAAAAATTAGCGTTAAACGCAGCGGCCTGCGCTACAAGGTTTTTTACGTCTTCAAAAGAAAGAGCTTTGTTTTTTTTAACCTCGTCGCTTATCAGGTTAAAAAGTCTTGTTATTTCTGCGCCGGAATAATCGAAAGCAGATTGCCTGAGCAGTCTTTTTCTGTCTTCATAAATTAAGAAATCCAAATGTGCGGAAATATATTGCAATACCGAGGGATGAATATCGGAAGCTCTAAGTTTATCAAACGAAAAGAATGATCCTAAATTTTTAATCTTATTAAGATTAAAATCAGAAATGAAATTTATTTCCTTCTCAAGCATGTTAAATACCAAAAATAATTACATATTCTAAAATAGAAAATCCCGATTAAAAAAAATAATCGGGATTTCAAGATTTTTTATAACAAAAAGGAAAAAATCAATTCGATTTGATAGAAGCGGAGAAATATTCTCTGTTCATTCTGGCAATATTCGAAATTGAAATTTTCTTAGGGCACTCGGCTTCGCATGCTCCGGTATTTGTGCAGCTTCCGAAACCTTCTTTATCCATTTGACTAACCATAGCAAGAACTCTCTGCTGCTTTTCAGCCTGTCCCTGCGGCAAAAGAGCCAACTGAGAAACCTTAGCGCTTACAAACAACATAGCCGAAGCGTTTTTACAAGCCGCTACGCAGGCTCCGCATCCTATACAAGCAGCCGCGTCCATAGCAAGATCAGCTTTTTCTTTAGGTATTGGAATCAGGTTAGCGTCTGGAGTTCCGCCGGTATTTATAGAAACAAAACCGCCCGCCTGTAAAATTCTGTCAAATGCCGATCTATCGACAATAAGATCTTTTACAATTGAGAATGGTTTAGCGCGCCATGGTTCAATCCATATTGTTTCGCCATTTTTAAAATTTCTCATATGAAGCTGGCAAACTGTTATGCCTGCCAATGGGCCGTGAGCTCTGCCGTTGATGTACAAACTGCAACATCCGCAGATGCCTTCGCGGCAATCGTGCTCAAAGGCTACTGGTTCTTCGTTTTTTCTTTCTAAGTCGTCATTAAGAATATCCAACATTTCAAGAAATGAAGCGTCAGTAGAGATATCTTTCAACTCATAAGTTTCAAATCTGCCTTTAGCGTCCTTGTTTGCCTGTTTCCAGACTTTCAAGGTTAAATTTAATTTATTTCCTTCCATTACTTATAACTCCTTTGAGTAGGGTGTACGAATTCAAAATCTAAGTCTTCTTTATGAAATTCCCATTCTCCCGGATTTTTATATTCCCAGGCAGAGACAAAGGTATAATTTTCATCATCCCTTTTGGCTTCGTTCTCTTCAGTCTGGTATTCTGCGCGGAAGTGACCGCCGCAGGATTCATTTCTGCTAAGAGCGTCTTTCGCCATCAATTCGCCAAGTTCAAGATAGTCGGCCACTCTACCGGCTCTTTCAAGAGTCTGGTTCAAATCTTGCGCAGAACCTACTACGTTAACGTCTTTCCAGAATTCGGCTCTAAGTTCGGCTATTTCTTTTATAGCTTTTTTCAAACCTTCTTCATTACGAGACATTCCAACGTTGTTCCACATTATTCTGCCAAGCACTTTATGGAAATCGTCTACAGTTCTCTTGCCTTTAATTGCAAGAAGTTTGCCGACTAATTCGTTAACTGATTTTTCTTCTTTAGCAAATTCCGGATGTTCTGTAGTAACTTTAGCTAATTTATTAGTAGCTAAATAATCGCCAAGAGTATAAGGGATTACGAAATAACCGTCTGCAAGTCCCTGCATCAATGCGCTTGCGCCAAGTCTGTTTGCGCCGTGATCAGAAAAGTTTGCTTCGCCCAAAGCGAATAAACCAGGTATAGTAGTCATAAGGTTGTAATCGACCCATAAGCCGCCCATTGTGTAATGAGGAGCCGGGAAAATACGCATTGGAACCTTATAAGGATTTTCTCCGGTTATTGTCTGGTACATATCAAACAGGTTGCCATATTTATCTTCAATCGCCTTCTGACCAAGTCTGCCGATTGCTTCGGCAAAATCGAGATAAACGGCCATTTTTGTATCGCCAACGCCTTTGCCAGCGTCGCATTGTTCTTTAGCGTTTCTGGAAGCTACGTCGCGGGGAACAAGATTGCCAAATGAAGGATATTTTCTTTCTAAGAAATAATCTCTTTCGTTTTCTGGAATATCATTTGGAGCTCTGTTATCGCCGACTTTATTTGGCACCCAGATTCTTCCGTCGTTTCTTAAGCTTTCGCTCATTAAAGTTAATTTTGACTGATAATCTCCATGCACAGGAATACAGGTCGGGTGAATCTGAGTATAACACGGATTTCCGAATAAAGCTCCTTTTCTGTGAGCTCTCCATATAGCCGTAGCGTTGGAGTTCATTGCGTTAGTTGAAAGATAAAATACGTTAGAGTATCCGCCTGTAGCAAGTAAAACTGCGTCGCCGGAATATTTTTCAAGTTCGCCTGTCACTAAGTTTCTTACAATAATACCGCGGGCATGTCCGTCTACAATAACAAGCTCGAGCATTTCTCTTCTGTAATATGTTTTAACTTTGCCCAAACCGATCTGACGGTTCAAAGCGCTGTATGCGCCAAGCAATAACTGCTGCCCCGTCTGGCCTCTGGCGTAAAAAGTTCTGGAAACCTGAGCTCCGCCAAAAGAACGGTTAGCAAGCAGACCGCCGTATTCGCGCGCAAAAGGAACGCCCTGAGCTACGCATTGATCGATAATGTTTCCGCTTACTTCTGCAAGACGGTAAACGTTAGCTTCGCGAGCTCTGTAGTCTCCCCCTTTAATGGTGTCATAAAATAAACGATAATCGCTATCGCCGTCATTCTGATAATTTTTAGATGCGTTAATACCGCCCTGAGCCGCAATACTGTGAGCGCGGCGGGCGCTATCCTGATAGCAGAATACTGAAACATTATAGCCAAGTTCGGCTAATGACGCAGCTGCCGAAGCTCCGGCTAAACCGGTTCCTACTACCAATACGTTGTATTTTCTTTTATTTGCCGGATTAACCAATTTCATGTTGAACTTATGGTTAGTCCATTTATCTTTTAGCTCGCCGGCCGGGATTTTTGATTCTAATTTCATATATTATTTACCTCCGAAGAAAAAAAAGTATATTGGAAACGAAGCGAATGCCAATCCAATGAAAATCGCATATATCCGACCAACCCATAAAATTATAGGAGTGTATTTTTTATGATTCAGACCAAGAGTCTGGAACGCGCTTTGAAATCCATGATATAAATGGAAACCTAACAGCGCCGCTCCTACTGCATACAATAGAGAATAGAGAGGTATCTGAAAGGTCGATACTACGATATCATATGGCGTAGTAGTATCTGTTACTCCGCCGAATTTAAATTCGTACCAGAAGTTTCTTAAGTGTATTACTAAGAATATAAAAACTATGCTGGCCGAAACAAACATCGAGCGGGAAGCCAATGTGACCTGAGGAGCAGGTTTAGAAACTGCATACTTTTGAGATCCTCTTGCAGCCCAATTTTGAAGTGTTAAACGAACTCCGTTGTAAATGTGGATAAGGAATGCCGCTACAAGAACTACTTCTATTACGAGTAATATTGCTCGAATCACTCCTCCTTCCAAAGTTTCAACGTATGCGTTAAAAGCCTCTTTTCCTACATAAAGAAATGTGTTGCCAAATACATGGACACATAAAAACGTTATTAAAAAAAGACCTGTTACCGCCATCAGCGCTTTTTTGCCAATAGCAGAATTTAGCGTTTTAGAAAGCCAACCCATTAACAATCTCCTTAAGATATAGGTAAACTGTTTTAGAATATTATTTGTTGTTAGTCCGAAAAATGCCTTTATCTCTGTATTCAATCAGTATTTTATGTCTTATGCAGATATGCTTTAGGGAATAGATTAAATAGTTAAAATGACAAAGCAATTTTCAGACTGCCAATTTACTCAATTTAAATACGAAAATCAATTTGAACCTTTTGTTTATAAAAGTTTGTCACCACTTTCTCATAATGAGATTTTCCCCTTCAAATTTCTTTAAGTTCTCATTAGAAATCAGTAATTCTACGGATTGACATTCTGGTAATTACATTTTACATTTTATTCGTAATTAATAATCATGTTCATAAAAAAAGAACAAACTAATAATTTGATAAAAACATGATAAATTAATTATTCCTTTTTAGGCTTGTAAAAGGATTCTAATTTCAGTGGGAGAGTTGTCGTGGGAAAAAGTGCGGGAAAGCTTTTCAGTATTTGTAATCAAAACGATAAAAGGTTAACTATATGAAAAAGTATAGCTTGCAAAATATTATAATATATTTTTGCGCGAACGAGTATATAAATAACACAAAGCTTTTTTATTTGATTTTCTTCCTCCTCCTCTTAGCTCCATTCCCTGTGCATTCGCAAAACAGCTTATATCTTGTCGATACTCTTACCGGAACTGCAACAAATAATAAGTTAATGAAAGCGATAGGGATCGGGGATATGAACGGCGACGGTTATGCTGATTTTGTCATTTGTTATCAGCAATATATTGACCTGTATTATGGAAATCCGCAGTTTAAGCTTAAACTTGCTCATCGTTTCTATATACCGCCACAGAGTCCTTATTTTGGAGGGGGAGCTTATGCAATAGGAGACGTAAACGGCGACGGTTACGCTGATTTAATGATTATTTCAGGCGATACTACCTATATTCCAACTCATCCTTATTGGGAAATAATATTGGGCGGAAAAGAGCTTGATACAATTCCAAAGTTTACATACTGGCCTCCGTATTACTGGGGTATGATGCCGAATGCTTTAATCTATCCGCTTGGCGATCTAAACGGCGACGGATATAATGATTTTGCAATTGCCTCGCAATACAATTGGGACGATGGAATAGGCAGAGTATATATTTTCAAAGGAGGCAAAACATTAGTTAGCACGCCGTGGGCAGCATTTAAGGGAACGCTGGCCGATATGTTCTATGGATCAACAGTAGCGGGAATAGGGGATCATAATAACGATGGTTATGATGATTTTTTAATCAGTGTTACTTCTAATGAACACGATTCTGATAAAGTCTATATGTTTCTGGGCAATAAGGATGCTATAAGCTCTATTCCATACAAAACATTTGTTCCCCCAACGATTCGTTTTATTTGGGAAGTTAAACCCGCAGGAAACTTAAACGGAAAAGGCAAAAAAGATTTTATAATATCTACTGCTGATAAAGTATACATATATACAAGCAACGATGATCCGATTGTGTTTGACCCTTACAGATTTGGCGGGGATGGAAGCGCGTCAATAGGCGCTGGAGGGGATATTAATAATGATGGTTATGACGACTATATAATTGGCAACTTCGATTATCTTAATGCAGACAGCGGAATGGTTGGCGACGCTATAGGTTTCTGGGGAGGAGAGACAATAAACATTAATAACCCGGCATTCAAAATGGAAGGCGATAAAAAATGGTTTTATTATGCAAAGTTCATTGATATAGCCGGAGATATAAACGGCGATGGATATGCCGATGTTTTTGTTATACAAGAATCTTATCCGGATTTTGATCATCTCCTCGGTAAGTTATTTATTTATTCATATTCAAAAATTACAGACGTTAAAGCGCAGGATAATAAAACAACTCCGTCGAAATTCGAGTTAAACCAAAATTACCCCAATCCGTTTAATCCGTCTACAACCATTAGTTACCAGCTTCCATTTAACAGTAAAGTGAGCTTAAGGATATTCGACATATTGGGTAAAGAAATTGCAACTTTAATTAATGAAGAAAAAGACGCTGGCAGTTACAAATTAAATTTTAATGCGGATAAATACCGCTTAAGCAGCGGGGTTTACTTTTTAGAAATCAAAATTTCAGGAGTTAATTCAGGGTCAACCCCGTATCACAAAGCAATTAAAATGTTATACTTAAGATAATGTTATGGTTCGTTCTCTAAATAACAGATTTGTTTCATATAAATTAAAAGGAAGTTGTTATGAAAATTGATAGCTATTTCAGGCGGGGCAACAAAAAAAACTAAACAGTTTTGACCTGGCATTTACTTTTCTCGATTAGGCTTTAAAAATTATTTCCTTTCATTTACTGCTTTTCTTTCTGAATCATTATCATACTCCCCTGTGGGGTTTTGAGGTTTATTAAAACTATTAGATAAAAATTGCTCAATTATTTTTTATCCGCCGTTAAAATTGCGCTTAAAAGGTTCACAAAATCCATAAAAACCGCTTGTTAATTCGGAGAAATCTAACGAAATTTCATTATTAGATAAGGAACTTTATTTCGGCTAATTAGGATCCCCCTGACGATAACAAACTGGGATAAGTTTAGTTTTTTGAATTTTTAAACAAAATAAGTCTGAATATGAGCCTATTTAAAAGCATGTTCTCAAAATCTGAAGACGAAGATTCATTAAAAACTTCAAAAGAGAAATTTGGGGCAAAAGATTACCGGGGAGCAGTAACTGAACTAACCAAAATAATCCAAACCAACGAAGACTCGGCAGAAGCCTATTATTACAAGGGCGCGTCTGAATTTGCTTTAGCGGAATATGACAACGCCGAATCCGATTTCAAAAAAGTACTTCAATTAAACTCATCATTTTCAGTCAATGTAAATTTCTATCTTGGCAAAATTGAGCTTGAAAAATCGAATTACGAACCAGCTTTTGAATATTTTGATAAATACATTTCGTCTAACAGTCAGGATTCCGACGGGTATTATTACCGCGGCCGGGCTGAATCAAAGTTAGGAAAATCTGCAAATGCTTTGAACGATTATGAGCGGGCTATAAATATTAACTCCGCCATAGCCGATTATTATGTTTACAGCGGGTATGAAAAAATGCTGGCGGCAGATTATAAGCAGGCGATACTTGATCTTAATAAAGCAATTGAAATTAAGCCTGTGTTTGGATTAGCGTATAATTATCTTGGCATGGTAAAAATTCTGCTGCAGGATTACGAGTCCGCCGCGGCCAACCTTCTTACAGCGACTGAACTTGACCCTATCTTAGCGGAAGCGTTTTATAATCACGCCCGCGCAAAATCTGAATTATCTGAATTCACAGTAGCGTTAGAAAAATTAAACAAAGCTATTGAACTGGATCCAAATTATCTTGACGCATATCTTTTAAGAGCAAAAGTTAAAATTAATTTAGACGACCCGGACGGCGCCGTAATTGACTATACAAAAATTATTGAGCTTCAACCGGATAACTTTGAGGCTTACCACCAGCGGGGCAAGCTTGAACAGTTCCTTATGGCTCTTAAGGAAGCTAAAACCGATTTTATGAAAGCGTATGAAATTAATCCGACCGGCGAAGAAATTATTTTCAGCATCGCTTCTATTGACATAGCTTTAAAAGAATATGACGAAGCGGTTTCTTATCTGAATAAACTAATTGAAGAAAATCCTAAACACGAACGCGCGTTGATTCAAAGAGGCTTGATAAAACATCTTAATAAAAAATATTCTGACGCCTGCGGCGATTTTTACAAAGTAATTACGCATAACCCTAATAACGCCGAAGCGTTTTACAGACGCGCTAATTCTAAAATTGAATTGAACGATAACCTCGGCGCAATTTCCGATTATTCAAAAGCGCTTATTGATCCTGATTATTTTGACGCTTACGTTGGCAGAGGCAAACTTAAATTGCAGATGCAGGATTTTAACAGCGCTATCCACGACTTTACCAAAGCTATTTCTTTGCATCCCCAGGATCCTGAAATTTATTTTTATAGAGGAAACGCTTATAAAAATATGAATAATCTTCAGGAAGCAAATAACGACCTGACTAAAGCCGTTCAGATAAATCCTAAATTTGGCATGGCGTTCTTTTTAAGAAGTTTTGTTAATTTTGGGTTAAGATACTATAAGCAGGCAATAACAGACGGCGAAAAAGCGATTGCCTTAAATCCAGCATTCAAAGACAATCTTGCTTCGTTGTTAAAAGAAGCAAAAGTAAGAACTTCATAGAACAAATATAGTTTTGTTGTAGCGACGTCCCGATTTATCGGGACGCCTCTGCAACAGCTTTTTAACAAGCCATACTATTTTAATTTTTCAAATCTCCCCTGAAAGAATCTTAGATACTTCGGTTCATAAATCATTTTTAATCCCTTAATAGATTTTCGGTTTTCATAAACCGATGCGACCGATTCAACCGTTACGTCAATGTGCGCCTGCGTATAAACTCTACGCGGAAAAGTAAGGCGAACTAATTCTAATTTAGGAAAATTATTTTCTCCAGTTTTAGCGTTCCTGCCTGCCGAAACAATTCCTCGTTCCATACCGCGCACGCCTGAATCCAGGTATATCTCCGCCGTAAGCGCCTGCGCCGGAAATTCAATTTGTTTAATATGCGGCAAGAATTTTTTAGCGTCTAAAAACACCGCATGCCCTCCAATAGGCTCTACAATTGGCACTCCGTATTCTTTCAATTTATTTCCGCAATACTCAACCTGCCCTATACGCGCTTTTATAGTATCAAAATCAACCATCTCGTCCATACCTCGCGCCATGGCTTCCATGTCTCTTCCGGCAAGACCGCCGTAAGTGTGCAGCCCTTCATACACAACGCACAGGTTGCGGGCTTCGTCAAACACTTTTTTATTTCGCGTAGCAAATATGCCGCCAATATTAACCATTAAATCTTTTTTAGCGCTAACCCAAAGACCGTCAAATGGTTTAAGCATTTCCTTAAGAATCTGAGCGATAGTTTTATCGGCAAATCCTTTTTCGCGCAATTTAATAAAGTATGCGTTTTCTACGGCTCTTGTCGCGTCAAACCACATTTTAATTCCGTGTTTTGCGCAATAAACGCTAAGCTCGTTTATATTCGCCATAGAAACAGGCTGCCCTCCGGCCATGTTTACAGGGCCTGCAATACATACATAAGGGATATTTTTAGCGCCGACTTTCTTTACTAATGCGTCTAATTTATTTAGGTCTACGTTTCCTTTGAAAGGATGTATTTTTTGTGGATCGTGAGCTTCGTCTATAATGATATCAACAAAAGTTCCGCCTGCTAATTCCTGATGGAGGCGCGTAGTAGTAAAGTACATATTACCCGGGATGTAGTCGCCAGGTTTAACTAATATTTGCGCTATGATATGCTCGGCCGCGCGTCCCTGATGAGTAGGAACAAAATAAGGCATCCCATAATATTTTTTTACGTTATCCCAAAGCGTATAAAAATTGCGGCTGCCTGCATAAGCTTCGTCTCCAATCATCATTCCAGCCCATTGATTATCGCTCATAGCGTTAGTGCCGCTATCCGTTAACAGATCAATGTATACGTCCTGCGAACGCAATAGGAAGGTATTGTAACCGGCTTCTTTGATTGCCTTTTCCCTAACGGCTCTGGTCGTCATTTTTATTTGTTCAACGACTTTAATTTTGAAGGGTTCGGCCCAGGATCTTTTGACTATTTTCTTAGACATAAAAACTCCCGAAGTGAATTAAAATTTATTATTGATTGAACTTACAAAAACAATCATAAGAAATAAAACAAATTTTCAGTGTTTTTATCAGGAGTCGGTGGCGCTTTTAAAAGCGCCTCGCCGATCTTATTGAGCCGAAATATATTCCTGCGTTTTATGCCCTTCGCCTGCAACGTTTTTTATATAACTCATGTCGTCCTTTGTTAAAAGAGACTCTACAAACGTAGTGCGGAATTGAAGCCCGGCGCCCGAATTTTTTATAAGTTGTATAGATTGCTCAATTACGTCATAGTCAAAATCCGTCCCAGTCAAAAGCTCATATTTTTCTTTTGGAGCCTTTATATCCATAGCAAAAAAATCTACACGCGAAGTTTCAATTAATTCTTTAATAATATCAGGCCTGCTGCCATTGGTGTCTATCTTTACCAGAAAACCCATCGATTTAATTACTCTTATAAAATCTATAAGATTGCCTTGAATAGTAGGCTCGCCCCCGCTAATGCATACTGCCTGAAGAAGATTTTCTTTTGTTCTCAAAAAGTTTATCACATCAATAGTTTTTAATTCCGCCTGTTTATCTGTAGCTATTAACTGCTTATTATGGCAAAACGGGCACTTAAAGTTGCAACCCTGAGTAAAAACTGTCGCGCATGTTCTACCTGGATAATCAATCAGAGAAAATTTTTGCAGTCCTGATATTTTCATTGCAGCGCCGCCGTTTTTCTTAATTTGAATTCTTCCCTCTTCCCTTCGTTCCATTGTTTTACAGGACGCAAATAACCGACAACTCTTGAATAAATTTCACATTCGCTGCCGCATTTATCGCATGTCTCATGTTCGCCGCTCAGATAGCCGCAGACAGGGCAGACGCTAAACGTTGGGGTTATTGAAAAATACGGGAGCTTATATTTATTTGAAATGGTTTTTATCAGCTCCGTTAAAGCTTTAGTATCGTTAATCCTCTCGCCAATGAATAAATGCAGAACTGTGCCGCCAGTATATTTAGCCTGAAAATCGTCTTGCAAATCAAGTATTTCAAAAAGATCGTCGCTATAATCGACAGGTAAAAAAGATGAATTAGTATAAAATGGCGGGAGCCCTTTAGCTGCGTCTTCGGTGTTTGCAAAGAAAGGATTTGAAAGGATTTTCTGATCGGCTAAAGCCAATCTGTACGAAGTCCCTTCTGCAGGCGTCGCTTCCAAATTGTAATTATTCCCGGTAACCGCCTGAAACTCAGTTAATTTGTTCCTCATATAATCCATTACGCGTAGAGAAAATTCTCTTCCTTTTTCTGAAGCGATGTTTTCGCCAAAAAAGTTTAGGCAAGCTTCGTTCATCCCAACAATGCCGATAGTAGAAAAATGATTTTTCCAATATTCGTCAAACCGTAGTTTTATATTTTTGAGATAGTGTTTAGTATAAGGATATAAACCGCTTTCAGTAAGCCGTTCGAGAGTTTTCCTTTTAATTTCAAGCGAGTCTTTAGCAATATTCATAAGCGCAGAAAGCCTTGCAAAAAAATCTTCCTCGCTGCCTGCAAGGCTGCCAATGCGCGGCAGGTTAATTGTTACTACGCCTACGGAACCAGTCAATGGGGCAGAGCCGAATAAACCGCCGCCCCGCTTTTCTAATTTGCGATTATCTATACGCAGACGGCAGCACATACTGCGCGCGTCTTCAGGCTGCATATCTGAATTAATAAAATTTGCAAAATATGGGATTCCGTATTTAGCGGTTACTTCCCACAGCTTTTCAAGATATGGATTATCCCAATCAAAATCTTTTGTAATATTATAAGTAGGTATTGGAAAAGTAAACACTCTGCCTTTTGCGTCGCCTTCGGCCATAATTTCCAGGAACGCTTTATTGAAAATATTAATTTCAGTTTGGAACTCTTTATACGTTTTTTCCTGCTGTTTGCCGCCAATCATAACGCCCTGCTCGGCGTAATAGGAAGGAACAGTAAGGTCCAACGTAATATTAGTAAATGGAGTCTGGAAGCCTACGCGCGTAGGCACGTTTACGTTAAAAAGAAATTCCTGCAAAGCCTGTTTTACTTCGGAGTAATTAAGCTTATCGTAGAAAATGAACGGCGCAAGAAGCGTGTCAAAGTTAGAGAAAGCCTGCGCTCCGGCAGCTTCCCCCTGCAAAGTATAAAAGAAATTTGTTATTTGGCCTAGAGCCGTTCTAAAATGTTTTGCCGGCAATGATTCTATTTTGCCCGGAGCTCCCTGAAAACCGTTAGATATGAGATCGTAAAGATCCCACCCAACGCAATAGACGCTTAACAAACCAAGATCGTGAATATGCAAATCGCCCTTAACATGCGCGTCGCGAATTTTATCCGGATATATTTCATTCAGCCAGTATGACTTGCTTATTTCCGTAGAGATGTAATTATTCAGTCCCTGTAATGAATAATCCATATTGCTGTTTTCATTTACCTGCCAGTCTTTTTTTTGCAGATACTGATCTACTAATCGGATATTAAACGATGAGGTAATTTCGCGCAGGCGCGTATGTTGCTCTCTATAAATAATATACGCCTTAGCAGTTTTTTTATAAGGCGATTTTAATAATACGTCTTCTACAATATCCTGTATCTCTTCTACTGTTGGAGTTGTTTCAGCAAATATTTTTTGCGCTATATCCAAAACAATTTGCGTTAACGAATCTGCAATATTTTCCTGAAATTCATTTGTAGACTTTGCCGCTCTTAATATAGCAGAAGAAATATTTTTATTACTGAAAGGCACAATCCTTCCATCACGTTTTTTTATTGTGTTCATTTTAATTCCATTTTTAAGGTAAACAAAAGATTGAACTACCGGGAGAAGATTAGCGGAACAATCAAGGAACAAACAGTTGACTTAAGGCTGTTTATAATAAAACCGCAAATCCGCTCCCGGATAGAGAGGAAAATTATTTTCTATAAATAAGGAGCGTGCCCGGATTAATGCCTCCGGCAGCGTATCTTGCCTTTTCAGTTCCATCAGTTGAAAACGCAACGACTTCTCCGTTCTGGTTAAAATCTTTTGGATTACCGCAATAAATTGTCTGAGTAGTTTTATCATACGCTATTGAATAAATAATTCCAAAATAACTGTTTACTTTTGTCCCTGTTATTATTGGGCTTGAAACAGTATGATTAGTTAAATTTACTCTTACTACGCCGTTGGAATTTATTGTTAAAATATCGTTGCCCACAAAACATCCTTCGCCCGGATTAGCATAGACGGCAATGCTATCGTCCACTGCAAGCGTGTTATAATCTATTTTAAACACTCCGCCTCTGCCAGTGGTATCTGAAAATGATCCGGTACATACTACGTAAATATTATTATCATCTCCTTTAATAACCGTTCTTGGATTAGTACCCACTTTAATTGTAGACACTACATTATCAGATGATAAGTCTATTACGCTTACTGTGTTAGCGTACCCAAATCCGGAATTTGCGACAAACAGCTTACCGTTCGATTCAACTATTCCTTCTGGCTTGCTTCCCACTTCAATTGTTTTTACGATTGCTTTAGTAGTTGGATTAAACTTTATAACTTTCCCGGTATAGCTTGTAACGTAACCGGCAGTCGAGTCTTTCATGTATATTTCTCGGGGATCGCTGTTAGAGCCTAAGTCGACATAGCCCAGGCTTTTAAACGTAGCAATATCAATGATCTCAATTTTATTAGAATTATCTACGGCAATGTAACCTTTGCCGTTAAGAATAACCATGTTGTTAGCATCGTCGCCCAACGATGCCGTGCTATTTTCCGAAGCATATACATCTTGCGTTACAGTTGACGTTTTAAAATCCAAATAACTTAAAGATGAATTATTATGACCGTAAACGCCTTCGTTTAGAATAAACATTCCAGTCGTTGTTTCCGGCGTTGTTACCGGATTATTATTATCATCCTTTGAACAGGACGTGAATGTTATTATTATACAAGTAAGAATTAAGCCATATAATAGATTTTTTTTCATAAGACCTCCAAATAATAAGTTAGTAAGTAAGTTGTTAAAGGCATTGGATACGATTGAATTACAAAGTAATTTTCTTTCGTCAAATTATAAGCAGTCAGAGAGAGAACGCTCTTTCTGCCAAGTATATTAAATTTTACTCCGGCTGAAGCGTCTAATAACATGTAGTCTGGCAGCTTGTAATAATTATCTGTAGAATAAAACGTCTGGCTTACATACGATGTTGAAACTGAAATATGAAAGATTGAATAATCCGCAGATAGCCCTATGTTTAGCCGATGCAACGGCGTATACATAATAAATTTATCATAAGACAAATCCTGTTCGGATGTTTTTGTTTTGCTTCTTGCATCAGTATAATTATACGAGGCCGTAAGACAAAACACGCTATCTGGAGTATGTTTTGTAAACGATAATTCAAATCCCTGCGATTCAAAGTTTGCAATATTTTTTGGTATTTGAATTGCCATGCGCGTAGGGACCCAGATAATTTTATTCTTCCCTTTTATATCAAAGTACGACGCAGATAACTGAGTCTGCCCGAACAGATTAAAATAGTAATCAAACCCCGCGTCAAGCCACTGATATTTTTCGCTGTTAAGATCGTAATGATTATACAACATTGAGTAATAGCGTTCATTAAAAGTCGGCAGGCGGTAATCGTTTCCAAAATTAGTTTTAAACGATAACCCGTTTATAAATTGCGGATATATTGCGGCTCCCAGTTTATAAGAAGTTGAATGCGCGTCTGCTTTCTTTGGCAGGCGTTCAACCAATTGCTCATTGGCAATTAATCCAGTTAGAACGATATTATTTATAAAAGATACTGGAGTATAAAATTGACGCTGTAAACCCGCTGAAAATCTATTAGCATGTCTGTTTATATTATTAACATAGCCGGGACCCGAAAGAAAACCCGTAAGGTTATATAAATTTGACACGTCAAATTCATAACCAGAATTAAACTTCCATTCGTCGTTATGATAATTAAATTTTGCGGATAGAGATACATCGTGCAGGTTAGAACCTTTATTGTCATTATTGTAATATAGTTCTCCGTCCGGATCGTCTATTTTAAGATACTGGTAATTATAATTTACGTTTGATGTTATAGAAGAGTTTTCATTAATTAAATATTCAGCATTCAGGATATTCAAACTTGAAGCTGTTTTATCCGACTCTCTGCTTGAACTTGTATTGTTTGTAGCCACAAAGCCAGGTATTCCGCTATTTAAATATGAGTAATTTGAATAAAATTTTATTTTTAGATTATCAATATCGCGGATAAAATCTCCGCTAAAAAAAGTTTTAGAGAACCAGGCATTTTCTCTTTCGTAGTCTTTATTTTCAAAATTATAATCGTAATGATTAGGCGAGTAAGTCCTTTCTGCCGTAACGCGGTATGAATAACCGCTGCATCCGTCTGAATAGTTTAGCCCGAACGATTTTAATAAATCGGAATCGAACTTCGCATGAAAATTCAAATGAGGTTTTTCTTCAAACGAATCCGTGTAGAGCTTTACTACTCCCCCCGGCGAAGAAAACGGCGTATCAAAATCGAAGCTTTTTAGATAATCAATTTTATCTACGGAATTAATATCAATCAAATTAAAATCAAACATGCCGGTTCGCAGATCGTTTACGCGCGCTTCGTTAAAAAGCACAGTAGTGTTTTCGCTGCTCATACCGCGGGATGAAACGCTCTTTTGCCCGCCGTAACCGCCGTAGTCTTTTACAAATAACGAGGACTGATTTTTAAGATAATCGCCTACCGACATATAACTCATCTTATCGGCAGTTTTAACTTCAAGCTCTTCTTTGAAAGACGAGTTATTTTTGTCCTGACGGCGTGAAGTGATATTTACTTCTTCTTGTTTTATTATTCGCGGCGATAAGGCTATGATTTTTTTACTTAACGCCGAATCATAGCTAAAGGATTTTTTATTATAAGCCACATGCTGAAACGTAAGCGTATCGCCTAAAGAAAACGCATTTAAAGAAAAAACTCCGTTAGCATTAGTAACAGCGCTTGCAGCGTTCCTTGACGAAGAAACAACGACCCTTTTAACGGGCAGATTTGTAGAGCTGTCTATTACTGAAACTTCCTGCGCATAAGCAGAAATGTAATAGAAAACAAACACGATAGAAAATAAATACTTCATAAGTATAAAACATTTTAGAAATATTGATTTTCTTCGAGAGGGAAATATAGCGGCGCTATAAAAAGATATGTATTGTTGAGATACAACATTTTAAGCTAACCACACCTCGCTCGCGAAGGTTGATTAAGAATATTTTACGGCAGGTCTCCTGGCTTAAAGATTTATTATACTACAAATCTTCTTACAGTTGCGCGTCAGCTCCGGATTCGCACCGGACTTCCCTATCATTCCCATTCTTACTGGGATACCGTAAATCTGTAAAAGAACGAAGGCAATATAAAATGAGGGATTTAAAAATCAAAATTAAATAATTTATCCGCTATGCAACTATTCGGCAACTGGTTATTCTAAAATTACTTAGCCGTTAATATTTTTTTTGTAATATTAACGGCGCCAATCTCTACGTTAAAATATCATTTAAACTTTTCTGGTCTTGCATTTGAGTTTGAGTAATGTTTAATTTGAAATAACATATAGATTTAGTTTTATTCTTGACAGGAGACGTGTTGAATAATTATTTGATTGTTGCCGCTGGCGCGTCAATAGGCGGCGTTGCCAGGTATTGGCTTTCTAATTTTGTTTATAAATATATGCCGGCTATTTTCCCTTATGGCACTCTTTCGGTAAATGTGCTCGGCAGTTTTATAATAGGATTTATTATTTTTTATTTAGACGCTAAAAAAATAATAAGCCCTTCGGTAAAAATATTTCTTACAATTGGGTTTTGCGGCGGATTTACAACTTTTTCTACCTTTGCGCTTGAAACTCTTAACCTTATGAAAAGTTCGGAATATATTCTGGCTTTTCTTAATATTTTATTAAACGTAGTTTTATCCATATTCGGAATTTTTCTTGCTCTGATAGTTTCTAAGTATTTGACCGGAGAATAAACAGGAGGTTGAAATGCAGATAGAGGGCGACGCTAAACTTTTAAGAATTATGATAGGCGAAGCGGATAAAATTAATCACATTCCGGTTTACGAACAAATTGTTCTGGAAGCCCGTAAAATAGGCCTGGCGGGAGCTACTGTCTATAAAGGAATAATGGGATATGGCGGAACAAGCCGAGTGCATACCTCAAAAATTCTGCGCCTCTCTGAGGATATGCCTATCGTTATTGAAATTGTTGATGAAACCAGCAAGATAGAAAATTTTCTGCCGTTTGTTGATAAGATATTTGAAGAAGCTAATTGCGGCGGACTGATTACTATGGAGAAAGCCGATATTATTAAATATAAGGCGAATAGGAAATAGTTAAAAATTCTTAATTGCGCGCAGGCGGGGGAGCCTGCGCCACAATTATTTTAATTGAATTTAATTAACCGGGTATTACCTGAATAGACGGGCTTACGTCTCTTTTTAACAAGCCTTCTATTGCCGCTAATGTTCCGCGTATTGCGCTTGGACAGCTGCCGCATGCGCCCTGATATCTTACTTTAAGCGTATTGCCTTCTAAACCTAAAACTTCTAAACCGCCGCCGTCGTTTGCTAAAGCGGGACGTACTTTTATGTTCAGGATTTCGTTAATTTTTTTCAATAATTCGCCCGTGTCTTCGCCTGAAACATTTGCTTCGGATTCAGACGGTATCAACGACACGTCAAACTTTTCAATAAATCCTGCAAATGGTTTTTGAATTTTATTCCAATCAATTTCCGGACGTTTTTCTATCGTAATAAATTTATCCATGTAAAAAACAGAAACCACTCCTTCAAGCTCAAATATTCCTTTTGCTAAAGGATCGTTGGCGGCTTCTTCTTTTTTATGAAATTGTCTCGTTTCTGTTTTTAATATATTCTCGTTTAAAATAAATTTTAAAGCGTGTGGATTTGGCGTTAAGTCTACGTCGACAACCTGTAACATCATGAACTCCTTTTTAATATAAATACAATTTAAATTTAATTTAAGTTCAACTCACCTTCAAGTAAAATCAACGCCTATCCAATTTCATTACCTAAATCTTTATTTAAGCAGCAATAATTTTTTAGTTTCTGTAAAAGCGCCAGCGCGCATTACATAAAAATAAACTCCGCTTGTTAGTTTGCCTGCGTTAAATTCTACGCTGTAATTTCCAATTGGTTTTTCTTCATTTACCAAAGTTGCTGCTTCTTTACCTAATACATCATATACTTTTATTGTTACAAAACCTGATTTAGCAACCGAGTAATTTATAGCAGTACTTGGATTAAACGGGTTTGGGTAATTTTGTTCAAGCGAAAAACTATTGGGCTTAGTTCCGTTATTTCTATCTACGACAGAAGTTACTCCTCCATTAGAAGTACGTATTATAGTTCCAAATTCTCCCACAGCAATTCCATTAACTGAATCCACATAAGAAACTGAATACAAATGCACGCCTATTGTGTTTGCAACCATTGATTGCGAACTCCAGGTATTTCCACCGTCTGTTGTTCGTTTAATAAGGCCATATTGACCCACGGCTATACCATTATTTTTATCCGCAAAACTAACGCTATAAAATCCACCTGTACTAAACCCTCCGCCAACAGATCTATTTAGCCATGTATTTCCGCCATTGGTAGTTATTACAATCGAGCCTGTAATGCCTACAGCAATTGCGTTATTCGTATCAATCATGCAAATACAATTCTGTATGCTGCTGGTTGGGATCGATTGAGCCGCCCATGTCGCTCCGCCATCAGTAGTTTTTAGAGCGCCATTAAAACCGTCAATGACCATTCCATAATTATTATTTACAAAACTAACTGACGAAATATAATTAAAAGACTTAAAAGTCTGGGAACGCCATGTTGATCCGCCGTCAGTAGTTCTAAGAAATGTATTTGTTCCGCCAACGATGTTTCCGGTATTTTTGTCTGTAAACGAAACGCTTAATAAAAGAACAGAAACGCCGCTTGATTGCGATTGCCAGGTTGCGCCGCCATTTGTTGTTCGAATAATTGTACCAGAGTCTCCAACAGCTGTACCATTATTAGCGTCTGTAAATGAGACGCTCATCAATGTTTGCGTTGTTCCGCTTGATTGTTTCTGCCATGTAGTTCCGCCATCTGTAGTATGGAGTATTATTCCCTCAGATCCAACTACCCAGCCTATTTTGGGCGAAATAAATTTAACGCACTCGAAAAGATTCTTTAGCGTTCCCTGCTGTTGCAAGACCCACTGAGCGTTAACGGAATTATACAGAAGCGCCAATATGAAAAGTATAAATATTTTTTTCATAAACCTCCCTTAGCTAAATATTATTATAGCCAGTTAAAAAATTTAATTCCATACAATCTCCGCCTCATTGTTCGCCCCGGAATAAGCGTTTTATGCGAGGTTCTTTATATAACTAAATTAAATTAAGCAAAGTTATTTCTATTGTCAATTGGATATTTCAGGATGGAAACGCAATGCAGGATTTAAAACACAAAAAGCCAAAAGGTTTAACTTTCAGCTTTTCTTTGTCTGGCGCCAGACTATAACTGTTGTACTCTTCCAAACGTTTATGTTTAAAACCAAAAAAACCGAAACATCTACGTTCGGTTTTCAGTAAGTATCAGGTTCAATCTGTTTCCAGACTGAACCTAACATTCTTTGTAGCGGGGGCAGGACTTGAACCTACAACCTTCGGGTTATGAGCCCGACGAGCTACCAATTGCTCCACCCCGCGGTATAAAATTTAGTTCACAAATATAGCTATTTTAACTGACTAAGTCAAACTTTATCGTTTGTTTTATTATTCCAATCACAGCTGTCCAAAATAAAACA
>DBTY01000056.1 GCA_002307295.1 Ignavibacteriales bacterium UBA1304
CTTTCTCTAACGCTTAATCTGGGTTAATAAAGAATTCGTAGAGCAGACTTTTAGTCTGCTTATGAGCGCCTCGGCAATCATAACACGCTTACTGCATAAAGGCTTGCCCCCAATTGCGGAGAAAATTCATTACAACAGTCGCTTATTTTACTGCGCTTGCTGGTATAAAAAGCAAAAAGCCGCAGACTAAAAGTCCGCGGCTACGAATTTTAATGCGATTAAAATATTAATTAACCGGAGTAATAGCTTTTTTACCGCTAAGCACAGCAATAACATTTTTAGCGGATAAATCGGCCATTTCGGTTCTCGCTTCTACCGTTGCGCTGCCTATATGAGGAAGTAAAACTACATTATCCAATTTAAACAATTCAGGATTTATATTAGGTTCATTCTGATAAACGTCAAATCCTGCTGAAAAGATTTTTTTCTCTTTTAACATTTGGATTAAAACTTTTTCGTCTACTACTTCGCCTCGCGCCGTATTTATAAGTATAGCGGAAGGTTTCAAAAGTTTTAGAATTCCCTCGTTCAAAAGGTTATTCGTTTTTGCAGTCAGAGGCAAATGGATAGAAATAACATCAGAATTTTTAATAAGCGTTTTAAGAGGCATTTTTATTGCGCCTGTCGCTTTTTCTAATTTTAGATTTTGATGATTTGAGTAATACAGAATGTTACATCCAAATGCCTTAGCGCGTAAAGCAGTAGCCGCGCCAATTCTGCCCGCGCCGAGTATTCCAAAATTTTTATTCCTTAGCTCATACCCAAGCAGTAGTTTTGGTCCCCAGCCTTTAAACTTTTTATTTCTTACAATTTTCTCTCCTTCCGGTATTCTACGCGCGCAGGCAAGTACAAGCGACATTGCAATATCGGCTGTTGAATCGGTAAGCACGTCAGGCGTATTTACGACGACAATTTTTTTCTTCTTTGCATATGCAACGTCAATATTATTAAACCCGACGGCATAGTTTGCAATAACCTTGCAATTAGGCATTGAGTCAATAATTTCGCTATCTATTTTATCCCGTAAGAGGGAAATAACTCCGTCAGCGTCTTTTGCATATTTAACAAACTCTTCTTTAGTAAGCGCTCTGTCTTTATCAAACACAACGACTTCAATTTTATTTTTAAGCAGCAAATCCACAGCATTGCCTGGCAGATCGCCCGTAATAAACACTTTCATAATATCATCCAAATAACATTTTTACAATGAATAATGCGCCAAATACTCCAGCTACATCGGCCAAAAGACCGGCTGGCAAAGCATGACGCGTTTTTTTAATATTAACAGAACCAAAATAAACAGCCAGCACATAAAAAGTAGTTTCGCTGCTGCCATAAAACGTTGAAGTTAAAATACCAATAAAAGTATCCACTCCGTGAACGGAAATAGTTTCGGCCATAATGCCAAGCGAACCGCTCCCGGAAAGAGGTCTCATCAGAGCCATAGGCAAAGCCTCCGTAGGCATTCCTATAAAAGCTGTAAATGGATGCAGAATATATATCAGCCAATCCATTGCGCCCCCAGCCCTGAATATAGATATTGCCACAAGCATAGCGACAAGATAAGGAATAATTCTTACCGCAACGTTAAAGCCTTCTTTGGCTCCTTCGATAAACTTTTCATACACTTTTACTTTCTTAATAGCTCCGTACCCAACAAATACGGCTATTAATAACGGAATAGCTAAAGTAGAAATGACCTGTATAACCGCTTTGAAAAGCGACGCGTTAATAAATGGCAGCGCAGCTCCAATTGTTTTGTGCAATCCCGTAGTAAAAAACAAAAATAAAAGAGCTACTATTCCAAAAAATGTTCCAAATATTTTAAGATTTTGTTTTAACCAAAGAGTAAATTCTCCTCCCTGAATTGGAAATTTCTCTAAAATTTTTGCGGACGTAATACCAACTATTGTAGCGCATGCAGAACCAAAAAGCGAAGTGCCGATAATAATTGCCGGGTCGGAACTGCCAGCCGCCGCGCGGATAGCAATTGCAGTAGCGGGAATCAGAGTCATTCCGGCAGTGTTAATAGCAAGGAATGTACACATAGCGTTTGTTGCAGTGCCTTTTTCCGGATTGATGCTGTCAAGCTCTTCCATAGCTTTTAACCCAAAAGGAGTAGCCGCATTGCTAAGTCCAAGCATATTAGCCGATATATTCATAATTATTGCACCCATAGCCGGATGATCGCTTGGAACGTCAGGGAATAACCTTTTGGTAACCGGAGTAAGAGCTTTTGCAATAATTCTTATCAAACCTGCTTCTTCAGCCACTTTCATAAGTCCAAGCCAAAGAGTCATAACGCCTATCAGACCTAATGCAATATTTACTGCGCTTCCTGCAGTGTTTAACGACGAGTTTGTAATCTCTCTTAACTTAAGAAATGAAACGTCTTCGCAGATAATCTGAGCGGATAAATGCTTATCGTCCTTAACGTCTCTGATAAATAGCTGCCCGGAAAGATCGTCATCCTTACCTGAAACTTTAGCCATATCCTGCCATACGTCAGGAGCCGACTTATCTATTTTCAGGAATAAGGTGTTTTTACCATCTTTAGTAGTAGTGATTTTTGCCGGAACGGAAACGTCCTGCGCGACATTTTTTTTGTAGAAAGCGTTAAAATCAGGAGCTTTAATTTTTAACGTACCGTCATAAGTTTTTGGTTTAGCCTTATCGAAAGATTCGTTCAGTTCGACATAGGCCGTAACTGCGTTTCCATTTTGATATTTGTTGCCGCTTTGATCAATAATATCGGTTGATAGAGCCGCTCCAATTCCCAAGAACAGAATAGCTATCCATACGTAATTCAGCATACTGGCGCTCCCATAGAATTTAGAATTTATTTAATAAACAATTTCTTTCTAAAAGGGAAAGAATGATTTCCGTTTTTATTTGCAACTACAATTTTAATTTCATGTTCGCCGGGCGTAATATCATCAAGATTGACGCATAATCTGTTTGCGGCTAAATCGTATATATATTTTGCCGAAACAGAATCAATTTTAACGTCGATAGATTTTATATCAATTCCTTTTTTATCAGATAGCTGGTAAAGCGCGCCTTCAGATTTGTAGCTGATTGTATCGCCGCTTATTTCTTTAATTTTAGGTATTCCGTTTTTAAAATACCGGCACAATCCCTTAAATATGCCCCAGGCCTGAACTTTATTATAATCTTTATTTGCAAGCCGTAACTCTTCAAATCTTCCGGTAACAAAACTGCATTCAACTAAAATAGCCGGCATCGCAGTAGTCCTGCGTAAAACCGAAAAACCTTCATTAGGATAAATTAAATAATCTGAATATGTCCCGTCAAACGAACCAAGTCCGCCAGAATTGCCAGTAGCAAAAGTCAGATCGCGCTGAACATATCTGGCCATATCATGTCCGCACGGATCATATTCATAATCATTTTCAGTAGCATGATAATAAGTAGATGTGTAATTAGTCCATGAATCCTCTTTAGAGCCGGGAGCATTATGGTGAATGCTTATAAAGAAATCGCATCCGCTATTATTTGCTAAAACTGAACGATATTTAAGATCAACTGTAACGTCTTTTTCGCGGGAGATTGTAACTATCGCGCCTGCTTTTGTTAAATAATCTTTTAACGCTAAAGCTACATTTAGATTCAAGTCCGCTTCGGTAACCAAACCGAGACGCCCTTTTGTCCGCCTATCCTCTCCGCCATGTCCGGGATCTATAAAAACTTTTATTCCCCGCATAACAGGGGCTACATTATCGTAATATTTTTGTTCTGAAGCCGGGGTTTTTAATTCAACCGGGACTTCAAAATATTCCGAAAATTTTTCGCCGGAACCGCATCCAGCAAAAAAGCTTAATAATAAGAGAAACGCATATTTTTTCATTCTATCCGCCAATTTCTTCAGAGGCTTGAATTTCTTCCGTGTCTATCATTAATATTTTTTTGTATTTTTTCTTTAAGTCGCTTTTTAGATATTTTTCCACATAAAGTTTGTTCAGATCGTCAATTGTTTTCTGCTCTTCAATTTTTTTATTAATTCCAAAAAGTTTGACGGCAATAAACTTATATGCAGGGACAAAACTTACTTCTGCAGATTTTTTTCCTTTTTCTGTTTTGATAACTGAAAAAGTTGATAACGCGTCCGCATGAATTTGGTCGTATAATTCTGATTCATCTTCAAAAAAGATATATACATTCTTATCTAAATAAACAAAAGTCGTAGGGAACTGAGTAATTTTTTCGTCAGTAACCGGGTACGATAGCAATCCTGCAATCGCCGTTTTAAGTTCATTTTCAATAATTTCTATATCTCTTATCTGATTAATCACTTTCGCCATAATTTCTCCATTATATTTAATTCAACAACCATGCTTTAAATTACTACGCATTTATTCCCTATAGTTGAGTATATGCACTCAGGGCAATGTTTCAAATTCTTAGGGAATTCCTGATTCCTTATCTTATTTATTATTCCCGCATATTCGCTTCCTAACCTTGATAAATCTTCTTTGTTTACAGTTTCAGAAAAATCATATTCGGGATATTTAATAAATATTACGCGAGTTATTATTCTGTTAAAATTTTTAAAATACTTATTCACAATATAGGAATAAAATTTTAATTGCGGTAAATAAGAATTGTATCTTTCGCTTAATTTTTCAGGAACTATATTATCCGTCTTAAAATCTATAATAGTAATTGTACCGTCTTCAATAATTAATTTATCTATAATTCCATATAATATGTAATTATTTTCTTTTACATATATTTCAAATTCGTTAAAATATTCTTTTTTGCCGCTGATTTCTTTATAAATAGCGGAATTAAAAAAGCTGTTTACGCTTTTAATAATTTCATTTATAAATATTTCGATTTCTTTTTTATTTTGCAATTCAATAAACACTCTATTCGAAAGCTGCTCCGTAGCATACTCCCTTAATCTATCCCCCTTTATATCATTCTGAAGCGCGGCGTGAATAATCCGTCCCTTCATTTCAGGCATTTTTATTCCCGTTTCTTCGTCTGAAATTTCAGGCAATTTACTATACTCTACATCTGAACTTTTAGCGTCTGACATATCTTTGCCGGGATTTTTCAAACTCCATTTAGAATAATCTTTGTATATGCCGTCAAAATCATAATTATAAGCTAGCTTGTATTTAAGCGGACACCTTTTATAAGCCGCAATTTTTGTGGCGGAGAATATTTCGCCTTCCGGAATGTCGATTATCTTTTCAGTTACGTTTGTTATTACCGGCCTTTCAACATTTACTTCTATAATTTCCGGCTTTCTGAATTCAATCGTATCAATAATGGGAATAACAAGCGTAAGTTTTTTATTTTCGTTATAATAGCCGTCGTCATTTTTTTTAAGGAAGTTTAATTCAGAGTTTATTTCGCAATTTTCTTCGTCGTAATTAATTTGAAGCGTATCGGTAAGCATACCCATCATAGAGCCTTCCGGAAACTTGCCGTTTTTATAATCGGCAGTAATAAATAAACGCGTTTTAGCTCTTGTGACCGCCACATAAAAAAGCCGCTTCTGCTCCGCCATTTCTTTTTTAGCGATTATATAATTAGCCAATGTAACAATAGGGGCTTCCTGATAATCGTCAAAATAATTATCATTCAAAGGAACTTTAGTAAGGAGCCCAAAGTTTTTATCGGCTATAATGGTCTTAGATTTAACTAAAGATTTTTGCGATTGCTCATTGCACTTGTACAAAAACACAGCTTCAAACTCAAGCCCTTTTGATTGGTGAATCGTCATAATCTTTACAGTATCGTCGTCGGCTGTTACGTCGGCCTGGCCTTCGTCTTCGCTGGTAGCAATTGCATTTTTAAGAAAATCCACATAATCATAAAGCGTCCTGAATCCCTCGCTAAAAAAGCTGATAGAAAGATTTATTAATTTATTCAGATTTTCTATTTCAATTAAATTATTCTTTTGCGAAGAAATAACCGGGATATAGCTTGTTTCGCTTAGAATAATTCTGAATAGCGACGCTACGTCTAACGAATTTTTGAGAATAAGATTTTTTCTTATTTGTCCCGCTATTTTATTTATCGCTTCATTTTTAGCGGAATGCTGTTCCAATTTCTGCCAGTATGTAGTTCCTTCTTCAAGCGAAATTTTATATAGGGTCGAGTCGTCTACTGAAAAGAAAGGAGACCGCAGAATGCCCGCAAGCGCCGCGTCGTTTTCTGGGTTTTGAATAAATGAAAAATAATTAAAAAAATCGCTTACAAATTGTTTTTGATAAAATCCTTTGCCTCCAACTATAGCGTAAGGGATTTCATTATCGGCAAACGCTTTTTCCAATTCTGCAAACGCCTTACGTTTGCGGCATAATACAGATATATTTCCGAAGCTAAATTCTTTGCCAAAATTGTCGTTATGAATCAATTCATTTATACGCAGAGCTATTAATTCAGCGACGCCGTTATCGTCCTCTTCATCTTTATTTATCAGCAGTTCTATTTTACCGGATACTCCATCCGCTCTGCCGCATACAAGATCATTCGGCTTAACTTCGTTATACAGAACATTTACGTCTTTGAACAATTTTGCAAAGACAAAATTAGTAAACTGGCATATTTCCGGCGCCATTCTAAAACTATCCGGCAGATTTAGCAGATACTCTTCTCCGTTGACTTGTTGAATATCCGCTTTAGTTTTACGGAATATTGCAAGCTCGGCGTCGCGAAACATATAAATACTTTGCTTTTCATCCCCAACTACAAAAAGATTATTTTTTTTCAAGTATTCAAGTATCGGCAGAAAAATATCATACTGTATTTCGTTAGTGTCCTGATATTCGTCAATCATCAGATATTTATATTTTTCTGAAAGCTTTTCTCTAACATCGTCGTTTTTCAGAATTTCTTTTGTAGTTAAGAGAATGTCTTCAAAATCAAGGCATCCGAGATCGCTTTTCTTCCGGTCGTATTTTTCTAATACCGCCTGATAAACCGTTAACATGTTGCAGCCAAACCTGGCTAATTCTATTTCAATTTCTTCGTGGTTTTCGGGGACGGCCGCTTTTTCTATTTCTGGAAGATATTTTTCAACCGTCAATATATCGTCGGCTATATCGTAGTCTTCCGCCTTTTTAATGTACCCTCTTTTCCGAACGCTTCTTTTACCCGACTTTGTTAAAATTTCCTGCGCAATCAGAGCAAGCGTTTCGGTCTCATTTTCTGCGCTCATATTATTAAGCAGCTTATCTATCAGCAGAGCAGATTCGCCTTTTGGCGAATCTGAAAGAGCTGCGAAATTAATATTTTCAATAGCCTTAATAACGCTATGTTTGCTTGCTAAAATTGTCTTTTCTGATATCTCTTTGTAAGAAGAAAAGAAAAAATCCGCTATTTCTTTTTCGGACTGGCTATATATTTTTTCGTTTATCGAGGAAACATTTTTTTTGTTCCTGATTAATTCAATCAGTTCTTCGGCAAGTTTATCTTTTGAGCCGAATATTCTAATTAGCGATTTAACAAGATCCGATTTTTCTTTAGAGCTTATCTGTTCTTTCAATACTTCTTCTACGGCAAACTCAATTAATTCGCTTGAGTATGATTCGTCTATTGGAGTAAAGTTAGCGTCCACATTTGATTCTATTGGGTATTCCCGTATTATATCAATACAAAACGAATGAATCGTGGAAATATTTGCAGATACAAGCTGTCTTCTTACGTGCTCTAATTTTTGTTTTTTCCAGACTTCGGTTTCCGCTTCTATTCTTTCGTCAATTTCTTTAGCAATTTTTTTATATAAATCGCCTGCGGCTTTATCGGTAAAAGTAATAGCGGCAATATTCCTGAGAGATATATCTTCGTTTACCGCAATTTCAACATATCTTTTAGAAAGGACGAAAGTCTTTCCGGAACCGGCATTTGCGGTCAATGATATATGCGCGTTATAATTAAGCGCTTTTTTTTGATGAGGAGTTAATTCCTGCATGAATTATCCGGTTATACTAAGCTGTTGTTTTTTTATTAAATTCGATCACAAACTCAGATCCGTCAGCGGAGGAATTTTTAAGATAAATTCTACCGCTAATGCTATCAATAAACTTTTTGGCTAGCTTAAGCCCTATTCCCATACCTTTAATTTTGGTAGTAAAGTTTTTGTCGAATATTTTTTCTTGTATTTTTTCCGGTATTCCGGCGCCGTTATCTTTTATGGTTATTGCGTACCTGTTTTCTATTTCTTCAACTTCGATATTCAGAACTGTAGCGTTAGCCTGAATTGAATTCCGGATAAGATTAATAAATATTCTTCTTATCTGCGAAACGTCCCCTTCAATTAGCGCTGAAGAAACTTTTGGCGATAGTTTAATATCAATATTCTCGTCCATAAACAGATTAATAGTATCCGCAATAACCGGTATTACGTCAAGCTCTTCCAGTTTATAAATAGGCATCCGCGCAAAGTTAGAAAATTCGGAAGCGATAGTATTAAGATTGTCAATCTGATTTAGCACAGTGTTCGTAACTTTCTCAAAGATAGAGCTAAAGGAAGCATGATTATCTTTGAAGGCTATTACTAACTGCTGAACAGCTAACTTCATAGGAGTAAGGGGATTTTTAATTTCATGAGCGACCTGACGTGCCATTTCTTTCCAGGCCGTTTCTCTTTCAAGCTCGGCAAGTTCCATCTGACGTTTATTCAGCTCGCGCGTCATAAAATTAAAGCCGTTTATCAGGTCTTTAATTTCTCCTCTTTCCTTAGTTTCAATTTCAATATTAAAATCGCCATGAGCCACCGACGAAGTCGCTTTGGTAAGCCGCCTGATTGGCGAGGATATTTTATTGGCTAAAACTGTCCCAATGATAATAATAATAATGGTAGCGAAGGAATAAACTCCAAACAAAAATATATCAATATCGAGCGAAGATATAGCGCTGTTTATTTTATTCACCGCAGAATTAACATTTAAGGTATACTCGTTATTATTTACTATTATTTTTTTATAAAAAGATAAATAGTCATAATTATCAACCTGCTCCTGATTAAAATACTCGCGCAGACCGGAATTATTTAGTCTGTTGTTAACCTTTGGACTTAAAATACGCGGTAGTATTCCAATAGAAGTTAATTCGTCAACGGAGGAGAAAAATTCTTTTTCCCCTTCAAATGCCGAAAAATTTATATTCTGCTCGTTTGATATTTTATCAAACAACATTTTAACTGTATCGGCCGGAAGCGTATCCAATTGCGCGCTATATACTCTGAACGAGTTTTCTACATAATTCGCTTTTTCTCTAAGCTCGTTCTGTATTTCAGTCTTACTTTTTTCAGCGACAAAATGTCTGTTGTAAATTGCAAGACTAAGTATTGGAATAAGCGACATAAACAGAAACGCCGTAAGAAGCTGCGCTCTAAAACTCAATCTGAATCCATAAGGCTTTTTCAACTGGGTAAAAAATACGACAACCAATAGAGCTATTATATATATTGAGTGAATTAGAAACAGCTTAAAAAAGTTATACAGGTTCAAAGAAATCTGCTTTTCCCGCAGGGCTACAGCAGTAAGCATTTCTCCAGTAGGAGTATTATTTTTCAACACATAAAATTTGTAACTTTCGCCGTTGATATTTAGAGCCAGCCAGCCTTCATTCGATTCTGATATTTCCGCCGAAGTGATTTGCCCTATCATATTTTGGGATAAAGCCAAACCGCCATATGAATCAACAAGCTTTTTGTTTCTAAACGTAAAAATATTCAACTCGTTTGAATTCAAAACGTCGTTAAAAACATTCTTTGTAGTAGCCAGATAATCCGGCACATATTCCGAATGAATTTTGCTGCCATTATAGTATACAGAAACAGCGACATAACAGAGGATCTCATTACCGCTAATTATAGGGGTAATGCCAGTAATTATTTTTTTATCGTCCTCGCCGCCGCTTTCATATATTCTTAATCTTCTATCGGTAAAAGAATATACTATTGGGTCAATCTGATTTTTGTTTTTTAGCGATTTAGAAAAATAACCGACAGGCTTTTTATTCTGGTCAAGTATATAAACAAAATAATCGGCCGACTCTTTTTGTAAAGGGCTGCAGCTCCAGATATTAAACGCAGGAGCGTTCATATTTTCTTTTTTCTCAAAGCAAAAATCCTTCACATACTGATCGTTTGAAGCTTCTGTAAGAGTTTTTTCTATATAGAACCTAAGCATGCTTTCGTTTGGTCTGTTCAACTCAAGAGCTATAGTTTTAAGCGATTCTTTTTCAAGTCCGGAATTGAAATAGCTCAGCAGAGTAATAGAAATAACCGACGCGGCAATAGCTATATATATGAAGTTGTAAACTGAATAAGTCTTTATATAATAAATGTGATAAATCATTATAGAAATAATTATCACTATAAAAAACGCGAGGTAGTAATTTATTAACGGCGACCTTTGAACTAAAACAAAAAATAAATTAGCAAAAAGTAAAATTACTACGCCATATAGAAAATTTTTCTTGGTAAGTCGTTCGTCGGCAAATAGCGTTCTTATTGCAATTAGCGCAAGAAGGATAAGAACAATTAAGATAGTAAATCCGCATATCAGAACGTTAAGATTCATTAAAAGGGACGCAGAATCTGGAATTAAATCCGGATTCTTAAAATACCTCAAAGTGGAATCGAGCACAACGCTTTTAATTATTGCGGCTAATCCTCTTATCGATAATAAAAATCCACACGTCATTACAAAGACGATTATATATGAATATGGCGAAGGAACTTTTGCGGCCTTATTTTCGGATGCGTACTCTAAATAATACTGATATATTTTAACGGCAATAATTAAAACAAACAGAGCCGTAATAAATAATTCTACAGGCGACTTAACAATGCCAAAACCAAACGCGGACGAGAAATTATTCGGGTTAATAATTTCGCCGCCTAAAATATTTGAGGGGAATCCTGTCTGAAAAAACAATATCCGTAAAAAAGTAAGATATATCAGCAGAAGTAAAAATCTCAACGATTTATATTTTATGCTAAAGTAATCCTTCCTGAATCCAAACCCAATAATTATACCAGCTAAAGCTACCAATATAGATTGAAATAAATCAATTTTATCTGTAAAGTTTGAAAGAGATGCGGTTAAAGCCGGTTTTGTAAAAGTAACTAAGCCAATTTTGTTATGCTTGTTATTATTTAGGTCAAAAGAATACCTTTTAGCGTCGTTTTTAACGCCCCTCTCCGGAAAATAATCTATATCGAAATCCGTAGCGAATTTATTCTCCAGAACGTCAGAAAAGCTAACTTTCTTAAATAAATCATTATCAATAGAAAAATGTTTTTCTATTAACTGAGCAAAAACTATATAATACGTCTGCCTGCCAATCTGAACCGAATCCGCTTTAAACAAATACGACGATAAATTATAATTATAGAAAAAAGTTTCGTTATATTTTATTTTTTGATAATTCGAATCGAAATCGGCAATATTATAATTTTCAGTCCATGCCACCAAATGAAGATTGCGGTTATAAATTCCAACGCTGTAACCAGAATAAAAATCAGAAGTTAGAATTTTAGAAAAAGTTTTGGGTGGAAGGGAGTCTTTATCGCCATAAACATATTTAATACTTTTTACAAACAGATCCGATTTATTTACTAAAGCAGTTTGTTTTTTTTCAAACATGCTTAGCGTACCATCCTGAATATCGTTTATTTTACCGGCAAGATCGTTTTCCCAGTTATTCTTAGTCCAGTTAGTAAGAATAGGCGAAACTATGCCCGCTATAATTATTAATAAAATAATGATGAAAACGATAGAAAATACTTTTTTATCGTCAAGAAGTCTGTTAGAAAATTTTTGCAGCATTAATTAAACGTCATTTGTGTGATCTTCCATGCGCCATTTTGGAATTTAAGCGAGACAAAAACCTGAGTGACGCTTTTTCTCCCTCTGAATTCGTGAGTATAGACTCCCGTGGCAAAAGGGGTCTCCTCTTCTTCGTAAATAGTCTGGAATCTAAAAGATGAAACCTTATTTACTTTAAAATAATCCTGAAGCACATAAAAAGCCTGGTTAGCGCTGTAATATCCGCTTGCGCCGTTAGAAAGGCTCAGGTAAGTCTGCGAGCTAAAATAAGCTGAAAACTTAGAAACGTTCCCCCCTACAATCCCATCTTCAATTTCTTTAAAAACTGACCGGGAAGAGGTTTTCTTATGCTGCGCTAATATAATATCCTCATCCGAACCGCTTTGGGAGCTTAACCCAAAACCGCAGCAGGACAGGAATAGCGCAAAAATTAATATGTTCCTAATTGATTTCATTTTTATTAATTAAATTTAAATAATATTTCTGATTAAATCTAAAACTAAAAAAGCATACCTGATATTGGTATGCTTTTTTTTGTGAACAATACGTTTTTCAGACTTATTTTCCATGAGGCGGATTTTTAATATCCGATCTTGGTCCTCGTTTAACTATTGCAGTTTTTAATACCGTGCTGCCCGAAACCGTCTGATATGACCAGTCGAACGTAATACTTTCATTAGTTACTTTTGAAATTCTTAATTTAGCGTAATTGCCGTCAAAAGTTTCAATAACATAAGTATGCCCTACGTTAGCCGGGACGGAATTTGTAGCAGCCCAGCCAGATGTTGGAGCGTTTGCTATATCCAATATATCAGTAGTTACGCCCATATCCTCTATTCGTGTTGTAGCGTTTGTAAATACAGGGATATCAACATAAGCGTAGCCCTGGTATATCTCAAAATAGACGTCTACGTTATTATCAGTATACGGCAGCTGCTGCGCGTTTGCAAATGAGAAACCGGAAGTTGAAGGAAACTGTCTGTAATCCATAATTATCTGATTATAGCCTTCAGGACGGGGTATTGTGTAAACAGCGTCCATACTTAAAGCGCTGACGTTGCCGTTAACATCGTAAGCCGCCACTGCATAATAATATGTGTAGCCGTTAGTAACTCCGTCGTCAGTAAAATGGGTTTTTGTTGTAGAGCCAAGGAGCGTATATTTTCCGTTATATGTGCTGCTTGAATAAACGTCATATCCTGCAAGATCGCTTTCGGTATTGTTATTCCAGTAAATATCAACCACTTTATCGCCGTTTAGGACAGTAAGCCCTGATGGCGCAGCCGGAGGCGTAGTATCCACTTCATAAGGATGATCGTCGTTACTGCTGCTGCACGCAGAGAAAAACGCCAATGGCGCCGCCATAGCTAACAATAAGATTATTTTTTTCATTTTCTTTCCTTCCTAATAGTAATTTGTCATAAAATAGCTCACAATAAAAATGCCAAATAATAAATCGTCTGTTTGAATCATAATAGCCTTTATTGCATTTATTCATGTACTAAATATTATACGTTTTGTCCATAAAACAAAGCAATATATAAATTATTTTATAGCAAAAAAAGGAACTATATAGCCATAATTTGACATGCAAAAATATCAGCCAAATTACCAAAATTAAAAAAGCCCTGCCATTTTATTAGCAGAGCTTTTTAGAAATTAGATTATTTTGATGTTATTTCGTTAATATCATTTTCTTGCTTTGCGAGTAAGTCCCTGCGTCAAGTTTGTAAAGATAAACTCCGCTTGCCAGCTTGCTTGCGTTAAATGTAACTGAATGAGCGCCTGCGCCCATATCGCCATTTACAAGAGTCATTATTTCCTGCCCAAGAACATCGTAAACTTTTAGTACGACTTTTGAAGCTTTTGGCAGTTGATAACTTATAGTTGTAGACGGGTTGAACGGGTTAGGATAATTCTGCGCTAAATCATAGTTAGTGATTAACCCGGTATTTTTCAGTTCTAATTGCTGGGCTTTTGACTTCGCGAGAACTGAACCAGTCGCATATTTTTCCGTAAGAGCGCATTTAAGAGCAGTATTGTTTTCCGTTACTAAACAAAGCCTTACCGTTCTGTTTCCAGCTCCTTTAGCGCTTATCTCGTAGGTTCCTTCGCCGTTGGCGGTTATATTGTCTTTATTATAAGTTACGTTATCAAGCGTACTGATAACGCTTCCATCATTTTCATCGACTAATTCTACTTTAAAATTAATTCTATCGTTATCCTGCAAGGAAATGGGAGTTGTCCCAGAGTTTATTACATTGTATAATGAAGAATAATCTATCTTAGAATTATCGGTAATACTGAACGGTTCCGTCTTAACATAAGAGTTTACCTGATCGAGACTGCTTATTTTTACAGTATCGGCTAAATCAATAAATTTAACATTCTGCCCGTCAACAGAAACGTCGCCAAGAGTATAAAAATACTGTGCATTATCGTTAAATATACTGCTCCCTCTTCCGCTTGATATTGCCAAAGCGTCTGTTTTATTAACAGAATATATCTGCTGATTAGAGAACGAATACGGCAAAGATGAAGTGTTCAGCGACATTGCGCGTATACCAGTTGCCTGGCTTCCGTTGCTTATTTGTATATTCGAGCCGGAAATACCAGAAAGTGAAGTTATTGTACTTAATGTTGTATTATCTGTATATTGTGATGTTGCATCTGTTTTTGCCCACGCCACAACATATTTACTCATAACCCCATTATACGAAGCAGCATTAATACTGACATTGTTTACGTTACTTCCAAAATTCCAAAAACGGCTCGTACTTGGGTCTGTAAAAACAGCTACTGAACTGCTACCAACCCCGTTCCATTCAACTCGAGCTCCTGGCCCCTGCGTGGCGATTATTGAAGGTTTTTTATTAATTGTATATCCGTCGCCGCTTGATATATTCTGGACCGTGCCAACAGTTAATGCGCCGCTGCCATTATCTGATAGCATGCAATAATCTATAGCTGATTGCGTATATCCTGAGTTCCTTTGCTCCCATGCAAGATGAAACTTGATGTTAGTAGAAGAAGTCGATAAGCAATCAACAGTCGGGGTTTGCGAGTTTGCGTCTGTACCAGTAACAATTTGTTCAGAGCTTAACCACGATACTTCGAGATAACCAGAAGTTCCTTGCGTTAATTTTCCATATTTGTAGTATAGACTAGGATAATTACCATTACCGTCACACCCTGTCCAAGCGACTATAAAATTACTGCTATTTGAGGTTGGATCGGCTACTATTGCCGGATTGGTATCGTCCGTATATTCGCCGGCGGCTCTGCTCGCAACTGTAGAGCTATCTCTTATAATATCGTATAAATCATCGTAGTGTTTTATTTTAATATTATAACCTTCTCCATTTTGTTCCTGATAACAGATAAGGACATCAGATTGCCCTGACATGACTATTGAAGGAAGTTTTGACGTAACACTTGAAATAGGTTTTCCGCCATTTCTAAGTACCCAGGTTGAACCGCCATCGCTGCTTGTTTCATACCATATTCTTCCAAGACTTTCATAAACAAGATGCAGGTTTACGGAAGAGCTGGAAAAGCTATATACCAATTTCCGTTGGCTGCTGTTAGAAAATGCAGTACTTGTGTTTGTTACTCTTGAACCTTTTAGATTTGCAGTATATGTAACAGCAGTTGATGAAGATATTGTTCGCGTTGGATTTGTATTTCCATCCTGCCAATTTAAGAAATAATAATTCCTGCCATTAATTGTTTGTGGGCTTGTGACGCCAATTGTCGTTGTATTTGGAGGCATAAAGCAATAGTCATAATCCGGGGCAGGACTACTTATTCCTTGAAATAAAAAATTGCCGCCAGTCCCACCTTCCAGTAAGCTTGTAAGAAGAGAACATGGAACTGCAGGATTATAATTTGCGGTATATGTTTGGTCTTTAGCTACATTGATATTTTTTTGTATAGCGGCATCATTATCGTCCCAACTTTTATACCTCCATGCTTGATTAGCATAATCATATTTTGTAGTTCCTATCTGAAATGAGTGATTTGAATTAACATCCCACCAACTTACAAATGGCGAATTATAGGTTGCCCAATTAGTACTTTCTAGAGATTTGATTGTGCCAACATTGTTTAGACCACTCACATTATTTTGAATAATTATCCGTCTGGGTCCATTAACTAAAAAACTTAGAACGACATAATTCTCCGTTGAGGTTACTAAAGTTGATAAAACTGGAGTTGTGGATATAAAATCAGAAGAAATCATATTAGGTAATAACTTTGTTCCCACATTTAATTCGATAGGCCCCATCGTAGAACCCAAAACTGTTAGATTAGAGCTTATCAGATTAGATAAGAAATCGAAATTAGTCCAAGAACCTGAAGTTATATTGTGAACGACAAAAGTTGTTGGAACGAATAAAAGCTTAAAACCATTATCAGAATTTTGCATTTGAAAATTACCACTAATCCCAACATTAGCATGGACAGTAAAATTATTTATAAAAGTAAGCGGATTTTCTATTGTACCAACTATACTTGCCTCCATACTTATAGCATTGTTAGCTCCAATTGTGATCGTGGCTGCATCAAGATTCACAAACCATCCATCAGCATACCAAGTTCCCAAATAATCGCCAAAATTAATAGATCTTGATTCAATTAAGGCACTTATGACACTATTTATAGTGGATTGACTGACTTTAATATTAACATCCCCCTGACAATACAGGATGTTAGTATAAGCAGTTATAAACATTAGGATCAATATTAATATCCGTTTTTTAAATAAATATATTATTGTTTTCATTATTTTTTCCTCCTTTTATTAATTATCACTTTTTGTTTCAAGAAGATAAGACCTATTTCCATTAGGTTGAAATGCATTTACCATAAGTTTATATTCTCTGCTATACCAAGTTTTGATACCATTGCTTGACGAATTTACATATACGGCATAAAATAGATAAACTTCAGTAGTAGGTAAACCTAGTTGACCAATACTAAATGAAGTCGGAATTTCTTTTTCGATAACAGAATTTGGTTGAACTGAAGCTAGTGGGGTATTACCGTCTATTTGATATAATAAAGCTTCTTTTACTGTTAATTGGAAATTTGATTGAATCCCTATCGAAGTACCAGTTGCATCCTGTATTAATGCGACTCCAATTTTGTGTGCTTCAGCATCCAGATATGTAGTTACAACGAGACTTAAAAGACCGTCAGAAACCTGCCAACCTAATGCAAAGTAAGGTGAGACTACATCTATGCTTACTTGAGAAAACCACGAAGTGTTTACCTGATCAATAAGTTTTGATGGATAGATAGTGATTCCCAAAGAATTGTAATTAGCAATAACAGCATCCCTTACCCATTGAGGAATAGCTGAAATAGAGTTTAATTGAGCAGGAAGATCTGTTAGGAAGGCTTGCACTTGTGCTGCATTAATTTGTTCTGAAGGAATATTTATTGAAGGATTAGCAGTAAAATGATAAATACTTGTTGATCCGGAAGTTACATCAAATATCATTTTTAATGCGGCATTGTTTTGCGTTAGAATGATTTGAGGCAATGTTAATGCAAGAGTATAATTAGTACCATTATAAGCAACTGTGACTGAACGAGGGAATCCAGTAGCGTTGTATTGCGCATTAAGAAAACGGTTTATTCCAGTTGCTGATATTTCGATAGTTGTCGAAACTGTATGATCTCCAGCTAAAGAATTTGCGCTTAGCAAAATCATACAACTTGCAAATAAATACAAAAAAAACTTATTATTCATAACTATTTTTTCCTTTTTATAATAATGAAATTGTTATATATTTTTTATATATTTGAACGTCAGCACATAAAAATTCACCTCCTTCAGAGATTTTGAAATTATGTGCAAATAAAAAGGCGCGCATTCCCAATAAAAAAGGGAATTTACATATCCGTGTAGAGCTCCTCATATTTGCTGTTAGTCCCTCTGTGTAGCGCCAACTATACAGAGGGAATTATTTAGTTTTATTGCTGTATCCCCCTATAAACCAATGCTTGAGTAGAAGTACTATACCCTACAATAAATACATTTTTATCTTTCGTCCATATTCTTTTTAAGCTTGATTGTTTTGATTTACTATAAAACTGATCATACTTATACCAGCTGTTTCCATTCCAGTGTATTATTAGTTCTCTGTCGCCGCTTATAAACACATTATTTGCGGATGTCCCTCGTACACAGCGCATCGCGGATAGTCCTGTAATATTATTTATTGGAGAATTATATGGTATGTCGGACAATCTCCAATTGCCCGCTTTCCCTTCGTAGCTGAGCGCGCCCACAAGATATAATTTATCAGATGTATTTCCCCAAACGCTTACAAAATCACCATAAAGCATCGTACTGTCTGGATTTATTCCTCCTTTAACAATCGTCTTCCATGAATAACCATCATTTTGTAATATAACTCCTTCGCCCGTGCTTTCATTTTGTCCAGCCACAAAGATATGATTGCCATCTAAGCCCCAAATATCGCGTAAGACAAAAGAAGATGATCCGCTATTTTGCTTTGTCCAAGCATTACCATCGTAATGCAATATAACCCCATTCCAACCGACAGCATAAAGGTTTGTCGAACTGGTTCCCCAGACTGAAAGTAGTTGATTGTATTGATTAAGTTTCCATGTAATCCATGTTTTTCCATCCCAATGAGCTATTAAAGAATATGCATTGTTATCAACAGAATAATATCCAACTGCCCAAATATCTTTTTCTCCAAAACCATAGATATCACATAATGTGCCTTCCAGATAATCAATACGCTTCCACGAGGAACCGTCCCAATGAATAATATTTGAAGCTACATATGGATTTAAAGAGAAGTACACAAACCCAACCGCATAAACATTATTAATGTCCGTGCCCCATATTCCCTGAAGATTACATTGATACACTCCAACAGTATCTATCTGCCAGTTAAAGTTATGACTTGTTGTATCAGCTCCTAAATTTACTTCTGTCGCATTTTCTTTTTTGCAGCCAGAGCCAAAAATCGTAAAGGAAATTATTACAATTATTACCACATACTTTGCAATAGAAAAACTATCTTTATAAGTTTTCATTTTATCCTGATTAGTTTGTATATAGTCTAAACCCAACCCCCACATGCCAAATGCCGCCGGAAAAACTGTCTTTGTTGTATTGGTAATCCGCTTCCGGGAATAGTTTTATTTTCTTCCAGGGAACGCCTATTCCAAAACCCACAACCCGACAGTTATTAATAAAGCTTGTTACAGCTCCCGACAGAAACGAATCGGAAAAATCGCCTTCTGTAGCTCCGGTAAAACTATAAAATGTATAATGAAGATAAGGCTCAAACCCGTGAATATCCTTACTAATAGTAGCTCCATATTTCAAATAAGAATAACCACCGAAAAGATGTCCGTAGGTAAAATTCAGGCTGAAGTCATAAGCGCTGCTATCGCTAGTCAGTTGTTTACGCATTGCAAGCTCAACCATACGAGAAGGGATATAACGAATGCTTGGTTCAAATTTTAACGGAAGTCCGTAAGCAAACCCGAGCGAAGGGAAGAAAGGAGCATCCTTAGAGATAGTTAGAGATTTATCAGCGCTTTTGAGTACAATATCTTCAAAGCCAACTGTTACTGCAAACTTTTTTTCATCCAAAGTTTTACCAGTGTAAAAATTGCTTGAAGAGACGCACCCGTAAAAGCCCGCCATAAAAGGCAGAAGAAGAATAATTAATTTAAGTAGTTTTCCCATTTATGTTTCCCGCTCGGTTATAAAAATATTAACTATTACATAATCTGGCAAAAAGGATATAGTTTTCTAATCCCAGTTTTTCACTACTTTTATTTTAATTTTTACTATATTTATTTCTTTCATAAAACCTCGCCCTAAAACTTTTTTCTCACCCAAATAAAAAAGTAACTCTTATGAAACCGAAAGAGAGAATTTGCAGTAAACGTAAATACCCTTTTATAGGTCTACAATATGTGAGTTAGAAAATATCCCTTATATTTTCTATGAACTAAAATAATTTTACGAATTAAATATTTAAATGTCAAATATTTCTACATTATTTTCTTTGCCCCAATACAGCAAACGGAGCAAACATCTTTATTTTCAGTAAAGAAGTCTGCTCCGTTTAAATAACTAAAATAAGAATAAATAATTCTGTTTATTCCTTAATATATTCCCCGTCAAAATAAAACTGTCCGTTATTAATAACGCCTAAAGCTTTCCCTTTCATCAGACGTTTATCAAAAGGAGAGTTTTTAGATTTGCTCTTAAACTTTGTAATATCTACCGTCCAGATAGCTTCGGTATCCAAAATTGTAAAATTAGCTTTTTCCCCTTCCTTAATTAGCGGTACGGGAATGTTCAAAATTTTACGCGGATTAACAGCCATTTTTTCTACAAGCTGTTCAAACGTTAAAACATTTTTACCAAGCAGTTCGGATATAGCAAGAGCGGCTTCAGTTTCCAAGCCTACTATTCCGTTTGGCGCATACTCAAACTCTACTTCTTTTTCTTCTATCGTATGCGGAGCGTGGTCGCTTGCAATGCAATCTATTGTGCCGTCTTTTAAGCCGGCAAGAACGGCTTCCAAATCGGCTCTGCCTCTTAAAGGAGGATTCATCTTAGCGTTTGTGTCATAAGTTTTTAGCGCGTCCTCTGTCATAGTAAAGTGATGAGGAGCCGCTTCGGCAGTAACGGGAATGTTTTTTGCCTTAGCCTGTCTAACCATATCGACCGAATTTTTTGTGCTGATGTGCGCAATATGAACTCTGCCGCCGCAATACTCCGCCATTATAATATCGCGCATAACAATTAAGTCCTCCGCAATGGAAGGGATTGGAGGCAGGCCAAGAAAAGTAGACGTAACGCTTTCGTTCATAGCGCCGCCTGCAAGAGACTCGTCTTCGCAATGCTCTATTATTGGCATATTATACATTTTGGAATACTCAAGACATCTTTTGAGAATGCTTGCATTTTTAATAGCTACTCCGTCGTCAGAAAAAGCAACTGCGCCCGCTTCTGTAAGTTCGGCCATAGGAGATAACGATTCCCCTTTGCGTCCGTGGGTAGCCGCGGCGACGGGAAATACGTCAACAATATGTCCGGCGGCTCTTTCTTTTATCAGCTGAATCACTTCGGCAGAATCTGCGGCCGGATCGGTATTAGGCATGCTTGCAATTCCGGTATAACCGCCGTTAGCCGCGCTGTTGCAGCCTGTAACAACGGTTTCTTTATCTTCCCTGCCCGGTTCGCGCAAATGCACGTGCATATCGAACAAACCCGGAGTAAGATACTTGCCGCTTAATTCAAAAACGCGGGAGTTTTTTTCGTCGTCTTTTGTAATGCCGCCAATCTTAGCGATAATTCCGTTATCAATCAAAATATCCGTTTTTACGTTTAATTTCTGTTCAGGATTTACAGCCGTAATATTTTTTAATAAAATCTTCATGTGAATACCTTTTTAATTTTGAGTTCCTAATAAATATAATACGGCCATACGGACGGCCACTCCGTTAGTAACCTGCTTAAGTATAATCTGGTTCAGTCCGTCGGCTACTTCCGATGATATCTCAACGCCTCTGTTTATAGGGCCGGGATGAAGTATCACAATATCGCTTTTTCCGGCTTTATCTAACTTAGCCTGGTCTATGCCAAAGTACTGGCGGTACTCGCGGATTGAAGGGAAATTTGCTCCGGCTTTTCTTTCCAACTGAATACGCAAAACGTTTAACACATCGTTTTCCTGAATAGCCTCGTCTATATTATATATTACTTTTACTCCAAGGTCTTCAATAAATTTTGGTATCATGCTTGCAGGACCGCAAACCGACACGTCCGCGCCCATGGTTTTTAATCCAAAGATATTGGACATAGCAACTCTGCTGTGAGCGATATCGCCCACTATACAGACTTTTAAGCCTTCTATTTTACCGAGTCTCTCGCGTATTGAATACATATCCAACAGCGCCTGAGTCGGGTGCTCGTGGATGCCGTCTCCGGCGTTAATAACGTTGCACTTAGATATCTGCGTTAAAAAATTAGGAACGCCGGTAGCCGAGTGCCTTACCACAATCATATCCACCTTCATGGCTTCAATGTTTTGAATTGTATCTTTTAAAGTTTCTCCTTTAGCAACGCTGCTTGAAGAAACTGCAAAATTTATACTATCAGCCGAGAGCCGTTTTTCCGCAAGCTCAAACGATGTTCTTGTGCGGGTTGAGTTTTCATAAAACAAATTAACAACGGTTTTACCCTGTAACGTCGGCACTTTTTTAATTGGTCTTTCCAGCACTTCTCTAAAAGTAGTAGCCGTATCCAAAATTAATTTAATATCTTCTTTAGGAACTCCCTGCATTCCGAGCAGGTGCCTGCTTGATAAAGGCATTTCATACTCCTTTACAAATTATTTTTAAAACTTATTATTCTTCTTTAGTTGTGTCAATTAAATAAATACCGTCTTCGTTATCTACCTCTTTCAATTTAACTTTAACTTCTTCGTTAATTGAAGTCGGCGTATTTTTGCCTACATAATCAGGTCTTATCGGAAGTTCCCGGTGACCCCGGTCGACCAGCACGCAAAGTTGAATAGTGCTTGGTCTGCCTAAGTCCATCAAAGCGTCTAAAGCAGCACGGACGGTTCTTCCTGAATAAAGAACGTCGTCTATAAGGATAACGTCTTTTTCATCAATGCTGAAAGTGATGTTTGTAACGGATACCTCCGGTTGTTTCAGTCTTTTTCTGAAATCATCTCTATATAATGTTACATCCAGCACCCCTAAGGGAATTTCGATATGCTCAATTTCTTTTATTTTATCAAAAATCCTTTTGGCTACAAATTCGCCTCTGGTTCTCATGCCAATTAGAATAAGGTTATTTGTGCCTCTGTTTCTTTCAAGAATTTCGTGAGATACTCTGGTGATAATTCTTTCCAGACCCGTCTGATCTACTAATTTTGCTTTTATTTTCATATACAAAAAATCCTCTTCGGCTGGCGCCCAAGAGGTCCTAATTTAATTGATAAATATGTAATTTCGTATACATTGTTTTTCCTTAACTATCTCGCCGGATAGAATTAAAGGTTAATTTTTAATTGCCTAAATTTATTAAACAACCGCCATAAAGTAAAGTCAAATATTATTTTTTTAAGTCGTTGGATTTACACGCATAACAGAAAAACCTCCAAAGCGGCGTTATTAGCGACTTTGGAGGTTGAAAAAAACTAAAGTATTCTTAATTAACTACTTAGTTAATATCATTTTCTTACTTACTGAGAAGCTGCCTGCGTCAAGTTTATAAAGATAAACTCCGCTTGATAATTTCCCGGCGTCAAACGTGACCGTATGCGTTCCAGCTTCCATATTAGCATTTACAAGAGTCATAACTTCCTGCCCAAGCATATTAAAAACCTTCAAGGAGACTTTAGAATCTTTCGGCAACTGATAGCTAATTACCGTACTTGGGTTAAATGGATTAGGGTAGTTTTGTGATAAATTAAAACTGTAAATTATTATATCGTTTTTTACGTCGCTAATAACATTTTTGTTTTTTGAAAGAAACGTATTCCCCGTCCCTGTATGCATTATATCCAAAGCGCCATCGTTATCAAAATCGCCGGGGATAGGAACTGTTTGCCCAACCAGGGCTCTAATGCCAATATCAAAAACTTCTTCATTTTCAGAACATTGAAAATATGCGTTACCGCAGTTTATTTGAACATCAAATTGTACTGTGTCCATATTGCCCAGCGCCTGATCTACCTGTAGATTTGATGTAAGGATATCAATCATATTATCGCCATTAAAATCTCCTGAAGTGAAAAACCCAAAATTCCCTGCACTGCTAAAGCCTTTATCCCATGATGAACTGAAATTGCCATTTTTATCGTTGATGAAAATTCTGCCTCCTAACTGAGACCCAAACATAGCTATGTCAAGATATCCGTCTTTATCAAAATCATCAATATACATTTGTCTGTAATCTACAAAGTTATCCGTTGTGAACTGTTTTGATTGAGTGAATTTACCATTTCCATCGTTATAATAAACAGTAAACCCTTCAAATATACGCGGATATGTCAATGTGTTGGCCACAATAAGGTCTAAAAATCCGTCATTATTAACGTCTGCTAAAGACATATTTAACGCTAACGTCGTAAAAGAATTTTCAGTTGAATCTGGAATAAATTTGCCAGTTCCATCATTCCAGAATATCCGCCATACAGCCGTTTGATCTCCGGTTTTTTCAACTCCGATAAGATCCGGATAACCGTCATTATTAATATCGCCTAACGCGGTTATTATGCCTCCCTTATTATTTACCGGATAAAGCGTTTGGCTTAAATTGTATGCGCCTGAGCTATCGCACAAATAGACCTTAGAGTCAGAATTAAACTCCTGGTAAGAACAGACGGCGTCAACGCGTCCATCGTTATTAAGATCAGACAAGTAACTAAGATCGACAAACTGCGGAACTGCTGTGCTTTTGTTAAATACGCCGCTGCCGTTGTTATAAAATATCATTCCCTGTGCAGTAGCAAGATCTATGCTTCCATCATTGTCAATATCTATTGCAACCGCATTGAGCGAAGGAAACGAGTATTTGACAGCTTCTGGAAATTTCGCGTTTGTTTTTTTTGAAATTCCAATATCAAACCGCCATTGATACCCTTTTATTATATTGCCCTGCTGATCGCGCACGCCTGTCATTTCGGCAGATATAACTTCGCCGGCAAAAAATTTATTTTTTGGTTTAAATACCGCCGTGTTGTTTTGTTTATCATAAACAACGACGCCTTTTACAATTCCGCTGTTTGAACCGCTTATCCTGAAAGTCTTAGTGTTAATTGAAGCTGCATCAATAGAGGCGTTAAAGACAATTTTTATTTCAGCTGTTTCAGCGGCTCCAATTGAGTTAGGCAAAGGGGACGTTATAAATGTTATTGTCGACTGACCATTAATTAAAGAACAATAAACAATTATATATATTAATATTGTACAGATTTTATTAAACATTTTTCTTCCCTCCTTAAATGTTATTTGCCGCAGAGCCTTGCATATAGCGCGCTTTAATCGCTATCTGGCAGTAAGCCGTTTTTAAGAGACCTATAGATATAAAAAGAAAAAGTAACAATTTGTTCTTCATATCAGCTCCTCCACAACGTAATTAATCAAATACCGCTCTTAAAAATATATTAAGAACGAGCTAATTTATAAAACATCGCCTGATCAATGATAAAAATACTTTTAGTTTTTCCCTGTTCGCCAATTTTCCCCTCCCCATTAACCCGTATCAAATGAGGAGCACATTTATTACTTTCATATTTAGCAAAAAAAAATAAAAGTCAAGCATTGTTTTGCAAATTACAAATAATTTTTATGCCAGTTTTTCTCGGGTAAGCGCATGTTCTTAATTACTAATTCCATAGACGTGGTTAAAAATTATTGCTCCTAAAATTGGTCCTAACGCCAACGTCAAAGCATAAGGCCTGTTACCCGAATTGAATAACGACGCAATCCCAGCTCCGGCAAAGGCTCCCGCAACGCTGCCTGCCGACGAGATCCAGAAACTCGATTTTTCATATCCCCGTTTGGAAATAAAATACGTCCCGGTTCCGGTTCCTATTAAAAAGGCGGCATAACCGAAAAACACTCCGGAAAAATTTATATCGCTGCTATTTCCTGATTTACCAATAGAGTATCCAATTAAAGCTGCCGGTAGTGCAAATGCGGATCCAATCGCGGGACCTAAAATTGCCTCGAGGGCAAAAGTTGCTCCAATGGGTCTTTTGTGGTTTTTTACAGAATCAATTGGTACAACTTGGTTTGAATAATAATCTGATTTTAATTTACGCGAATTGGGAGCGGTTTTTACAAGCGCCGAGTCGTTTGTTTTATTTACAGAAAGTGAATCGCTTTGCTGTGCATAAAGCGAATTTATCGTCAATAATAGAGATACAAAGATTAAACTTTTCATGAAACCAATTCCCCTGCTTTTTAATAGTATAATACTTATATATTATATTAATCCTTTTAAAATACATAAGCAAAGGAAACGCATAATTAACTTATAATGATATTTAAGCAGTTTAAGGGCTTATTTTAAATACTGCTCACTTAATTTTTTAATCTTTTTATTGTTTGCGCCTTGTTTAATTTCGCACTCCCAAAAGCGAAATACGCGCCAGCCCCTTTGTTCAAACAGTTTGGTTATTTCAGCGTCGCGAGCCTTATTACGGGCAATTTTTTTATCCCAATAAATTTTATTTTGACTCGGTTTTGTGTTGCGGCAATCGTGTCCGTGCCAAAAACAACCGTCGGCAAAAATTGCAATTTTCTTTTTGAGAAAAACAAAATCGGGATGTCCTTTTGTTTTGTAATTCCTCCGCCAGCCGGTAAGATTAAGTTCTTTAAATATTGCTATAAGTTTCAATTCAGTGGATTTGTTGCCGCTGGATTTTACTTTGCGCATTATTTCGCTTCGTTCTTCTTTATTAAATACATCTGCCATGAGCTTCGTTCTCAGTATTTTCTTTATCAGCCAGGCATAATAAAAGTTTTTCCGCCACAGCCTTAACCAAATTTGTCGGCACTGCGTTGCCAGCCTGTTTTCTTGCATGCATATCCGGCACAATAATTCTGTAATCGTCAGGAAAGCCCTGCAGCCTGAACATTTCTCGCGGCGTTAATCTCCGTTCTCCATTAACTAATAAATAATTATAAGAAGCCCCGGCGCGCAAAGCGCAGGAGTATGGATACGAAGAAATATTGCCGGATTTGTTTTCGTGCCAGATAGAAGGGTTATACGCCGAAGTATGTTTTTCTTTCCTTTTCTGCTGAATATTTTCCGAGGCGTAATACTTCGGATCGACATTCGTTTCTAATATTTCCGCCAGCGGCTTAAACAGCCGCGACGGTTCCGGGAATAAAAAAGGAATCGGCTCCAAACTGCCGACAATAAAAATGCGTTCGCGTTTTTGAGGCAGACCGTAATCCAAAGCGTTTAATATGCTGTAAGAAACCTGATAACCAAAATCGCGCAGCGTTTGAAGTATTACTTTAAGGGTGCGTCCTTCGTCATGACCTGCAAGCTGTTTAACATTTTCTAAAATAAATGCCTTTGGCTTTTTATTGTTCAGTATTCTGGCTATGTCAAAAAAAAGGGTTCCTCTTGTAGCGTCTTTAAATCCTTTCATCTGCCCAATTATGCTAAACGGCTGACATGGGAAACCTGCTAAAAGTATATCGTGGTCGGGAATATCGTTTTCGTTTACTTTGGTAATATCGCCAACAGGAAGTTCGTTAAAATTTGCTTCATATTGTTTTTGGCAAAACAAATCAATGTCGGAAGAAAATACGCACTCTGACGTTATTCCCGTTTTTTTGCAGGCTTGCTGAAAACCAATTCTAAATCCGCCGATACCGCAGAATAAGTCTATATATCTTATTTTTTTCATTCGGATTTACATAAACTCATACAGAAGAGAATCGCCGACTCTTTTAAACGACTCAGTTCCAAAACCAGCTTCGTCCTTTTCTTTGGTTTGCACAGACCGCTCTACAATAATTCTTCCGTCTTCTTTAAGAAAACTGCCCGCCAAAAAATTCTTCACTACAGATAGTACGTCGTATTCAAAAAAAGGAGGATCGGCTAAAATCAAGTCAAACTTTGGATGCTCTTCCCAAACGGAAAATTTCACCGCCTCCATTTTGAAAATTCTGCATTGTTTATCAAGACCAAGGCTTTTGATATTTTCTTCAAGGTTTCTGTATATCGGAAAGTTTTTTTCTACAAAACTTACTGAAGCGGCGCCGCGGCTAATGCACTCAAAGCCAAGCGAGCCTGAGCCGGAATAAATATCAAGGACGTCTATTCCATCAAAATCCAAGCGGTTGTTAAGCAGGTTGAATAAGGTTTCCCTCACCCTGTCGGTAGTAGGTCTTATAAGTTTTGAGTCGGGCACTTTTATAAGTCTGCCCTTCAACTCTCCGGAAATTATTCGCATTTTCATTTTATTCGGAGCATGCCTGTATTAATAAGTAGTTCAAAAACATAATAAATTCGTTTATGCAAGCCGATAAGCAATTCCAGCCGCCGAGCTGAAAGAATTGCTGTTGTCTGAAAAATTCCGGTTTTTAGATAATTCCGGATTAAAAGAAAGAGATTCAAACGGGTTAAACTTCACAAAATCGATTTCCGTTAATTCATTAAGCGAGCGAACCATAGAGTCGGAAATATCGTCGCCAGTAATAAAAGCGCCGTCTAATATTTCTTTATTCCCCTTAAGAAAACCATGCACGTTTATCTCGTCGCGTATTGCAGGGGCAATTTGGGAAGCGTCGGCAATATTTACAAATTTACAATGAATTGGTTTGCCTCTAAACATATATAATAACGACAAATATTTGCCGGAAATATAAACGCTTAACGTAAGCCCTTTTAGCATTAACGGATTATTTAAAGAAAGAGCCCGTTCAGAAGCAAAGTGCGAATTATCTACAAACTTAAGCGTTAAATCGTTTTTCTCGCAAAAGCCGTATACAAAACGCAAAAATCTGCGCGGAGCTCCAAGCGTTATCGCCGTATTATAATCGTAAAAGCTGTTTTTTTCTATTTCAAAATACTGAATCACAAGGTCTTTTGTGTCAATAAAAGGATAAACCACAGAAAACTCCCATCTGAACTCTTCAATCAAATCCTGATGCAAAAGAGAATTGTCATAAGGTATATGCATAATTTGGAACAGTTCAAAAGGCAGAGCGATAGAAACAGAAGAAAAATTTTTCGGTTTTTTAATAATCAGTTCGTTATAAGCGTTCTGCATAACCGAAAATATTTTTGTTTCTTTATCTTTTGCAAAATCTAGCGGTTCGCCAAAATAAGCTTCGTCGACGTTTTCAACTGTAAAGCCGCTTTCCGAATTTGTCAGCTCAACAATTTTGAGCTTAAAATTAGTAAAAGATAATCCTGCCTGGTTTTCTGTCTGAGTCATTAAGTAAAAGTTTTATTATTCTATAAATATAAGTTTTTTTATTTTTTCTAATTTTTTCTCGCCTATGCCCTTAACGTCCAAAAGATCGTTAATTTTTTTAAACCCGCCTCTTTCGTTTCTTAAAGAAATAATCTTTTCGGCTGTTTTAGTCCCAATTCCAGGCAACAGAGTCAGCTCTTCAAGCTTAGCCTTATTAATGTTAACGCTTTTTTCAGCAAGCGGAGCCTTAGATTTTGACTGGAAATTTTCTTTCCTTATCAAATCTGCTTCTGTTACAGGTTTAGAGCCAATACTATCTTTTACCTCAACGGGAGAAGTTTTTTTTATCGAATCTGCAGCTGCAAAAAGGCTATCGTCCTTTTTATAATCAAAATTTTCATACTTAGCGTATACGCCGGGTTGAAAAATTTTGACGCCAAGACCGACAAAAAAAACTGCGAAAAGAAAAAGAATAATTCTTAATTCAGTATTAGTAAAACCCGCTTTTTTTCTAAAACTATTTAAGACGTCTTTTAGCAAAAAATAAAGAAATATTGATTATTACAAGCCGAATTTCTTAAAGAAATTTTTATCGTCATTACCCGACGGGGTTTTGATGTTCGGCATATTAGCTAACTCTTTTAAAAGGTCTCTTTCCTTTGCGTTGACCTTTTTAGGAATTTCAATATTAATTCTGACATATTGATCTCCAGCTCCGTGTCTGTTAAGATGCTGGATTCCTTTTTCTCTCATCTTAAGAAGTTTGCCAGGCTGTATGCCGCCGTCAATTTTCAGTTTAGCTCTGCCCGTAAGAGTAGGCACTTCAACTTCTGCGCCCAATACGGCATCAGGATAATTTAGATATAAATCAAAAATAACATCGTCTCCGTCGCGAACAAAATAATCGTGCTTTTCTTCCTGAAATACTACAATAATATCGCCGCTTTGCCCGCCTCTTAAACCTGCGTTTCCTTCGGCTCTCATTGTAAGATAGCTTCCTTCATGAACTCCGGCTGGAACGTTAATTTTAATAGTGGTCTCGTCCTGAACTCTGCCGTCGCCGTAACACTTGCGGCAAGGGGAGTCGACAACAGTACCTTCGCCATTACAGTTGCTGCAAGGCTGGATATTTACAAATTGACCGAACACAGAACGGGAAACGGATTTTACTTCTCCCGCGCCGTTACAAACCGGGCAGGTTTTCATAGAAGTTCCGGCTTCGGCGCCTGTGCCTTTACAAACGTCGCATCTAACGTATTTTTTAATTTTTATTTTTTTTGTCACGCCGGAAGCTATTTCTTCCAACGTAAGCTTCAATACTACTTTCAGATCCGAACCTGGAGTTCCGGTTCCTCTTCTTCTTGCTCTTGTTCTGGTGGAACCAGTATTAAAGAAATCGTCAAAAATAGACGACGAGCCAAATATATCAGAGAAGTGAGAAAAGATATCGTTAACGTCGTTAAAGCCCTGGAATCCCTGCCCGCCTCTAAGTCCATCGTGACCGAACTTATCGTATTTTGCTTTTTTATCATCGTCAGTTAGAACTTCATAAGCTTCGGCGGCTTCCTTAAATTTTTCTTCAGCTTCTTTATTATCCGGATTTCTGTCTGGATGATACTGCATTGCTAATTTTCTGTAAGCTTTACGCAGTTCTTCCTTCGTTGCAGTTTTACTTACTCCTAGAACTTCATAATAATCTCTCTTTGCCATAAACCTATTTTTCCTTAACTATTTGAGTAGTTTTCATTTTTTTTAGTTGTATTAATCAGTAGAATCTTCGCTTACAACAACTTTAGAATGTCTGATAACTTTATCTTTGTACATATACCCGGCTTCAATTTCGTCTACTACCGTATGCGCAGGAACGTCGTCAGCTTTACGCTGCATTAGCGCTTCGTGAAACTCCACGCTAAACGGCTTACCAACCGCTTCTATTTTAGTTATTCCCTGCTCTTCAAGTATTTTAACTAATTTTTCATAGATCATTTTTATGCCGTCTTTTACCGACTGATCGTCCTTGCTGTCGTCTAAATGAACTAACGATCTTTCAAAATCGTCTACGACGGTTAAAATTCTTTTTATTAAAGGCTCCGCCGCATACTTAATCAGGTTTAGCTGATCATTTTCAGTTCTTCTTTTATAATTTTCAAATTCGGCGGCTTTGCGTAAAAAGCGGTCATTGTTTTCGCTTACCTCTTTTTCAAGAGTCGCAACTTTTTCTTCATACTTTTTAACTTCAATAGCTACCAGCTGACCAAGCGAATCTTCTATAAGTTTTTTTTCTTTTTCTTCCTGACTTAATTCTTCATCATCATTTTGGCTATTTAAATTTTCGCTGTTTTTATCCAACTTAATTCTCTCCTTTATCCATTTTTTCATTTAATAGTTGTATTTGTTATAAACTGATTTAATAATGCCGAAACATAATCGACAATTGCGACTATTTTAGAGTATTCCATTCTTTTAGGCCCAACTATTCCAAGAGACCCTTTAACGTCTCCAATAGTGTATTCCTTTGCAATAAAACTGTATTCGTTCAATTTTAGAATTTCATTTTCGCTGCCTATCGAAATACTGATTTCGTGTTTAGCGGCTCCTTCAACTTTTTCTAAAATATGTATAATAATATCTTTATTTTCAATTAATTCTATAACGCCCTGAAATTTTTCAGGATCTTCAAATTCAGGATGCTTTATTAAATTTCTTGCTCCCGAAAAAACCATCTTTTCGGTCTGGCTTGAATCCACAAATATTTTATCGACCGAATCGAGAAAGAACCTGATAATTGGTTTCTCTTTGCCTGAAACGTCCTGAAATCTTTCATTAAACGTATTTTTAATTTCGGCAAAAGTAAGTCCGCTTAACCTTTCATTCAATAAATTCTGAACCGATTCCACCTGAGTGGGTTTTAATTCAGAAGCCATTTCCAAAGTAATTGTTTTTACTATTCCAGATTTGATTGTAATTATAACCAATATAGTAGTAGAAGAAAGACTTACAATCTGAATCCTGTCTAAAGCTCCCGTATTAAGATTAGGATATGTAACGTAAGCTAAATGATTAGTAATATTGCTAAGAATATTTGAGGCTACCTTCAAAAGGTCGTCAGTTTCTGAAATATTCTTGTCAATCTGAGTTTTAATAAAAGCCCTTTCGCTTACAGAAAGAGATTCAACATTCATCAGCTCGTCTACGTAAAGCCTGTATCCTTTATCAGTTGGTATCCTGCCGGCGGAAGTATGTGGATGATCTATAAAACCGGAGTCTTCCAGATCGGACATTATATTTCTGATAGTAGCCGGCGAAAATCCGATATTATATTTACGGGAAATATTTCGCGATCCTACAGGAGTAGCAGTCAGAATAAACTGCTGTATAATAGACCTTAATATATTACGTTCGCGTTCGCTTAACTCTTCTAACATGATTTTCTAATTGACATTTACATTTTCATTTATCTTAATTACAAATATAATTAAAAAAAACCGAATATTTTATACCAGATTAATACCCTGCTTTATAAACGACAAAAAAGGACAATATAGTAACAAATTTGTAAAAAAGACAATCCGCCAATACTTACTTTGAAGCGCAAATGCGACGGAATAACGCTCAGCTATTGAACCTTTATATAGCCTATATTCCAATTAATAACACCCGTGTACACGCTTCAGCAATAACCGGTTAGCAAAGCAGCTACGCTCTCAATTTAAGAATCTAAATCGTCAAAAGCCGGCATATCTATCTAAACGCATTAGACAAAGCCTTAAGACGAGACAGCTCGTAAATCTTCAACAAATGCTAAGGAAATTAATTTACAAGCATAGTTTATACGAAAAAATAAATGGATAATAAAACCTAAACGAATATAAGTCCCCCAAAACATGCGTCGGATAATTATTTTATAGAAATGTTTTGGATAAATTCTGAATTTACACATAAATTTTTACTATCTCTTCTTCAAATCCGAATATAAAAAAAAGGAATACAATTTCTTTATACTCTGGTTTTATACTGAACTCCCACAAAAGGATTTTTTTATTTCATTCTATATATTATCGGTATTGTATAATATACGCTATCTCCTTTATAAGGCCGGAAATTACAATCCTTAATATAAGCTATCGCATAATCGTCAAATATTTTATTTGTCGAAGAGATTATTTCTATATCTATGGGTTCGCGGTATTTTAAGTGAAATTTAAGAAAAATTTCTCCTTCATAAATATTCATTTGCGCCGCTTTTAACGGATAGATTGGACACGAATACACCCCAGTGATAATACCTTGACAACAAACCGTATCTTCGTTTTTGCTTTGCATTATATCTATACTTTTTAGTTCCTGCGAATAAACTTGAACATAAAACCCAAAGACAATCAAAGGGATAATAAATATTAACTTTTTCATATATAATTTTCCGAATAATAACTATTTCAATTTAAATGATACCTTAAAGCGTAGAAGCGTAATTTCAATCGTTTTAGGATCAAATCTTAATCGCTTAACATAATCTACGGCAGCATCGTTAAAGATTTTATTTGAAGTTTGGTATATTTTTATGTCGTCAATTGTTCCTTCTTTTGAAATACGGCCTTCTAATATTACCTTCCCTTCATAAATTTTTTCGTCAAACGCTGCTTTGGGATAACTCGCGACAATACTTGTCATTTGTAAATCTGGCTTCTGAACACTTGGCGGTAGTTGGAATGGCTTTGTCGTATCGCTCGATTTTTTTTTATTTTCTTTTTGATTGGTTTGAGCGTTTATGTTTACAAACGCAAATAAGATCAACAAGATTATTTTTGTTTTATTAATGGATAATAGCATTATTTTTTCTCCATAAAATTTTGTATTAAATTATATTGCGCTTCTTTTTCATATCGTCCCGCGCCATCCCCATTGCTATTGATTTCTTTAGCCTTCTTTTCAGAACATGTAGAGAACAGTAATAATAAAAACAAACTAATATATTTCAAATTATTCGTTTTATCCCTTTAATTGCTTGAGAAAAATTATAATTACGGCATAATTGGTTAATACTTACCGCAGATTTATTGTCGGCAAGAGAAGTACTGACCTGAGACATCCTTCCAGTATTATCATAATCATACCTGCTGAAAAACGCGTAGTTATTACTAACCGCTTCAGAATAATTATTTACGCTCTGTTTAATAGTGTCTCCTTTACTATTGTGAGTAGTTTGCACAACGCTCCGCCCAAGACCGCTGTAATATACAAAATAAAGCGAAACATTTCCAACCGCATCGTACAATTAACTTTTATAATTCCAGGACAAACCGGGTTTATCCCTAAATGCGGTTGCGGCCAGCCGGTTTTTAAGGCAGCCGCAGTTATTAATTTAATCCAGAGAGGTTATTTTACTAAAGTAGTCATATTGAATCGGTAGAGATTAATAAATGGGTAAAGCTTTAATATTTTCCGGATTGTTTAAGAATAGACTTAATCGTAAATTTAGGTTGCCTTTAAATAATTTATTTAAACTTTTTTATTGTTGGAGCACAATTTGGAGAATACATATAAAGCGGCGGGAGTAGATATTGAAGCGGGAAATGAAACTGTAAAAAGAATAAAAGGATTAGCTAAACAAACATTCAATAAAAATGTGATTTCGGATATCGGCATGTTCGGCGGATTTTATGAGCTGGACCTTGCAGAGTATAAAAACCCGGTTTTGGTCTCAAGCGTAGACGGAGTTGGCACTAAGCTTAAAATTGCCTTTGCAATGAATAAGCACAACACCGTTGGGCAGGATCTCGTAAACCACTGCGTAAACGATATTGCCGTTTGCGGCGCAAAACCTATTTATTTTTTAGATTATTTAGCGTTTGGCAAGTTAGTCCCCGAAAAAGCTGAAAAGATTATTGAAGGGTTTTCTATTGCGTGTAAAGAAAACGGATGCGCGCTTATTGGCGGCGAAACGGCTGAAATGCCAGGATTATATGACGAAAATGAATACGATATGTCCGGCACAATAGTCGGTATTGTAGAAAAATCGGGCGTTATCAACGGCAAAACAATTACTAAAGGGAATGTTCTTGTCGGTTTTGCTTCTACCGGTCTGCATACAAACGGTTACTCGTTAGCAAGAAAAATCTTACTTGATAAATTTAAAGTGACAGATAAACCTGAAGGATTAAAAAACTCAATAGGCGACGAGTTGTTAAAAGTGCATAAGTCCTATCTTAAACTGATTACCAGATTAAAAGAAATTATCCCGGTAAAAGGTTTTTCGCACATAACAGGCGGAGGAATAGTCGGGAACACGAACAGAATTATTCCGGAAGGACTTAAGCTAAGTATTAACTGGAATTCATGGGACGCGCTTCCAATTTTTGAGCTTATCAAAAAAACTGGAAACGTTGCGGATGAAGAAATGAGATTAGCCTTTAACTTAGGGATTGGACTAATTGCAGTTGTAGATAAAAACGACGTTGAAAATGTTCAACGCGTTGCGGCTTCCCTAAATGAAAAATCGTACGTTATCGGCGAAGTTGTTTAATAGTTGAACCAAAGAGACAGAAAATGTTTATAGATACGCATTGCCATTTATTTAGCAAAGAATATGACGAAGATTTAGACGCGGTTTTAGAGCGCGCTAAAGAAAGCAAAGTTGATTTTATACTTATTCCGGCTACCGATATGGAATCTTCCAGACAGGTTGTAGCTTTAACAAAGAAATATGATTTTATTTACGGAGCAGTAGGAGTTCATCCGCAGGACTCAAAAGACTGGAACGATAAATTTATTGACGAACTGGGAAAACTTGCGGCAAATAAAAAAATTGTAGCCATTGGCGAAATTGGTCTCGATTATTATTACGATTCTTCGCCAAAAGAAAAGCAGATGGAAGCGTTCAGAAAACAGATTGAGCTTGCTATAAAACTTAATAAGCCTGTAATTATACACGACCGCGACGCAAGCGAAGACGTTATGAATGTCATCCGAGAATACTCCCCTAAAGGATTAAGAGCCCAGCTGCACTGCTTTAGCAGTACGCTTGAAAACGCAAGAGAACTAATTGAACTAAGGCATTTCATTTCCTTTACCGGAAACATAACTTTTAAAAAGACAGATAATCTTATAAAAGTTTTATCACGGGTTCAAATTGATAATTTGCTTCTTGAAACGGATTCGCCTTACATGACCCCGTTCCCTTTGCGCGGCAAAAGAAACGAACCGGCTTTTATAAAATATACCGCCGAAAAAATTGCAGAAATTCATCACTTAAGAGTTGAAGATGTTGCAAGAACTACTTCTTATAACGCATATAAGTTTTTTGGCATTGGCGAAAAACCTGCCGTAAAATATACTTACCAGATAGGCTCGGCTCTTTATGTTAACGTTACAAACCGCTGCGATTCCGATTGTATTTTTTGCGATAGAAAAGGCGAAAGCGTTATAAGCGGCTATAACCTGAAAATGTCTAAAAAAGAAGAACCGGAAGCGGAAGTTTATATTAAAGAAATAGGCGATCCTAAAAAATACAGCGAAATTGTTTTTTGCGGTTACGGCGAACCGACCGTCCGCTGGGAATTTGTTAAGCAAGTTGCCAAATATGTAAAAGAAAACGGCGGGAAAACCAGAATAAATACCGACGGCCACGGAAATGTTATAAATAAAAGAAACATAGCTCCTGAGCTTAAGGGACTAATTGACACTGTGTCAATCAGCCTTAATTCTGTTGATCCGCAGGAATACGCAAGGTTAATGAGAGTTGACGCAAGTCTACACGAGGAAATGATTAGCTTTGCAAAAGAAGCAAAAAACTACGCCGAAAAAGTTGTTATGTCAATTGTTGGCATGAGCGACATCGACAGCGAAAAAGCAAAGAAATTTGTAGAAGAAAATATAGGAGTAGATTTCAGAATAAGAGAATATTTCTAAACTTCAATTAAACATTTTAAACAACAAAGATATAACGCCATGAAAAAAATATTACTATTCGGATTGTTTTTGTTTTGTCAGGTTTGCGCTTTACCTCAGATCAATTCGGCTGAACTCAAATCAAAGCTTGATAAGATTGTTCATAATGAATTCTTCAAAAAATCTTCTATTGCAGTAGATATATATGATTTAAAGGAAGAAAAATCGCTGTATGAATGGAATAAGAAACTTCTGCTTCATCCGGCTTCAAACATGAAGCTGCTTACAACAGCCACAGCGTTATATTTTCTTGGTCCAGATTATGATTTTGAAACTAAAGTTTTTTATACCGGATCTATTGAAAACTCTGTTCTTAATGGCGACCTGTATGTTCAGGGCGGATGCGATCCTGATTTTACATCAAAAGATTTAAGCGCGCTTGTAACTAAAATTAAAGAACTCGGTATAAATAAAATTACCGGATCTATTTACGGAGACGTTTCTGCAATGGACGCTTTGTACTGGGGCAGCGGCTGGATGTGGGACGACGACCCTTCAACAGACCTTCCATATATGACTCCGTTGAATATAAACAGCAACACTATCGTAGTAAAAGTTTCTCCTCTTACAGACGGCAATACTAAAGTTACTCTATCCCCGCAATCTTCTTTTTTTAACGTAATAAATAAAAGCGCAACTTACGGGAAAGACTCTACTAAGCTTTCAATTACAAGAGACTGGATGAACAAAACTAACGATATACTTATCGACGGTTTTATTTCTCCAAAATCAAAAGGCGTTACTGAAGAGTTTAACGTATGCAAATCCCCTTTTTATTTTCTCACATTATTAAAAGAAGAATTAGCAAAACAGAATATCAGCATCGGCGATTCTTTAGCGCTTAAAGACGTCCCGGCAGATGCAACTCTTGCAGCTTCCGAAAAAAGGAAATTTGGCGAAGTTATAGTTAACTTAAATAAGACAAGCGATAACCTTTCCGCTGAAATGACGCTGCGCGCTATTGCATTAAAAACTTTTGGCAAGCCCGCTACAGCCGATAAAGGAATTTTAATGGTCGATAGTCTTATTGCCTTAAGCGGCCTGCATCCTTCCGATTATAATCTTGTAGACGGTTCAGGACTTTCGCAGTATAACGACGTTTCGGCAGAAATGCTAGCAGGAGTATTAAAATTTATTTATAAAAACAAACCTGAGCTTTATAAAGTTTTATATAACTCGTTCCCAATTGCCGGAGTTGACGGAAGTTTGAGTTCGCGTATGAAAAATACTGCGGCCGCAAATAATGTGCACGCTAAAACAGGCACCTTATCAGGCATAAGCGCTCTTTCCGGTTACGTTACAACAAAGAACAATCATCCTTTAGTATTTTCTATAATTATACAAAACTACGTAGGCGGCAAGCGTAACGCTTCACGGTTTGAAGACGAGATTTGCAAACTGTTAGCCGAAGCCGAATAATATTTTAAAACATAACTTAAGACAAAAGAATGAAAAAAATAATTGCTCTGTTTATTTTAATCGCAATGACGTTTATACTATCGTCATGCCAAAAGGAGAATAAGGTGGAATCAGCGCTTGTTTATTCTTTAAATGAAAATAAAAGCACGCCTCAGTTTGACGCGCAAAACGCGTATGCAATGGTCGACAAACAGGTCTCTTTTGGTCCGCGCGATCCCGGTTCCGAGGGACATAAAAAAGGAAAAGAATTCCTTGAATCCGAATTGCGTAAATATGCAGACGAAGTTGAATTGCAAAATTTTACTTACACTGGCTACGAAAACGAAAAACTTGAGCTTACAAACATAATAGCAAAATTCAATCCAAAATCGGAAAAGAGAATTTTTATCTGCGCGCACTGGGATTGCCGTCCGCGCTCCGATCAGGATAAAATCGAAAAGAATAAACTTCTGCCAATTCCCGGAGCGAACGACGGAGCCAGCGGCTGCGGAATAATTCTTGAGCTTGCAAGAATACTAAAGCAAAATAAAATTGATTATGGAATCGATTTAGTTCTTGTAGACGGCGAAGATTACGGCAAAGAAAGCGATTTAACAAATTACTGCCTTGGCGCTAAATATTTTGCGGCAAATGTTCCTTCTACATACAAACCTGTGTTTGGGGTTTTGCTTGATCTTGTTGGAGATAAAGAAGCAGTTTTTGAAAAAGAAGGCAACTCTGTGCAAACCGCTCCAGACGTTGTAAATATGATTTGGGGCATTGCGGATAAAATGAAGGCTACTACTTTTAGCGGAGCTGCCGGCCATTCAATTTATGACGACCATATACCTCTTAACCAGGCTGGACTTTTTACAATTGATATTATAGACGCCGATTTAGTTGGCGCAAATACTTCTGTTGAAAGAAGAAAATACTGGCATACTCAAAAAGACGATATGTCAAATATTGGCAAAGAAACTTTGCAGCAGGTTGGAGCAGTTCTTACAAAAATGATTTATTCATTAACTATTAATTAATAACGGAATTAAACATTGAAATATTTCAGAGAATATACTGTAACTACAGACCCTTTTTTACCAGAGATCGTCAGCGGATTATTATGGGATTTAGAGACCAATGGAATAGTTGAAGAAGCTAATTTTCTGCGGGTCTATGCTAATGACGACAATTCTGTAACTAAGCAATTATTGGAACAAAAACTTGGCAAGCTGCTTGAACAAAAAATGATTAGCGCTTTTTCTGTTACCGAACACACTTTTGAAGATAAGAACTGGAACGAGGAATGGGAAAAACAGATAAACGTTATTGAAGTTTCTGATAAAATAGTTATTAAACCGACTTTCAGAGAATACAAACAAAAAGAAGGACAGATAGTTATTACTATCGACCCTAAAATGTCATTCGGAACTGGCGAGCATGAAACTACGAGAATAGTTTTACAACTTTTAGAAAAATATGTAAAACCTGAAATCCGCGTACTTGACGTCGGCTGCGGCACAGGCGTGCTTGCAATAGCTTCAACTCTGCTTGGAGCTGAGTTTGCATTAGGAATTGATAACGACGAATGGTGTTACGAAAATGCGCTCGAAAATATTGAGCTGAATTCATGTCACGATAAAGCTGAATTTCGCTTAGCCGAAGTCCATCAGATTGAAGAAAAGAATTTTAATTTAGTTTTGGCAAATATTCAAAAAAATGTTTTACTCGAAATTTCAGAGGAGCTGAACAATCATTTGTTAAGCGGAGGCTATCTTATTCTTTCAGGATTGTTAGTAGACGACGAAAAAGACATAGCGGCTAAATACTGCGGCTTTGGTTTAACATTAGTCGAAAAGATTCAGCTACATGAATGGATTGGGTTAGTATTCCATAAAAAATAAGGTCCCGCCTTTTTTAAAAAAAATCGTCATCCTAATCAAAACTGAAGGATGACGATTTTAGTTTTAAGTATAACTTAATTAAAATATTTATTAAGCCTCGAGTTCTAACATATCTTTCCCTCTGCTCAATCTTCTTTGCCCATGTCCATTTTCAGAAATTTTAAATCTGCCAATCAGGTTTTCCAGATTCAAAGTAAGCCTGTTTAAGTCTTCGGCGGCTTTTGCAATCTGCTGTATGCCGGTAGCGCTTTCCCGCGTAACGTTTGTAATCGCTTCAATATTTCTGCTGATAACTTCAGAAGAAGCGGATTGCTCCTCGCTCGCGGCAGCAACCTGAGTAATAATATCAACGACTTTTTCTGCGCCAATTATAATTTCTTCAAGCGAACCGCCTGCTTTATTAGCTAAGGCTTTTCCATTTTCAACTTCTTTAGTTCCCTTCTGCATTGAATGTACCGCTTCAGTAGTATCCTTTTGAATTTGTTTTATCATTCCGGCAATTTCCTTTGTAGCCTTAGTCGTTCTCTCAGCCAATTTCCTCACTTCGTCTGCAACGACGGCAAAACCTCTGCCCTGTTCTCCGGCTCGCGCAGCCTCTATTGCAGCGTTAAGCGCCAACAGATTAGTCTGATCTGCAATATCGTCAATCACCTGAACAATCTCGCCAATTTGGTCGCTGCTTTTCCCAAGTTCTACAACCGTAGCCGCAGAAGTTTTAACTACGTCGGAAATTCTGTTCATTCCTTCAATAGTTTCTTTTACAACCAGCCCTCCTTCTTTTGCTTTGGAGCCTGCGTCTTTTGCAGTTTCAGAAGCAAACGACGTGTTCTTTGTATTATCCAAAATTGTCTTCGTCATTTCTTCTACGCCGCTTGCAACTTCGGTCGCCTGTATTGTTTGGTCATGCGCGCCTGCGGCCATTTCTTCAGTGCTTGAAGATATTTCGCTGCTTGCGCTAGCCGTCGCCTCAATGGCCTCATTAACGTCTCCCAGAGCTTTACATAAAGATTCTGCAACAGTGTTAATACTATTCTTAATCAACTGATGATCGCCTAGATAATCGCTTTCAATTCTGACAGTCATATCGCCTTCCGCCATTTTGCCAAGAGCGGCTACACCTTCCTTCATTGGCATTAGTATTGCGTCAAGAGCCTGGTTGATGCCTGAAATAATTAATTTAAAATCTCCTTTGTGTTTATCAAGTTCTGCTCTAACATTTGTTCTGCCTTCTACAGTAGAAACCGCAAGCATTTTTGTATCTGTTATCAGCAGATTAATTGCGTCAATACAAGTATTCAGATTGTTTTTAATTGAGTTAAAATCGCCATTATAACTATCCGTAATTTTTGGAGGAATATCTCCTTTACTTATTCTATCCACATAATTAGCGGCCATATTTAGAGGGCCAATAACAGCGTCTAACGTAGCGTTTACGCCTTCCATAATTTTTCTGAAATCGCCTTCAAATTTTGAAACGTCCGCTCTTGCTGATAGATTTCCTCTAACTGAAGAATCTGAAAGCATTCTGGAATTTTCAATAAGTCTGTTAATTGAATCAATACACTGGTTTAGATTATTTTTAATTGCGTTAAAATCGCCGTTATAATTATCGGTGATCTTCGGAGGTATATCGCCATGGCTTATTCTTGTAACATAATCGGCAGTCATGTTAAGCGGCGTAATAAGCGCATCTAGAGTTTTGTTAACGCCTTCAACTATTTTCCTGAAATCGCCGCTGTGTTTTTTCTCATCGGCTCTTGCAGATAATTTACCTTCCAGCGCCGTAACTGATAAGCCATGCGTTTCGGAGACCAATAAATTAATAGCGTCTATACAAGTATTTAAGTTATTTTTAATTTTATTAAAATCGCCTTTATAGTTTTCATTTAGCTTTTGCGGAATATCGCCTTTGCTGATTCTATCGAAATAGCTTGCGGCAACGTTTAAAGGCGTTATAACTGCGTCTAATGTTTTGTTCATGCCTTCAATAATTTTACCAAAATCCCCTCCATGTTTTTTGGAATTTGCTCTTACAGATAAATTGCCGTCAATTGCTCCATCGGCAAGAGCCTTTGTATCAGCTATTAAAAGATTTACAGCGTCTATGCATGTATTCAAATTATTTTTTATTTCATTAAAATCGCCATTATAACTTTCTGTAATTTTTTCAGGAATATCGCCCTTGCTAATTCTATCCATATAATTAGCCGCCATGTTTAAAGGACCGATTACGGCGTCAAGAGTATCGTTAATTCCCTCCACAATTTTTTTGAAATCGCCCTGATGTTTATCAGCGTCCGCTCTAACGCTCAAATTTCCTTTAACTGCGCCTTGTGAAAGGCTATGCGTATCTGCGACTAAAAGGTTAACGGCATCTATACATTTATTCAGGTTGTTTTTAATTTCATTGAAGTCGCCATAATAAGTTTCAGTTATTTTATCAGGAATGTCTCCTTCGCTGATTCTATCTATACAGTTTGCCGCAAAGTTCAGAGGCGTAACAACCGCGTCTAATGTGCCGTTAATTCCAACAATTATTTCTTTAAATGCTCCGTTAAATTTATCAGCGGAACCGCGAACGGATAGTTTTCCTTTTTCTGCAGAGGCTGTTAATTCTTTAATCTCTGCAATCATCCCTTTCAGATTTGTAACAAGTTTTATCATGCTATATGCAAGCGCGTCTTTTTTTGATTTTGGCGTTATTTCTATATTTAAATCGCCTTCGGCAATGCTATTGCTTGTAGCGGCCTGCACTTTAATAATTTCTACAAGATGGATAAATGTTTTTTCTAATCTGCCAATTTCGTCGTCTGAAATGTTATCGCTAAATTGCAGATTAACGTCGCCTGTTGAGATTTTTTGCAAAGATTTTTCAAGCTTTACTATAGGTCTTGTGATTTTTTTCGCGACAAAATATCCAATTATAAAAGTGATAATGATTATCAGCAGCATAGGGATATATGCCTGCAATTTGAATTGATACATTTCCACTTCGACATTATCTATATACAGACCAGTCCCAATAAACCAGCCCCAGGGAGCGAAACTTTTTACGTAAGACATTTTAGGCGAAGGAACGCTCTTCCCAATTTTAGGATAATAATAAGTAACATATCCGTCCCCTTTTTGCTGGCATATGGCGACCATTTCTTTTATGAACTTGTTCCCTTTTTTGTCCTCAACATTTAATCTGTTTTTCCCAATTAAGCCGGCGTCTTGCCCAGAAGCTTTCGTGAACCCATCAAAGTCGTAAGCAAAAAAGTATTCCTTCCCAGCATACCTCATTTTATTAATTTCGTCAACTGCGATTCTTTGCGCTTCAGCTAAATCGTATTTGCCTCCCGCGGCTAAATCGTTATAATATTTCAGAATGCTATATGCAGTTTCTACTTCGTTACGAAGTGTTTCTTTTTTGTTATCGTAGCTTTTTTCTTCAAATGAAGGGAATATATAGAGAGTAAATATCAATAAAATCGGCACAATTGAAATAACAATTATTGATATTACTTTAAGAGAGATAGACCAATCGCTAAAGCTTTTCAGTTTCATTTTCTATTTCCTTTATATTTAACGTTATTATTCTTAATCCGAAGTAATAGTTATATAATGCTGCCGTACGATACGCAAAATCAAATAAATTACGCGCCTTGGCTAATTGAAATTAATATGAACTGATTGTTATTTAGCCGCCCTCAATAGCTTTCTATACGCTGGAGATGAGTATGTATTCTTTGCCCGTGGAAAAAATACTTATTAATAAATATTAAAGCAAGTATTTAAATTTTATTTATGGATCAATTTTGTTTTTATGTAACCGGCGACTTATAAAAGAATTTTTAAGTCGCCAGTCAATATTACTTGGAAGAAATGTTTATAGAGGTAAAATTACTTATTTACGAATTCTGTTTTTATATCAAGGCTGCTTCTTTTTTATTAAAACAACCTGCGCTTTATCGGCTTTAACAATAGAAGTAAAGAAATTTTGATATTCAGTATATTCAGACGCTGGTATTGTGCAATTAAATATTTCAAGCGATCGAGTAAAGATTAGCTTGTTATTTTCATACGCCGATTTTGAGTGGAATTTTCCAAAAGAAGATTTATAATCAGCTTCTGGAGGAATAGCCTCAACTGTAAAATCTTCAGGCACAGAAAATACTACCGTATCAACATCGTGATACGGATATGATAGCCTAACGGGAGAAAGCCGTTTTTTTACAGTAGGAGGAGCATACTTCCTTTTTTCCATTAGGTTCGGTAAGAAAAATAATCTCTCGCCAGATAACGAGGCATACTTGTGCAGTTCTATTTTTGCATATAACTGAACGTCTCCTTTTGCAGAATCAACTCCGGAAAACTCTAAATTTTTTAAATTAATATTAGGAATGTCAATTTCATTTAATGCCCATTTTTCTCTTTCTTCTGGCGAGGAATCATGATACATCTCTATAAAATAATCCTGTGGAATTCCTTTCCAATTTGTAGCAGAATTAGCCATCGCATTTCCGTTAGACTCAATATTTACAGTCGATTTTCGTATTTGCAGGTTATCGTTTGGACATGTTGGCGGAGTATGAACAATTTTGCCTCCTTCTTCCGAAACAAGTAAAGCGTAGCGGTTAATAATGCTGGAATGTATTAATCCCATAGGTATGGTTTGGCTGGTACATTCAAGCCACAAAGTATCAGTTTTAACCGGAACGCATAATATCACATGATCGAACTGATTTGCAGGCAGCTCAAGAGTAATGGGTTTAGCGTGAGTTCCGCTATTTATAAGAGTTTGATATGAAGCTATCCCAGCTTCCTTTAAAATAGCCTGCATATAGTTTGCAAGAGCTTTGCAATCGCCATAGCCTCTTTCATGAACATAAGTTGCATCAAACGGCATCCAACCTCCAATGCCAAGCTGAACGCTGACATAGTGAGTTCTCTTTTGCATGTACTCATACAGTTTTTTAATCTTAGCGACAGTATCGTCATCTGTTTTTATTAGAGCGGCAATTTCTTTTTTAGCTTCTTCAGGCAACTTATCTTTTCCTTTGCACAGATTATAATACCAGCTGCCAAACTCTTTCCATGAAGACATTTTCCCTTCAGCGCCTGCTATTTCATATTCGTCAGGAGCAATTTTTACAACTCCCGCGTAGTCTTCTTCTTCCTCGCCTACAACGTCCTTAGAAAGCTTTGGCAAGTTATCTGCATGCCAGTAATATTTTTTCTGACCATCTACAATTGAGATATCCGGTTTTAACGAATCGCTATTCTTCCAATAGCGCAGATCTTTTTCTTTATCAATTAATACTTCAAAGCTTGTATGCTCAACCGGTTCAAGCGAAGACTGCGTAACCCATTCCGGCCAATCAATATAACCTTTGTAATATACAGAATATTTATACTCTACTGTATATGGGTAACTATCATAATAAAGACCCACAGTTTTTACGCGCGCATCAGAATATAATTCGTATTCGCCGGAAGCGCTGTAATCTTTAACTTCATCGCTTTCCATTTCCCGAACTTTAACTCCATTTGCGTCATATATCACGCCTTCTAAGTCCTTAATCTTAATAAGATCGTTATAATACAGCACAAGATTTCCCTTGTCTCTTTCTTCTTTACTGAAAATTGTTATTGCATATTTTATAGTTTCAATTGCTTTCTTTTTACTAACTACTTCAAATCGTACATCGTCATTTCTTAAAACAGACTTTGCGTCTTTCAAAAGAGAAGCGGGTATTTTTGAACATTTATACTCAGGTCCTGCGCCGCCTGATCCCATTAAAAAAGGGAAAGAAATAATTACAAAAAGTATTGCTGAATAAATTATCTTCGTTTTTTTCATTTATTATTTCTTTCCTTTTTTTTGTTTTACCGGCTCTGTATTTGCCTCTGGCACAGATGCAGGATCAGTTTTGCTATTTTGTTCAATCGCCGCCTCAGGCGCTTTTTTAATCCGAGATAACACAATTTGCTCCTGTCCGCAAGCTACAATTTTTTCGTAAAACTCCCGAAGTTGCGAATAGAACTCCGGCGATATTATTGATTTCTTAATTTCCATTTTTGTACGGAGCTGAACTCTATTATCCACTACAGAAAAATAGCGGAAATAATTAAGTTCATTGGCGCAAATAGAAAGATTTCGATTTTCAAGTTGTTCTTTTACTTCAAAGCTATCAGGAAGCGTAATGTTGATAATTGTTTCCATACTCCTGCCATAAGAAAAATCTACTGGAAATTTTCTGTTTTGAGTTTTGAAAGGGTTCTCCCATATTCGATTAATTAGTTGCGGATTAAGATAAATAATGTCGTTATTACATTGTCCATAATTAGAAGAAGAAACAAATGTTTTAATGCTAAAGGGAATGTTGATGGTATCTCTTCCTAAAACTGAAACAGAATCGACCGATATTCCTGTTTTATTTGCGTCAAACGACTCTTTGGCAAATTCAATTCCGCTTTTTCCCTTTATTTTTCGTCTACTATTTAAAGCGCCGTAGTCTTTATAAAAATCTTCAATATTCCCGTTAAAAGATCCGTCTTGTTTTAGTTCAATATTAGCTATTGCTACGTTATGACTTTTTTTATTAGAAGTCAGCGTAACCCATTCGACTGAACCTTTTTGTATTACAAGCCCTTTAACGTTCAAAACCTTAGTCGGTAAAAGATCAATGGGACGCAATGGATCAGTAGCGTCAATAAAATACAAAACTGAATCTAATTTTACGCGCGCAATTACATAATCAAATTGCGATATGATAGGATAAAGAGACTGTACCCTTCCATTATCTCGAGTGCTTAATATAACTGGGTCGCCATTAATCCCCGCGCACTTCAGCATTGATAGAAAAAGAAATGTAATCTCCGCGCTGTTTCCTTTTTTAGAGTCTATTACGTCATCTATATCCTGATTTGCATCAGATATCTTCTTTCCATCCCAAACTATTGAATTAGAAACCCAGTTGTAGATAGCTTGCATTTTTTCTTCGCGGCTTGAAAGATTAGTAATAATTGAGTTAACTATTTTTTTTGCTTTGCTCGTTTCCTCAATTTTATTTCCGAAATATTTACTATCCAGCAAATCGCTAATAAATTTGTCCCAATTATTAAGAAATTTTTTAATAATGCCATTATAAGCATAACCCATCAACTGAACATCGACCTTATTTCTATAGTCTTCAATAGTTGTTATATAAGGTTCTTCCCTCATTGCCGGGGCATTTGCAAGTACCCATCTATATTGATTGCATTTTACGACGCTTGAACTAAAATATGAAGCGGCAGTTCCCGAAAAAACTTGAGTGGCGTCTTGTTCATCCTGAATTTTAAATTGCTCATATCCTTGCGTTACCCAGGAAAAAGCAATCGACTTAGGAGAACGCAGCACATATTCGCTCCATACGACTGGCTCGCTATGCTGAAACGTCCAGCCTCTGACGTTAATCATTTCAGGAGAAATAACATTATATCTTATTTCAATAACGCATCCAGGTTTTAAAGCGGGTAATGTAAATTTACAGCGCGTTATGTTATCCGACGTTTTTTCCATGAAAATATCTTTTGAATTTAACGAGCTTGATTTTATTTGACCGTTATTTTCTATCCAATACGTCGCAGCTTCAATATTTACAATTCTCTCTATATATGAGCCAGTATACAAATCAACTGTATGCGAGCCCCATTCATACCCTTTAGTATTTAATATTTTAACCCTTAAATGTCTTTTGAAATCTATATCCATATTATCGTCAATAAAAGATTCGCCCTTGTCATATAATATTACCGCGCTTGCGT
>DBTY01000044.1 GCA_002307295.1 Ignavibacteriales bacterium UBA1304
TTCTAAACGTATAACTGATAGGCAGTAATTCTTTTTCGGCTATGCCGTTAGTTGTCTGACCAAAGTTCTGCCAGCCGTTTGAGTAATACTTCACATAGCCGGTATCTATTGCCGCGCCTTTGCTATCCTGTAGTTTAACCTGAGTATTTGCCGTTTGGAATAAAACTACATTGCTCGAATCAATTTTTTGTAACTTATCAGCGCTTCCATACGCATAAGTCATTCTAAACGTATAACTGATAGGCAGTAATTCTTTTTCGGCTATGCCGTTAGTTGTCTGACCAAAGTTCTGCCAGCCATTTGAGTAATACTTTATATAGCCCGCATCTATCAAGTTACCTTTGCTGTTCTGTAGTTTTACCTGAGTATTAGCCGTTTGGAATAGAACCACATTGCTTGAATCAATTTTCTGCAACTTGTCCACGCTTCCATACGCATAAGCCATCCTAAACGTATAACTGATAGGCAGCAGTTCTTTTTCGGCTATGCCGTTAGTTGTCTGGCCAAAGTTCTGCCAGCCGTTTGAGTAATACTTCACATAGCCTGTATCTATTGCCGCGCCTTTGCTATCCTGTAGTTTAACCTGAGTATTTGCCGTTTGGAATAAAACTATATTGCTTGAATCAATTTTCTGTAATTTATCTACGCTGCCAGATGCATAAGTCATTCTAAACGTATAACTGATAGGCAGCAGTTCTTTTTCGGCTATACCGTTAGTTGTCTGACCAAAGTTCTGCCAGCCGTTTGAGTAATACTTCACATAGCCGGTATCTATTGCCGCGCCTTTGCTATCCTGTAGTTTAATTTGAACGTTTTTTGTACTAAAAACCATTGTGTCTTTAGGCGTTACGTCTGATAGAGTTTGTGTGCCGGAAGCATAAGTTATCCGCAAGGCTAGTTTCTTTAACATAGTAGTAAAATAAAAATAGCCGTTCTTTTTATCTACTGCGTCTTGCCACCCATTTTCATAATACTGTACTTTGCCTTCTTTTAATAAACTTCTTTTACTATCGCATAATTTTATATAGTACAACGGAATTGCTGGCAGCTTATCCATTATATAATCTGAATAATAATATAGATATGCCAATGCTTCTGGTTTTACAAATTTAGTGTCTGGATTTAATGAATCATAACATACTGCAGTTACAGTATTTTGAAAATCAGTAATATTTTTTGCCGCAGTAAGAGAATCCTTTGCCGATAAACGATCTTTTGCATTGCTTAGTTTATTGTTTAATGAACTAACAAACTGTTCGTCTCCAATCCAGTTTGATTGTTTTGCTGAGCTTAACATTGAAGAAAGGTTGTCTATCATCTTATCTACTAAAACGGAACTGTCTGGTTTAATTGGACTATAATTTCTTATTAAAAAATTAATATGATTTCTACTCTCCACATCTGTATTCTGCAAATTATAGTTTATTACAGCGTTATAATCCTCTGGCGAACCGAGAGAATCTAATAGTACATCTACAATACTACTTTTTACATACAAAGAAGAATCCGCGTACAACCGTTCTTTTAATAAAGTATTTATTTCTTGGCTTTTATACTTCATTAAGTAATATTCTAAAAGAAAGGATCTATTACTTACATCTGGATCCTCCTTAAACGCCTTAATCATTATTGGCAGAACACCTTCGCCATAGATCTTATTTAGATAAAAAATCGCCCTGGTTCTGCAAAAATTTAATTTAGCGGATAAAGCCATTGTTTCAAGTTCTGTTTTCGCCTTTTCGCTATACTGCGGCGCATTTTTTATTATTTCAGGCAGCAAATTAATAGAAACTATTTGACTGCTAAAATCTCTGCGATCAATTAAGTCAAATACGCACTTAACCTGAGAATAATCATTTAATTTAAATAAACAACCTGCCGCTCTTGCTTTGTTTTCTAAAGAATCTCTCAAATCTCTATAATGATCAATAGAATCAATATAAGCTAACGCATATTCTTTTGCTTTAGCAGAACCTAATGCCGTTAGCGCTTCCAAAAAATTCAGCTGCAAATTGTGTTCCTGCCGCCAAATCAGTTGCTCAACTTTGGGAAGAGCTTCAATAATTAGAGAATCTTTTATTGTATTAATAGCTGACCACCTGACAACATAAGATGAGCTGTCAAGCGAAGTAATAATATCTTTTTTTTCTTCCTGAGTTAACGCCTGTGAATAGCAGGTAAATACAAACGATATACTTATTAGTATTACTTTAAATAATGTAATTTTTTTCATGGTTTTAGCCTTTAAGAAATATTCTATCTCTGTTTACTCTTTAATGATGGATATAAATTTTCTAAATATTTAGTATATTCACCAATTGTATTCTGCACTTCTTCGCTTTTTTGCGTAGCTATTTCAAATTCATCTCTTGTTTCAGAACCTATTTGCCCCTCTATTATTGACCATTGAGTTTGTAACACATCTTTATATTCATCCATTATTGATATATACGAGTCTTTACAAACTTTTTGCGCTTTAATAATATCATTTACATTATCATCACATTTTATATTAATAGTTTTAAATCTACTACTATATGTATTATCAAAATACGAATTTAAAAGTGCGATGTATTTTTTTTCATGTACTCCTTCATGAGCTAAACTAGCTTTATATAAAAAATATCCATTTGCTCTATGATGTCCATATGTTTTTTGATAATTAAAATCGTCATAAGCCTTAAAAGCTTCTAAGGAATCTAAAGTCTTTAGTTGAGCAGTATCAGTTATAGTAATCATATGATGACTCCTGACATTATCATCGCAGATGTCTTTAATTACGTTAAAATAAAGCGAACCTCCCACAACTTTAAACTGCCAGTTATCTGTTGTCTCGTTGTAGCAAACATCAAGTTGAAAATCAGCAAGATAATTCTTTTTTAGATCAATTGGGTGGAAGTATCCAACAGCATCTAATTTGTCTCCGCATCCATCATAACCGTCAAAACCGTTTTTATTTTCTTTTAATCCAACTTTGGGAAGTTCAGGAGGCGTGTTACATTTAGGCGCCGAACCGCATCCGCTGCTACCTATAGAGATAGAGCCAGAACCCCAGATTGTTTGTCCATCTTTATAAGTTGAGACTAGTAAATCAGTTTTCGCAGACGAAACAGTCATATTAGCAACAGCTGCAAATTTTACATGTAAGGCTCCTTCTAAGTTTTTAAGATCTCCAATCCAAAACATATTTCTAAACTTATACTCAAGACTGCCATACTCCTGCCCCTGTACAAGACTAAAAGTAAAAACATTATATTCAGGAAAATCTTTCCATACGCCGACAGAATCTCTATATTTCAACACAATATCCGAAGTATCATTCGGCTTTATTGATGAAGGGGAAAAAGATACATTTATATTATTTGGATGTAAATAAATCTCGATGTCAAAGGGACGAATATTAACATCATTTGCTGAAACATTAACAAGAATTTTTTCATCATTTACGGGAATATCACCGTCTGCAATATATTGAAAGCTAGCGATGCCTTGAAAATGCTCGACATTCTGCAAATTAGTCCCAGTCCTACCGCTCTTCGAATCTTTTAGATGTCCATAATTTGCGCCTTCAGTTATATTAAGAGTGTATGTTATTGAGCTATCTGGAAACTCTTCATTACAATCGCCATCCTTAACAGATTTCACAGTCAAATCTTTAGTCATACCATGCACTAAATTTATCGCAGTCGGTTCGTCCGTCCCCAAACAAAATACTTTTGTAGCTGGATACACAGGAATTTCCGCTGTCTTAACAATACCATTAACGTTAAAAGTCATTATTGCGTTGTATGCCGATCCATAATAAGGAGTATTTAATTTTATTTTGTAGGCGGTTTGGTATAATTCACTGCTTATTTCACTACCATACGAAACGCCTTGATCATCGCAAAATACAAGGTCGGCTGCGCCTTTAGTAATGGATATCGAAGTGCCGCCAGCTGTATTCCTCCTATCAGCGCAATTTCCGTTGTTAAACGTTACTAATGTTGGTCGATTTACAACTTTATCGCTACAAATACTATTTATATATTGTATATCATAATCATTATCATAACTTAATTTACTTAAGTTACATGAACGTGTCTCCTCTTCTCTCTCTTCATCGCCTTGTATGATGCAGCCAGAGCCTAATAGCTCCCCGCTACTAATATATTCTACATCGGAATAATAGGAATCAAATGTAATCGCAGTTCTTCCTCCATTGGGAAATTTTTGAGTAAAATAAAGCGTATAATTTCCAGCAGGCGGATTTACTATTTTTATTGAGTCATAACTTGAACCATTCCAACGAGTTGAATCAGCAACGTTACAAGGTCCAGTAACAGAAACGCTCCAATAATTATGATTATTAGAAAAAAAATAAAGAGCTAAAACTTTATCTCCAGATAAAGTTTTAGAAAGCGACTTCTTTTGCATATCAGGATTTATTTTAATGGATTCTCTGATAATTACTTGAGAATAAAGAGACGCTGATACAATTAATGAAAATAGCAGAAGTATTCTAAATCGCTGGAATATTCTGTCTAAATAGTAGATATTGAGATGCATATAACCCCTTAGTTAATTTGTGCATATCCAACATAGTAAATTTTTTTTACAGAGTCAACAAGAATTCATTAAAGGCTATTTACCTAATATTTTTGAGCTATTAAACAGGAAACGCCGACTTGACGCTCCTAAATACTTCAATTACTTTTCTTTTGGAATTAATCTAGTCTATACTTATCATTGGCGTAATTAACAATTAACAATTAACATAAATATGATTCTTTCGTTTGGCGATAAAGATACCGAATCAATTTGGAACGGAATAAAAGTAAAAAATCCTCCTGTTGAAATTCAGAATGTTGGAAGGAGAAAATTGAGAATGTTAAAATTACTAATGACCATTAATGCATGGACAAATTATGGAAACATTACTTAATATGCATCCGGGAGAAGTATTATTGGAGGAATTTTTAAAACCTTTAAATATTTCCGCATACAGATTTTCAAAGGATATAGGCATTCCGCAAACGCGAACACATAGAATACTAAAGCATAACTGCCTATACCGCCTAAAGATTAAGTTTATATTTTGGCAATTCCGCTAAATTCTGGTTAGGTCTGCAAGCCGATTACGATTTAGAAAAAGCGCACAAAGCCAAACTACAGGAATTCGACAAGATCAAATAGTTAGACATACACTCAGCCTGACAATAGCAGTAAACAAGTTTTTTAATTTATGTTTTGCAATACATTTTACTCAAAATACATAAGGAAAAATAATTTCCCTTATGCATTTTAATAAATAACTTGTTAAATTAATTTCATATTTTCATGGGAGACGGGATTTTATGAAACAGAATGTTATTTTAATTAAAAATTCTAATATTTCTTTTTGTTTTGTTGTTTTAGCAGGCTTAATTTTGTTTTATTCTGAAGGTTCAGCGCAAACAACAACCCCAACAAAAAAAAATGCTAATTAAAGCTGATTCATCCACGGGATGTACAAAATACAATTACAAATCTTCTTATAATTATACTATGCCAGAATTCCCGGGTGGAGACGATGCATTTCTAAAGTTTGTAAAATCAAATATACGCTATCCGGAAATTGCAAAAAGAGCCGAAGTAACTGGGAGAGTTATTGTAACTTGCATAATAGATACATGCGGTAATATTTCAAAAATCGATGTAGTTAAAGGCATTGGCGCCGGCTGCGATGAAGAAGCTATTAGAATTATGAAAGCTTCTCCCAGATGGAAACCTGCTACACTTAACAATAAAGCGACTGCTACCACAATTCACGCACCAATTGATTTCGTCCTTCCGCCGCCGGATGTGAAAAAATAGATATTCCTATCTTTATTCAGATTTCACTTTTTTCTTTGCTACTATCGCTTTTATGCTGTCAATTGCAGTAGATACAGAAATTCCTTTATCGCCTATCTCCCCTCCCCAGCTTTTAATAGTAATTTTATTTAGTCTCTTCCCCTTTAGCCAATCATCACATTTTATAGCAATATAGGCATATATATCTTTTTTGTTTTTGTCCCATTTACACGTCATACTTGTCACTGTGCCTATTACTATCAGATCGGCTTTTTTCACAAAATAATTCTCTAACGATAACGGCTCTTGAACGAATAACTTTGGGATAAATAAACTCTTGCCATAATAATCTCCTCCTGTTTTGGCGATATATGTTCAATCTTATTTACAACTAAAGTAATCATGCAATTAAATGCAAATTATTAAACTGCTTTGTATCTGTTAAGAACTTGCAATTAAAAGCGTTGAGGCTTAACTTTTATGCTTTATTTTCAGATTTTTTATTTTTCAAGAAACAAAAATTTTAATTCACTCAAATTTCAATATCGGGTAATACATGAATACAAAAACGCTAAATAAAATATTCGGTTTTTTAGTAGCGATTATAACCTGGATAGTTTTTTATAAAACGCTTCAGCCTTCGGTTTCATTCTGGGATTGCGGCGAGGTTTTAGCTGCGGCTAACGCTCTTCAGATACCTCATCCTCCTGGATCGCCTATTTACACCCTTATCGGCAGAATCTTTGCCATGCTCCCCATTGCGGAAAATATTGCTTTCAGAATTAACCTTTTATCGGTTACAGTCAGCGCTTTTTCTGCTTTGTTTTTATACTTATCAATAGTAAAAATAATTGAGAATTATAACGGGCGCTCATATAAAGATATTTTCGATTCGTTATTAACGTATCTTCCCGCGGCAATTGGAGCTTTGGCTTTTTCATTCAGCCACTCGTTCTGGTTCAATGGAACGGAGTCGGAAATATACGCTACCAACACTTTTGTGTTTACGGCTATTATTTATTTCGGCCTCCTCTGGAACGAAAAAGCCGATCAGCCAGACAGCGCAAAGTACATTTTTATTATTGCATATTTAGTTGGCGTATCCACCGCGCTAAGAATGTTTGGCGTTCTGGCTATCACGCCTGTTGTAATGATAATTGTATTCCGTAAATATGTAGACGATGAAGAAGCCGCAAAAAAAACGGGTTATATCTTCTTAGCTCATGCGGCAATACTTTTAATAGCGGCTGCGTTAATGTGGAATGGCGAAACCGGAACTACCGCTCCTTCGCCGGAAGAGTATCAGAATTTTGATTCAAAATTCAAAATGATACTTATCGGCATCAGCGCAATAATAATGGGCGTATTCTGGAAAAAACTTTTTAACAGAAACTCAATTTATATCGCAATTATTATTGGAGTAGCGTCAAAGTTTATAATTTATGACGGAGTCGTAAAGAAAATTCCAGTTGTTCTTGGGGCATTAGCGGGCGATAGCACTACTTTAGCGTTTGTGTTAATTGTTGTTCTTTTAGCCGCCCTTGGTTATGGAGTTTATTATGGAATAAAGCGTAATAAACCGATGATCCATGTTCTTTCAATGTGCGTTATGCTTATAATAATTGGTTACTCTTCTTACACAATGATTATTATAAGGGCAAAACAGGCTCCCCCACTAAACGAAAACGATCCTAAAAGCTTTTCTGAATTGGTTTCTTACCTTAACAGAGAGCAATACGGCGACTGGCCTACGTTTAAGAGAAGATTCGCCACAGAGCCTAATCAGCAGGGCGTGTACAGCAATTATTCCACCGATCTCGACTTCCTCTGGAGATACCAGATGAACCACATGATGACAAGATATATAGTCTGGACTTACGGCGGAAGAGAATCCTGGTATCAGGACGCAGGACCTAATATTTACCCGTTTAATACAATCGGCAATATTTTTGGCAAAGCATTTAACCTTCATTTTGCAGGCGACGCTCACAACTCTTTCTACGGAATTCCTTTTCTTATCGGACTTCTTGGCATCTGGTTTCATTTCAGGAAGGACTGGAAAATGGCGTCGGTTATTTTGCTGTTATTCGTCTTTGTAAGTTACCTTTTTGCTTTTTACCAAAACCAGCAGGAGCCTCAGCCCAGAGAGCGCGATAAGTTCTACGCCGCCATGGGATTTGTTTTTGCAATATGGATTGGCATAGGAGTAAGGGGCTTGCTTACTCTGCCGCGCAGATTGTTTAAAGGCGACATACAGTTAAAATTTGCTTCGGCGGCTATATTAATATTGGCTGTTGTTTTTATTCCCGTCAGAATGCTTCAGGCAAATTATTTTGAACATGATAGATCAAGAAACTGGATTCCCTGGGATTATGCATATAATTTACTGCAAAGCTGCGCTCCAAACGCAATACTCTTTACAAACGGAGATAACGATACCTTCCCCGTCTGGTACCTGCAGGACGTTGAAGGCATTCGCAGAGACGTAAGAGTAGCTAATCTCAGTTTGTTAAATACAAACTGGTACGCCAAACAGTTAAAAAACAAAGAGCCTTACGGAACTCCAAAAGTTGCAATCAGATTTACAGACGAACAAATTGACGAACTGAAACCAATCCAATGGGAGCCCCAGTTGGTTACAATTCCAGTGCCTAAATCTATATATAAACAGCTTGGCATTACTGATACAACTTATTCAAATAAAACAAGTCTTACCTGGAAGATGGATAACACTGTAGTCTTTAGCGGCGTAAAAGCCGTTAGATTCCAGGATCTTATGGTAAAAGAGATAATTGAAGCAAATAACTGGCAACGGCCTATTTATTTTGCTGTAACCGGCTCCGACGACGCTAAAATAGGCTTAAACGACTATTTAAGATTAGAAGGAATGGCTTTGCGGTTAGTTCCTTATAAAGCCGACCGGGGCGATGAATTTATGGACGAATCCATTCTTTCCCAACAGCTTAACAATGAAAGCGTGTTAACAAGCAAAGTATACAAACCCGGCTTTAATTTTAGAGGCATCAACGACCCTTCCGTATTCTATGATGAAAATCAGGAACGGTTAATTCAAAATTACAGAAACGCATTTGTTAGAATGGCCATCCATTACCGTAACGTTCAGGAAAACGGAAAAGCGATCGGCATTTTAGATCAGATGGAAAAAGTAATTCCCCGTAAACAGATTAAAATAGATTACCGCTTATTGTTCGATATAGCGAATATCTACAAAACCTGCGGAGGAATCAGGCAATACGCAACTGCGTCTAAGGAAGTAGAAAAAGCGGCTCTTAAAGGCCTGGAAGACAATCCTTCCGACGTAACTTCGTATTACAACCCTTACAGACTTTTGATTGATATTTATGAAACTTCAAAAGAATACGATAAAGCCATAAACATTTTATCAAAACTTAAGGGTTATTACCCAAATGACGCTTCAATCCAGAGTCAGATAGAAAAATATAAATTTTTGAAGCTTCACCCCGATTCGCTAAAAAAATAAGCTAAAACTTTAATCTTTCTTTAAAAAGCCGTCTCGATCAATCGGGGCGGCTTTTTTTATTTTTGATAAAATTTATTTTACTATTTTTAAAGCTTATTCTTGCATCAATGTCATATTCTTTGTAATTTATTATTATGCGAAGTTTGGTTTGATTAATTATAATTTGTTATTATTTAATTAAGGACCTTAGCTGAATGGATATAAATGTTCGTTGTTCAAATATGATCATTTTCCCAGTAAAAGCGCATGTTTTTCCTCTGCTTTACTCGTATAAACAAACCGGTTATTATACAACTGGCGCCGCCAATAGTATATTTGGCAGCACAGTTCTATGCCCTTCATCAAAGAATACACAATCAAAATCAAATTTTCACGCTGAAATTAATACCCCATATTGGGATAGCTGTTCCCCTATTCCTTTTTACTATACGGAATGGTTAAACAAAGATTTAATGGAGATACAAAAGACATCTATAAAGACAACAGAAAAAACGAATCCTTATTCTATATTAAATGAACAACAAAGTTCGTTAATATGTTGTGGATTCAAGTTATCATGTAAAAAAAAAGAGATATGTTTCCCTATCCAGACAGAAAATGGACTCGTAAAAAACCATCAGAGATGGTTTAAATATTATAATAGTTATGAGACGGAGTAAAATACCGTCTCATTTTTTTTAATGGCCTGTTAAATATTTGGAGGTTTTATGGAGATACATCTGTACTTTCTGTGCAATAGATTTGAAGCTCTGGTAGCGTCGCACCTTGAACCTGAAGCATTTGGCCGATATATGTCAATAGGGTCGCAAAAAAACGCCCATGGATATGTTCTCTTTTTTGAGATCGATCCAAAGCTAAAAAGCGATTATTTTCGTTTAAGCGATATTGCTGAGCGATGTAAACCTACGGCAGACGGAAAGCCAAAACGGAGCAAATACATAAGCACTTATCGGGTTTTGGAGCATCTTGATCTTTCTGTATTTGGCAAATTGTATTTAAGTACAGCCGACGGAAGAGTGTTAGCGCTTGAAGCTTCAGAATATACCGATTCAGACGACAAAACTATTCCAAATCTGTACGAAGAGCTCTGCCCTGTTCCCCCAATGGTCGTTTCTATGCTTCCCCCGCTCGAATTTACAAAGTTTATGACCAATCAGGAAAATGCAGTAAGCGTTCCCCGAATATTTTTCGTTGATATGCTTTTAAGCAGAGAAGAATCAGGCAAATTATCCGGCGATCTTCCATATCCAGATCCGCTTCACATACTCGATTGTATAATAGAGTTAGAAGAAGCGGGTTCAAAACCAACCAAAACTGTCTCCAGACTGCCAAAAACGACAGGCTTTTTCAGAACTATTAGAAGAGGATTTTTCTTAGGGGATCAGACCGGACTGAAGTTTTATAAGTTTCCGGACAAAAGCAAGCTGGAAGTAGAACATTCTCAGTGGTGGCGTTCAGCTTCACAAAGCTTAATTTCTTAATTCACTTTTTTTTCAGTTAACTTTATAGAATCAAAACTATGTATAACATAAAAAAAATCTTCCGCAACACGAGACAAAGGAAAATCATTTTCCTTTCACTCATGCTCTTTTTGTTCGCAGGCGGCTATTTTTGGCAGCCAGGCGCGCAAGGCGTGCAACAAACGCCTAGTAAAGTTGTAACAGAAGAAGTAAAAAGCTTTGTGCCTTTTGCCCTCTTCTCTGATCCTAAATTCGATTCTGTCGAAAAAATCGGTCTGATTGCAGTTTTATTAATCGCTATTCTGGGTTTAGTTTATGCGCTTCTTTTAGTTAAGCAGGTAAATCAAGCTGATAAAGGAACGCAAAAGATGCAAGATATAGCAAGCGCTATCCGCGAAGGCGCAAACGCATATCTTTCGGCTCAATTCAAAAAAATAGGGCCGCTAATCATAATCATCACTATTCTGCTTTTTGCTACTTATGGCGGATCTGAAATAGCTTTTAGATTCGGAAGAGCGGGCGCATTTCTTGTAGGCGCTTTGTTCAGCTGGACCGTAGGCTATGTTGGCATGCACTTAGCTACAACCGGAAACTTGCGCGTAGCTTCAGCAGCTACCAGAAGTTACGGCGAAGCTATGCAGCTTGGTTACAGAACCGGGACTGTTACAGGTATGCTTACTGACGGTTTAGGACTTTTAGGAGGAACAATAATATTCCTTATCTTTAGCGAAAAAGCTTATGAAGCTTTGTTAGGATTTGGATTTGGCGGAACGTTAATTGCGTTATTTATGCGCGTTGGCGGCGGTATTTATACTAAAGCCGCAGACGTTGGAGCCGATCTTGTTGGTAAAATTGAAAAAGATATCCCTGAGGACGACCCTCGTAACGCCGCCACAATTGCCGATAACGTTGGCGATAACGTTGGCGATTGCGCAGGTATGGCTGCCGATATTTTTGAAAGCTATGAAGTTACTATCGTAGCTGCAATGATCCTCGGTTTAGCTACATTTGGTCATAAAGGAGTGCTTTTCCCATTGTTAGTTAGAGGCATAGGCGTTTTAGGTTCTATTATCAGCACCTATACTGTTAAAGCCGGACCTAACGATACTTCTGATACTGCTTTACACAGCGTTCACCGCGGATTTTGGATTGGTTCATTTATAAGCGTCGTCGGATTCTTTATTTTAGGATTCGGATATTTACATTTTGACGCTAATTATTTCCTATTTAATCCAATGGCGGCAGCTGGGTTCCCTAGCGGCGACCCTTCTAAATTAAGCTTTTTTGCTAATTTAGGAGTCGCTGGTTTAGATTTACGCCCGGCATGGACTTGCTTAATAGGCGTATTTTTAGCCGTAGGGTTAAATAAAGTTACAAGTTATTATACTCACACAAGTCATACCCCTGTTAAAAGTCTTGCAAAAGCCTGCCAGACTGGTCACGCTACAAACATTATTCAGGGTTTTGCTCTTGGATATGAAAGCACAGTCGCTACGCTTATTGTGATTGCAGTAGCTATTTTTCTTTCTGTTTTATGCTACTCTGGCACGCCGCCTATTTTTATTGCTTACGGCGTTGCAATGACTGGTATTGGAATGCTTACATTAACCGGCAATACTATTTCGATGGACGTATTTGGGCCTGTAGCCGATAACGCAAACGGTATTGGCGAAATGGGTTACGATCCTGCTCAAATGGAAAAAGATAAACCAGGCAACTATAAACGCGCTCGCCAGATTCTTGCCGATCTTGACGCTGTAGGAAACACTACAAAAGCCGAGACAAAAGGTATAGCAATCGGTTCGGCTGTTATAGCCGCTGTTTCTCTTTTCTCAAGCTTCATCGCTGTTATTGCAGTTGGAAGCGAAGATAAAATCAGTCAGATGAACATAGCTCAGTATATGGAAGAAGCCGGAAAAATAACAGTCGCTAATCCAATTGTATTTATTGGCTTATTAATCGGCGGTTCAATTCCTTTCTTATTCAGCAGTATGTTAATAAGAGCGGTGGGACGCGCAGCTTTCTACATTGTAAAAGAATGCCGTATGCAATTCCAGGATCAGGAAATCTGGGCTGGAACAAAGAAACCTGATTATGGCAGAGTTGTAGATATCTGTACAAACACAGCTCAGAAGGAATTAATAGGCCCCGGACTCCTCGCTATATTAACCCCTTTGCTTGTCGGATTTATTTTGGGACCTTATGCTTTGGGCGGTTTCCTTGCAGGCATGATCTTAGTCGGTCAGCTTTTGGCAGTATTCATGTCAAATGCAGGCGGAGCCTGGGATAATGCAAAGAAGATGATTGAAGACGGCATCTATGGCGGAAAGGGCTCAGAAGCCCATAAAGCCGCCGTAACGGGCGATACAGTAGGCGATCCGCTTAAAGATACGGCTGGTCCTGCAATTAACCCTCTAATCAAAGTAATGAACATGGTAAGCCTTTTAGCTTTAGGCTTAGTATTACAGTTTAACATTACTTCGCCAAAGAGCGGCAATATAACTACTGGAGTAGTTGTCGCTATCATTTGCGCTCTTGCAATAGCTTGGGCGGTTTGGCAAAGTAAGAGAGATACAGGCGATTATAACGAAGATACTTCCGCTTAATCAGCCTTTTTATATTAGCTAAAAAAAGACGGGCTTTATGTCCGTCTTTTTTTTTGCGGCTACTTAAGCAACTTATGCATTTGAATCCAGCTTTATAAAAAGAATCCAGATGATTCTAATGTTTGTAATAATTGTTGGAAAGAAAAACATACGACCCCGGCCGGGGTCGTACAAAAACATATTTAACTGAGCTATAAACATGTAATCCCTCTGGGATTTTAACCAAATTTGAACACAATATATATTCCTAATGCCAAGCGTGGTTTATAAAAAGAATCCGGAGGATTCTAATGTTTATATCTTTGGAAGAAAAAAAAAAAACATACGACCCCGGCCGGGGTCGTACAAAAACGTATTTAACTGAGCTATAAACATGTAATCCCTCCGGGATTTAAACCCAATTTAAACACAATAAATATTCCTAATGCCAAGCGTGGTTTATAAAAAGAATCCGGAGGATTCTAATGTTTGTAATAATTGTTGGAAAGAAAAACATACGACCCCGGCCGGGGTCGTACAAAAACATATTTAACTGAGCTATAAACATGTAATCCATCCGGGATTTATACCCAATTTAAACACAATAAATATTCCTAATGCCAAGCGTGGTTTAATTGAAAGTGTGTAGCGGCAGACTTTCCGCTTCGATAAATGCTGCAGACTAAAAGTCCGCAGCTACAAACTACCCGGCGCGTCCCTGGATGAAAAGGCAGAGTGTCGCTAATTTTGCAGCTGTTTTTCCCGACCTTGCTATATTAAAAAAGCCGTCCCAATTAATCAGGACGGCTTAAAAACAAATAAATATTTGTGAATATTTATTTAATCTTTCCTTCTCTTAACTCGTCGCTAATTCTTTTGGCTCTGTAAAGATCTTTTAAAGCTTCAAGCATACCGGCTGAATGCACAGAAACAGTTCTGTTTGCTTCAGTAGTAAAAATAAACTGACCTGGTAAGCTTTCGATGTTGCCGTCAAATGCAAGACCGACAATTTCTGCTTTTTTATTAATTACAGGGCTTCCTGAATTTCCGCCTATTATATCATTTGTAGAAACAAACACCATTGGGGTTTCAAGGTTAAAATCTACAGGAGGTTTCTGCCATTTTTCAGGTAAACTAAAAGGCAGTTTTTTGTTAAATGAATAATACCTGTCATACATGCCATAGAAGGTAGTAAAAGCAGGAGCTTCAGTTCCGTTATATTCATAGCCTTTAACAATACCATCGGCAAGTCTTAATGTAAAAGTAGCGTCAGGCGGAATTGTAGTGCCGTAAACTTCAAATAAAGCGCGTCCTAACGATTCAAGAGCTACAGTCTCTTTCGTTCTTAGTTCGGTATTAGCTTTTCTTAACTCAAGAGCTCTGTCTTTAGAATTTAACACTATAAGTATAGCAGGATCATTAGAGTTCAAAATAGCGTCTGCGCCTTTTGAAGCAAATTCAATAATAGCAGCTTTGCTTCTTAAAGGAGAATTATTTATAAAGTCGCTATATACTGACGCTGCGTCTTTTCCGTTTAATACTTTTTTAACAAAACTATTATCCTTTCCAAGGAATTTAACAATCATATTTAAATGAGACTGGAAAAGTTTATTGTTTAGTTTTACGTCAAAATCAGCCGGATAGATGTCATTAATTGTTTCTTTAAGCTTTTCACCTTTATATTCGTCTTTACGTTCGCTTTCAGGAAGTTTTAGTTCATTAGCCAGTTTTATTAAGTCCTGAGCTAAAGCGAAATACTTTGGAATGAAGACAGGATTAACCGTAGTATTTATCATAGCAAATTCGATAGCCGTTTTTCTTGCTTCATTTCTGCTTGTTTTAACAACATCCCATAAACCGCCGTAAATTTCGTTTAATTTAGGACTGTTTTGAACTGCTTGTTTAAATTTATTTTCAAAGACTATTTTCTTTTGCATTAAAACCGGATCAAGCAATCCTTTTTGAATTCCCTGATAAGCCTTCAATGAATTAGAAAAGCTAAATAACTTATCCTGCATGCTTGCTGCGCGGCTTGGTTCTTCAGCAATTAATTCGCCATATATTCTAACCAATTCATTTATTCTATATAAAGTAACAGGGTTCGAGATGTCTCTCTGATATTCAAGTTGAGCTACAGTCTGTAATCTGTTAGTAGTTCCTGGGTTTCCAACAACAAAAACAGGTTCGTTTTCTTCAGCGCCTTTAGCGCTCCATTTGAAAAAGTGCTCAGTTTTCAAAGGTTTTGCGCTATCGTCATAGACTCTAAAGAAAGAGCAGTCTAAATCATAACGTGGATATGTAAAGTTATCAGGATCGCCGCCAAAGAAGCCTAATTGAGTTTCCGGAGCAAAAACCAATCTTACGTCGTTATAACGTTTGTAGCAATATAAAGAAAACTTGCCGCCGTTATAAAGTTTTACGACGCTGCACTCAAGACCTGTTTCGGCTTTATATTTTTCTGAAATTGTATTAATAGCTTTTTCTTTATTAGTGTTTTTCTCAGTTTCAGTTTTACCTTCATCAATAGCTTTCTGAACCTGAGCGGTTACGTCAATAATTTTAACTAACTGATCTACAAATAAGCCTTTGACTTTTCTTTCGTCAGAAAGTTTTTCTGCATAAAAACCGTTTGTATGGAAGTCTTCTCCATCTTTAGAGACTTCAGTAACGCTTTCTCTTGCGCAATGATGATTTGTCATTACCAAACCGTCTTCTGAAACGAATGAAGCTGAGCAATAAGTAGCAAATCTTAAAGCAGACATTCTTACGTTATCAAGCCATTCGTCAGTCGCGTCAAATTTATACTCGTCTTTAAAATATTTTTTAGGAGGGAAATCAAACGTCCACATTTTGCCTGTGTCAAATTGTCCCGCCTGAACTGTATCAAGATCGAGATTGCTAAAAGCGGAACTGGTTTTTGAGATGTCTGACTGCCCTATTTGCGAAGACGAGGAACATCCAAATAATACCAATACGGTAAAAAGGACGCCCGCGTTTACAAATAGTTTTGTAAATAGGTTTTTCATTAATTTTCCTTTGTAAAAATTTAGCTAAGGCAAAATTTACATTAATTTTAGTTTTTTTTCAACCGTTAAATTACGAAAGGTCATATATGCTTACGGAAAGTCAATACTGGCAGAAGCTAAATCAAACAAATTACAAACACAGATAATCCTTATTAACTTCATTGAGAGAGAGCTAAATGCGATTTATAAATCTATGTAATACGGAAACAGCAGCCCGTTAAGAGCTGCTGTTTTCAAAATCATATATATGATTCAGGTTGATAGAGCGGTTCAATCTCCCACTCATCTTCAACTGTGCCTATACAATGAGAACATTTATCTATATTAAAAACAATCTTTTCCTCATAAGGCGCAGCTCTTACAAAATTTAGAACTGTTTTACAGCTTGAACACTGTACCACATGCGAAGTTAAGGTTTTTTGACTACATTCAGGACAGAGGAAACCTAAATCTCCGGGCGTTTCGGCCGGGTCTATCAAAAAGATCTTCTTACAACGGGAGTTATTGCATTGTGCAAAGTGCCATTGAATAGTATGTTTAGTTTCGATATAAGTTCTCCTTTATTTATCTTGGGCAAACTTAATAAGTGTTGACTAATAAGTCCATTGAAAAATTAGTCCCTGATTATTTTTTAGTTAACTTCACATTTATTATAATTATATTTATAATAATAAAAAAGAGATTATTCTAAAAAAAGTAATTAGGAGAAAAAATAAATGGACACGATTCCCTGCTTCAAAGCTTACGATTTACGCGGCAAAGTTCCAGGCGAGTTAAACGTTGATTTGGCTTATAAAATTGGTAAAGCTTATAAAAAATTATTAGATTGCAAATCTATTGTAATTGGTCACGACGTCAGATCTTCTTCGGATTCAATTTCGGAAGCCCTGGCTAAAGGTCTTACTGACTGCGGCGTTAACGTAATAGACATAGGCCTGTGCGGCACGGAAATGATTTATTTTGCTACTCCTTTTTTTGACGCCGACGGCGGAATAATGATTACTGCAAGCCACAATCCCCCGGAATATAACGGGATGAAATTTGTCAGAAGAGATTCTGTGCCTGTAAGCAGCGACTCCGGTTTGAAAGATATTGAACGCTCTATTCTTGACGATAAACTTGCTCCTCTTGCCGATATAAAAGGAACTGTTACAAAGAAGGACGTTTACGCCGATTTTATTAAACACCTCCAGACCTTCTTCAAAAAAGAAAATATAAAACCGCTTAAAGTTATTGTTAACGGCGGCAACGGCTGCGCTGGAATTGTTTTAGATAAAATTGAAAGTCTGCTGCCAATTAAAATGATAAAAGTTTTTAACGACCCGGATCCTAATTTTCCTAACGGCGTTCCAAATCCTCTTTTAATTGAGAACAGAAAATGGACCATCGACGCTCTGCTTGAAAACAAAGCTGATTTAGGAGTAGCCTGGGACGGCGATTATGACAGGTGTTTCTTTTTTGACGAAGAAGCTAATTTTATTGAAGGCTATTATATTGTGGCTCTTCTTGCTAAATCAATTCTTAAAAGCTTCCCCGGCGAAAAGATAATACACGATCCGCGCCTTACATGGAATACAATTTATGAAGTTGAAAAAAGCGGCGGCATAGCGGTTCAGTCCAAAAGCGGCCACACGTTTATTAAAGAAAAAATGCGCAGCGAAAATGCAGTCTACGGCGGCGAAATGTCAGCTCATCATTATTTCCGCGAGAATCATTATTCAGATAGCGGCATGATTCCATTCTTTCTTGTATTGCAATTGATATCAGAAAGCGGCAAACCACTTTCGCAGTTAGTAAAAGAAATGATAAGCCATTTTCCATGTTCTGGAGAAATTAATACCGTCATTCCTGAACCGGCCAAAAAGATTAAAGAAATTGAAGAAACTTATTCTGCCGGAAAGAAAGATTATACAGACGGCCTAAGCGTAGAGTTTGACACATGGCGTTTTAATATTAGAATGTCTAACACAGAACCAATACTTCGGTTAAACGTAGAAAGCAGAGGCAATATAAAACTTATGGAAGAAAAAACTGAAGAGCTATTAAAAATCATACGCGGCTAATATTCATTCATAAAGACGACGACAACCCGATATGAGAATAAAATTCTGGGGCACGCGGGGTTCATACCCCGCCCCTATATCTTCTGAAGATATAAGAAAAAAAATTATCCGCGCGCTTTCTCTTGCGAACGGAATTAATTTTTCAGACAATATTTCTATTGAAAAATTTGTCGACGAAAAGCTCCCTTTTTCCGTAACTAAATTCTACGGCACAAACACTTCATGCGTGCAAATTTACGAATCGGAATCAGATATTATTATTTGCGACGCCGGTTCAGGCATACGGGCTTTGGGTCAGGAAATTGTTAATAAATACAAGCCCGGCGCTATCCCTGCAATTCACATATTTCTTTCGCATCTGCATTGGGATCACATAAGCGGTTTCCCGTTTTTTTTACCCGCTTATATACCCGGAACAAAAATAAATATTTACGGTTTTCATCCATTTATTAAAGAATATTTGGTTAAACAACAGGATCCGGCTTTCTTCCCTGTTCCATTTGACGGACTGAGCGCCGATATTAGCTTTCATACTCTTGAGATTAATTCCGCTTTTGAAACAGCCGGCATTGTAATAAAAGGAATACTGCAAAATCATCCGGGCGCTTCGTACGGTTATAGTTTTGAAAAAGATGGAAAGAAGATTGTTTATTCCACCGACGCAGAACATAATGAAAACATGAATAATGACGACTCCCCTTTTGTTGAATTTATCCGCAACGCTGACGCGTTAATATTTGACGCTCAGTTCGTTTTTCTAGATGAGATAACAGATAAAAAAGACTGGGGGCACTCAAGTTCTGTAACCGGAGTCGAACTAGCTCTGCGCGCCGGAGTAAAAAATCTTTTTCTTTTTCATACGGAGCCGACTGACGACGATAAAACTCTGGATGAGATTTTGCAAAAAACAATTTTATATTCAAGTCATCATTTAACTTCAGATAATTTGAATATACTTATCGCTTATGACGGATTAGTTTTTGAAGTATAAATTTGTTATTTAATAATAATAATTCTTAAATAAGGAGCGATTAATTTGAACCAGACAGATAAAACGTTCACAATAAGAAAGGCCAACCCCGATGATATTCCTTTGGTTCTTTCGCTTATAAAAGAAATAGCCGACTATGAAAATTTATCTCACGAAGTCGTTGCGACAGAAGAAAATCTTCATGATTCATTGTTTGGCGAAAATTCAAATACTGAAGTTATAATTGCCTACTATAACGAACTTCCGGCCGGATACGCAGTTTTTTTTCACAACTTTTCTTCGTTCATAGGAAAAAGCGGATTATACTTAGAAGACATTTATGTAAAACCTGAACTGCGCGGAGAAGGAGTAGGTAAGAAAATATTTATGCATCTTGCTCAATTAGCCGTTGACAGAAACTGCGGAAGAATGGAATGGTCTGTGTTAAACTGGAATGTGCCTGCAATTAATTTCTACCAAAAACTTGGAGCCGTGCCGCTTGAAGAATGGACGGTGTACAGACTTACCGAAAGTAAATTAAATATGCTTGTAGAACGGGAAATTAGTTCTTAACAGATTTATAATTATTTCAGAACTACGCTTTTACTTTAAACTTTATCAAACGCTTTATCAGAGATATCATGGCGGAAATAGATATCGTCAAAACAGATTTTATTAACGGCCGTATAAGCCTTTTCTTTTGCTTTTTTTAAGTCGTTTTCTTTTAATACCGAAGTAACGCCTAAAACTCTTCCCCCGTTTGTAACAATTTTACCGTCTGTTTTTTTTACGCCAGCATGAAAGACAATAATATCGTCGTCATTTATCTGGTCTATCCCTTTTATTTCGTAACCTTTTTTAAACTCATCAGGGTAACCGCCCGAAGCCGCGACTACGCAGACAGACGAGCCGCCTGAAAAAGAAACGCTGCTTTTGTCTAAGTTCATTTCTGCCGCCGAATATAATAGCTTAGCAAAATCGCCTTCCACTAATGGAAGAACAACCTGAGTTTCTGGATCGCCAAAGCGGCAATTAAATTCAACTACCTTAGGACCTTCTGCGGTAACCATTATACCTGCATAAAGACATCCAATAAAACGCCTTCCTTCGGCAAGTAAAGCGTTTAGAGTAGGCTGAATTATTTTAGTATCAATAACATTTTGAAGCTGAGGCGTAATTAATGGAGCAGGAGCATAAGCTCCCATTCCGCCTGTATTTTTACCAGTATCGCCATCCCCGACTCTTTTATGATCCTGAGCAGCCGGAAGGCATACAAAATTTACACCGTCAGTAACAGCAAAAACAGAGGCTTCGAGCCCATGCATAAATTCTTCTATAACAATTTTATCTCCGGCAGAGCCGAATATTTTTTCTGTGAAAATTTTTTCAACCGCATCTTTAGCTTCATCGTGGTTATTGCAGATGATAACCCCTTTCCCTGCTGCTAAACCGTCGGCTTTAATTACCAAAGGATAATCTGAAACTGTAAGATATGATAATACTTCGTCTTTCTGACCGCTGCCAAATTCTTCGTATTTTGCCGTTGGGATGGAATACTTTTTCATTAAAGCTTTAGAAAAAGATTTACTCACCTCAATATCTGCGGCGGCTTTATCCGGTCCGAACACTTTAATTCCTTTACTGCGCAAATAATCGGCAATTCCAACTGCAAGAGGCTGTTCAGGGCCTACGACCACAAGATCAATCAGATTTTCTTTGCAAAACTCAGTTAGGGCTTCAAAATCGTTAACGGGAATATCAATTAAATTCCCAAGGCTTTCCATTCCCGGATTTCCAGGAATTATAAAAAGATTTGAAAGGCTTTTGCTTTTTTTAATTCTGTAAGCAAGAGCGTGTTCTCTTCCGCCCGAACCAATAAGACAGACGTTCATATTATTTTTCCCGTATCAAAAATTGAAATTGCTTTACTAACTGTTCTGTCAGGAAGTCGCGGCGGTGTTTTTCCACAAATTCCACGTTTGGTTTTGGAAGCGAATTATTTCTGTATAATTCATATGATTGCACAATAGCATTTTTTATTTGTTGAATATTATCCGGTTCTGTAACAATAGCCGCGCCGTATTCCTGTGCAGAAAGCTTTAACGCGCCCTCTGGCACGCAGGCTATTATCGGTTTCTGAGTTCCGATATATTCATACAATTTGCCGCTTGAAATTGTATCGTCGTTACGCCCATGCCCAACCATAAACCACAATACGTCCGCCATCATTATTTTGGATAACGATTCTTCATGTTTCAAATAGCCGTAAGCTTTAACAAACTCCTGAAGCTTCAGCTTTTTTATCATTTTAACATTTTCAGTTCTCAAGTAACCGATAAAATGTAATTCAATATTAGCGGTTATTTCTGGTTTTTCTAACGAAAGCTCTTTAAAAGCCTGAAGGAAAAATTTAGGAGTGATATACTCGTAAAAAGAGCCAGAATAAGCCAAATACATCTTATTGCTTTTCTTAACTTCTACTTTAAGATTTGCAAAGTCGTCAGGATCGTATCCATGAGGGATAATAACAATATCTTCAAACGAAAGGAACGGATAAAAACTGATTAGTTTTTCCTTCATCTTTCTGTTAGTGGCTATTACCTTGTCAGCTTTTTTAAGAGCTCTGTATTCCATTTTTTTATGCAAATACTTATGTATAGGCGTAGGATAAAAAGCAAACTGGAAGCCATACCACAAATCCCTGTAATCAATAACCAAAGGGATATCAAATTCTTTTTTTAGTTCTACCGCCATATTTACGGTAGAAAAAGGAGGGGCGCTAACAAAAATAAGATCAAACTCTTCGTTTTTAAGAAGTTCGCGCGCAGTAACGATGGCCTTTTTAGTCCAACCGATTTTATTATCGGGAATAAAAATAGCGGCGCTAATACGGCTTAATATTTTTCTTATAAATTCGCGTGGAATTTTAACTGTTCCCTTACTTGCCAACACAGAATTAATATCTGCGCCGGCTACTCTAACTACGTTTATATTATTATCTTCAACTTCCTTGAGCAGCGATAAATCGTGAGCATAATACGCCGTAGCCTGAGTGGTCAACACTGTAGGCTCCCAATTCAAACGCTTCATGTATTTAACAAACTTGAGAGTCCTCTGAACTCCGCTCAAACCCATTGGAGGGAAATAATATGAGATAACAAGAACTTTAAACATTTTTAAAAATTTTAATGAGAAAAAATATTTTTCACGCAATTAAACGTCATGAATATGAACAGAAATGTTTAATTTTGCGTGAAAAAAGAAATAAAATATAGCTTTTAAAGCTAATCAAAAAAAATATAAAATTTTATTTTTTTTTGATAAAACTACTTAATCAGCTTTATGATTAAGCGTGATAATTTGGAGCTTCTTTAGTAATAGTTACGTCATGCGGATGACTTTCGCGCAATCCAGCCGATGTAATTTTAATAAATCTGGCATTAGTTTTCAGCTCTTCAATGTCTTTGGTTCCGCAATAACCCATCGAAGCTCTTAAGCCGCCCGTCAATTGGTAAATTGTTTCAGTCAGCGTTCCCTTATAAGGCACTCTGCCTTCTACTCCTTCAGGCACTAATTTAGCAATATCGTCTTCCATATCCTGAAAATACCTGTCTTTGCTTCCTTCTTTCATTGCGCCTAAAGAGCCCATGCCTCTGTAGATTTTGAAACTTCTTCCTTCATAAAGAATTTTCTCGCCCGGCGTTTCGTCAACTCCTGCAAAAAAACCGCCAATCATAATTGAGCTTGCGCCGGCCGCTATAGCCTTGGAAACGTCTCCAGTCTGTTTAATTCCGCCATCTGCAATTATTGGAACGCCTTTATTGCGCAAGGCTTTATAAACTTCGTAAATAGCAGTAATTTGAGGAACTCCAACTCCGGCTACAATTCTTGTAGTGCAGATAGATCCGGGTCCAATGCCGACTTTAACAGCGTCAACTTTACAATTATATAATTCAATTGCAGCTTCAGCAGTAGCAATATTACCGGCAATAAGCTGAATATTTTTGAATTTCTTTCTCGCTTCTTTTATAGCCTTAATAACGTTCATTGAGTGGCCATGAGCAGTATCAATTATAATTACGTCTGCGCCCGCTTTTTCTAAAGCGGCCATTCTATCCAAAGTATCTGCTGTAATTCCTACAGCCGCGCCTACTCTTAAGCGTCCAAGTTCGTCTTTACAGGCATATGGATGCTTTTTCTTTTTCTGAATATCTTTAAAAGTTATTAAGCCTTTTAGCACTCCATTTTTATCTACAACCGGAAGTTTTTCAATTTTATAATTCTGTAGAATATTTTCCGCCTGATCCAAATTTGTATTAATAGGAGCCGTAATAAGGTTTTCTTTAGTCATTAGCTCATTGACTAATAATTTTGAATTTGGTTTAAACCGTAAATCTCTGTTTGTAATAATACCGACTAACTTTGAATTTGCGTCAACAACCGGAATGCCGGAAATGCTGTATTTCTTCATCAGTTCCAAAGCTTCTCCGACCGTTTGATCAGGCCGTAAAGTAACAGGTTTCTGAATCATTCCGCTTTCCGATCTTTTAACTTTATCTACTTCGTCGGCTTGTTTTTCTATCGACATATTTTTATGCAATATTCCAATGCCTCCTTCTCTTGCCATTGCAATAGCCATAGCCGATTCGGTTATAGTATCCATAGCGGCAGAAACAAAAGGAAGATTTAGTTTTATTTGCGGAGTCAAATAAGTAGTAACGTCAACCTGGCGCGGTAATACGAGCGATTTGGCTGGAACTAAAAGAACGTCGTCAAAAGTTAATCCTTCTAAAACGAATTTATTATCTTGCATTTTATACCTCAAAAAAAAAACAAAACCTAATTAAACGTCGGAATGTTTGTCGTATATTCGCCGGTTATTCAGTTTATGCGTCTTATGAGCGCTTATGATAATTCATACTGAATTAAAATAGCCGTATCACGCATAACGGCGGGTCAATTCAGTATTCCGCTTTCCCCCTTCGGTTCTTCTCGCAACTGTCGTGCAGTATCAAGCTTATATCTCTGAAAAAATTTGTTTTGTTTTACAATAATTTGCGCTAAACATTTTTCAAAAATATTTAATCATTAATTTAAGAATTCATTTGTTTATTTGCAATGGATTGCCCCGGTTACGGCTTTTTATTTTTTATAAAAAATCAGAGCTGACTATCAGAGCCGCAATATTTTGCGGCTCTACATTAAATGGCTTATGAATGACGCTATTAATAATAAACGTTTACTCCTCTTTTTACTAAGGCTGGGAATTACTCCTACAAAATAAAAGTTATTGCATTCTTCTTAAAAAAAATAATAAGCTTAATTTTATCGGCATTTTCAATTTATAAATTGTTGTATAAAAGGAAATGTGGTAAAAAATTGAAATTAGTTTGTAACTTATACATCTCTTAATATATTTTGTGTTACATCTTTTATTATATTGTTCAAAGCCATATCTTGTTTATTAATAAGCAATCCTTTCGAAATCAATCTTATTTTTGCTGCTTGCTTTGAAACGTCAAACAGATTATTAAGTTCGCTAAATAATCTGTTTGCTAAATTGATGTTTACTTGTTGCCAATCCAAATATATATGGCCTTTATAAATTCTTTCTCTTTTAAAATAATTGTTAACATGATTAATAAATTTGTTTTGGGGCATTAGCAAAATACTTGCAAATAAATTAGCTTGATACTCAAGACTTAGGAGACTGTAAAAAGTTATGTGTAAA
>DBTY01000040.1 GCA_002307295.1 Ignavibacteriales bacterium UBA1304
ATCTGAACTGTGCCGTAAACTACGCCGCCTGTTCTTTTCCACTCAATATACTTATATGAGCCTCCTTCCCAGTTTGTTTTTGCTGCTGGAGCGAAAATCACATATGTTCCGTTAGTTACAACTGAAGAATTGTTAACTAAAATGCCAGTAGTAGAAGGCGGAGTAAAAGTTAGAGATACATTGTTAAAAGAGCCGTCCTGAATAGTTCCGCCGTTTAGAGAGATACTGCCGCCTAAAGCAACGCCGTCGGCGTCTGCATCTTCAGCTGTTATTGTATAACGGAACACTAATGCGTTTGTAGAGCTGCCTGAAACATATACGGCATGAACTGTTTTGCCGCCAATTGTCAAAGTCAGATAAGGAGAACCAGTTACCGTAACTGCGCTGTTAAAATTCACAGTAAAATCTAAGTTCTGCCCGGTAATAAAATTACCTAAAGCAGGCAAAGAAACTCCGGTTGTTGTTGGAGATACAAAGCTGAAATTATCGTCCGAATCGGTAAACTTCGCAATACACATGCCATTAGAAATTCCGTTTACTGCGGTAAAATAGCCCCCCACTAACATAGAGCCGGTAGCTGGCTGCATTGCAAGACAAGTGACGTTTACATTTACGCCATTAACCGCTGCAGAGCCAATTGGCTGCCAAACGCTGCCGTTCCATTTTGCTATATAGTTAGCTGAAATTCCGCCTATTGTTGTAAAATCGCCCCCGGCATAAACGTCTGTACCGCTTACGGCTATAGTTAAAACATTGTTATCAGCTCCACTGCCCAGCGCCGACCAGGACGTTCCGTTCCATTTGGCTATATGGTTTCCAGAAGCTCCGCCTATAGAAGTAAACCAGCCCCCGGCATAAACGTCTGTACAGTTTACTGCTATAGTGTAAACATAGCAATTAACGCCAGTTCCCATCGCCGACCAGCTAGAGCCGTTCCATTTAGCTATAAAGTCTGCTGCAACTCCGCCTATTGTTGTAAAATCGCCCCCGGCATAAACGTCTGTACCGTTTATTGCTATAGTCCGAACATAGTAATTAGCGCCAGAACCCATCGCAGACCAGGTAGAGCCATTCCATTTCGCTATATAGTTAGCTGAAATTCCGCCTATAGTAGTAAACATGCCACCTGCATAAACGTCTGTACCGCTTACTGCTATAGTGAAAACATCGCTATTAGCGCCAGTTCCCATCGCCGACCAGGTAGAGCCGTTCCATTTGGCTATACGGTTAACTGTAACTCCGCCTGCAGATAAAAAACTGCCCCCTGCATAAACGTCTGAACCATTTACGGCTATTGCCTCAACATTGCGAGTAGTTCCGCTACCCAGCGGAGACCAGATTGTTCCGTCCCATTTGGCTATATGATTAGCTGAAACTCCGCCGATTGTTGTAAATTGGCCTCCGACATAAACGTCTGTACCGCTTACGGCCATAGCCAAGATTCCGAAATTGGCGCCAGTACCAACAGCAGACCAGCTAAATGTTGAATTTATTTTTTGCAATATCGGTTTGCCAGTTCCGTTTTCTGTTACAATTTTGTAACCTTTTGCATTATAAGAGCCGGACGCGCCTGCTTTTATTGTTCCATCGGGGTTTATTATTTTTTCTACGCTTGGCTGCTGTGCCTGTAGAGGCAAACATAGCGCTAAAGCGACTGTAATTATTAGTAAACAAAGCTGCTTCATACAGTATCCATTATTTTGATTTAATTAAGTTATTTAGGAAAAGAAAATATTTACCACCAAATTTTAGAGCAAATAAGCTTAGTTTATTATCGGCAGAATTCTTCTTTTTTTTACGCTGTTATGGCGGACATTAAGCGGACATCCGAATTTAAAATATTTTTTTTAAATCTGGCTATGTTAGTCCGGTTGCAGTACAAAAATAACTGCCGAGATGTGCCATTTTTTTGATTATTTTTTTATTTTAGCGCAATTGCCATTGCATTTAAGCGTAAAAAAACTATCTTAATGCGCTAAAATATTAATATTTATGCAAAGGACTGTATGTTTATCGGAATCGGAACGGCGTTAGTAACTCCTTTTTATGAAAACGGCGACGTAGATTACAAAACGCTTAAAAAACTTGTTAATTTCCAGATAGAAAACGGAGTTGATTCTCTTGTCGTTCTTGGCACTTCTGCCGAAGCCGCTACGCTTGATTTTGACGAAAGAGACAAAATTCTTGACGTAGTTACAGAAACCGCCGATAAACGAATACCCATCATTGCCGGAACAGGAACAAATAATACCGCCGATGTGCTAAAATTTAATAAACAGGCTGAAAAATTTGGCGTGGACGGTTTATTAATTGTTAATCCATATTATAACAAAGGAACGCAGGAAAGCTCTATAAAACACTATCAGTATGTTTCGGAAAGGACTGATCTGCCTATTTTACTTTATAATGTGCCTTCCAGAACGGCAATGAATTTACTACCGGAAACGGTCGTAGAAATAGCCGATAAATGCAAAAATATAGTAGGAATAAAGGAATCGAGCGGCAATATATCTCAAATTGCGCATTTGTTTTCTATCATACCGCCAAATTTTCTTGTTTATTCGGGCAATGACGATCAGACGCTGCCTATTATGGCGCTGGGCGGCGCGGGAATAATATCCGTTTTTGCGAACGTTTTTCCTAAACAAATGAAGCTTTTTACTACTGCAATTATTAATAACAATTTTGAAAAGGCGAGGGAATATAATAATAGATTTATTTCTATGATGAATTTACTATTTATAGAAACAAGTCCCATGCCTGTAAAATATGTAATGAGCTTAATGGGGTTGTGCGAAAATACTCTCCGTCTGCCATTAGACGCAGTAACTGATAAATCAAAAAATATACTTAAAACAGCTTACGAAAAATTCATTCAGGCTTAAAAATGGAAGGGAATATGGAAAGCTTTAATTATGGCTTAATTGGCTCAAATGGAAGACTTGGCGCAGAAACAAAAAAAGCGTTTACTGAAGCCGGGCATAAATTATTATTAGAATATTATAAAGACTACGAAAATATTATTTCGGCGCCCGATTTAATTGTGGATTGCTCGCTGCCTGAAGTATTTGCAAAAAGCGTAGAACTTGTAAAAAGATATAACGTTCCTTTTGTTATTGCTACTACAGGGCTGACCGAAAAACAATTTGACGAATTAAAAGAATTATCCCAAAGCGTTCCGGTTGTGCAAAGCTATAATTATTCTGTAGGAATACAAATACTGCTTAAATTAGCCGCCGAAACTGAAAAAATAGTTCCGGACTGGGATATTGAAATTACTGAAACTCATCATCGGTTTAAGAAGGATAAACCTTCCGGAACTGCATTGATGATAAAAGATGTTTTAAGTAAAAAGGACGTAAACATTTCTTCTTTACGGTTAGGGAACGTAGCCGGAACGCACACTGTAAGTTTTGGCGGTCTGGGCGAGGTTCTTACTATTACTCACGACGCTACATCAAGAAGAACTTTTGCGGAGGGAATATTAAAATCGGCGGAGTTTATTATTACTAAAACCCCCGGTTTATATTCATTTAAAGACGTAGTTTTTAGTAAAAAAGGATAAAATGGATTCATTTGAAATTATAAATTATATTGCAAACTCAGAAAAGAAAACTCCCCTTAGAGTATATCTTTCGGGCGAGCTGAATAAAATTGACTTTGCCGATTTAGAGTTTTACGGAAACAGGGAAGCGGGGATTCTTTTCTGCGAGTATGCTGAATTTCTTACTTTTTATGATAATCATAAAAACTCCATCAGGAAGTTCCGTATAGAAAATGACAGAAGGAACTCCGCTATTCCTTTAGCCGATCTGACGAAATATAACGCGCGGATTGAACCGGGCGCCATTATACGCGATAAAGTTGAAATAGGCGATAATTGCGTTATTATGATGGGTTCAGTAATAAACATTGGCGCGGTAATTGGCGCAAAAACAATGATTGACATGAACTGCGTAATAGGCGGAAGAGTTCAGGTAGGCGTAAATTGCCATATAGGCGCGGGCGCAGTTTTAGCGGGCGTTATTGAGCCGCCAAGCGCGCAGCCTGTTGTTGTGGAAGACGACGTTCTAATTGGCGCAAACGCCGTAGTTCTGGAAGGAGTTAAAATTGGAAAAGGCTCTGTGATTGCCGCAGGCTCTGTTGTAATTGCAGACGTGGAACCGTACAGCGTTATGGTCGGAGTACCGGCAAAACTGATAAAAAAAGTTGACGAAAAAACTAAAGAAAAAACTAAATTAATTGACGAATTAAGGAAACTGTAATTACTGCTATGAATATTATTGTTCAAAAATACGGCGGAAGTTCGGTAGCTGATACCGACAAAATAAAAAAAATTGCCGAGAAAATTTCTAAAAGAGTTAATGAAAAATTAAAGCTTGTGATAGTCGTTTCCGCTATGGGAAAGACTACGGACAATCTGATTAAAATGTCTAAAGAGATTTCTGCAAACCCGGAGCCGAGAGAGCTGGATATGCTGCTTACAACCGGAGAGCAGGTCTCGATCTCATTATTATCAATTGCGTTGAATGAAATTGGGGTGAAAAGCGTTTCGCTTAACGCCTTTCAGGCGGAAATTCTAACGACTAACGATTTTAATGAAGCAAGAATAATAGACATAAAAACTGATAAAATACATTCTCTGTTTGAAGAGAACGACGTTATTATAGTCGCCGGATTTCAGGGGATTACAAACGAAGGCGACGTTACAACTTTGGGACGCGGAGGCTCGGATACTTCGGCGGTGGCAATTGCCGCGGCGCTAAAAGCTAAATGCGAAATTTACAGCGACGTAGACGGCATTTATACCGTTGACCCCCGCCTGCATCCTAAGGCAAAAAAGCTTAAATATGTGGCTTATGACGAAATGCTTGAAATGGCAAGTCTTGGCGCAAAAGTACTACACAGCCGTTCGGTCGAAATAGCTAAAAAATATGGAATCACGCTTTATTGCGCGGCAACTTTTTCAAATGAGGAAGGAAGTTATGTTATGGAAGAAAATATAGAACAACCCTTAGTAACCGGTTTGAGCGTTATGGATAACCAAACTCAGGTAGTAATTACAAACCTGCCTGTAGATTATACTTTTGTAAATAAAATTTTCCAAAGCGCGGCTAACGAAAATTTAAATATAGATATGATTTCCGTAATTGGAAACGGAAGCTCGCTGAATATATCGTTTACGATTATTGACGATAAAAAAGCGAAAATTGACGAAGCTCTGGCTCGTTTATCTAAAGATTATGGAGAATATAACGTACATTATTATTCGGGATTTTCTAAAATATCCGTCGTAGGAGTAGGAATGCGCTCAAGCAGCGGCGTTGCCGCTAAGTTTTTTAAAGCGATGGGGGGAATTCCTGTAAAGCTTGTTACCACGTCTGAGATTAAAATTTCGGCGCTTGTAGAAGAAGCGCATAAACTTGAAGCTGTTAAATCGTTAACAGATATTTTTGAATTATAAAATTATATAAAAATGTTACCTATTGAACTTAGACATATTCTGCATCGCAATCCTGAGATTGCATACCAGGAAGTTAAAACTACGGAATTGCTAATCAATTCCATAAAATCGCTTAAAAATGCCGATTCGCTTCTGAAAATTTATACGCCGTTGCCAACAGGCTTATTAGCCGAGTATAAAGTAAACGACGGAGATTATTATTTATTCCGCGCCGATATAGACGCTCTTCAAATAGTTGAAGAAACGGATTATGAATTCAAATCTGAAAATAGCAGAATGCACGCCTGCGGTCATGACGTGCATACTTCCATTTTGTATGGACTGCTTAAATATGTGGTAGAAAATAAAATAGACAAAAATATTTTATTTATGTTTCAGCCGGCCGAAGAAAGCGGCGGCGGAGCTATGAAATTTTTTGCCACCGGAATATTTGATTCGTATAATATAAAAAACGCTTTTGCGCTTCATGTAACGGACGATTATGAAAAGGGAACAGTAGCAAGCACGGCTGGAGTGTTATTCGCTTCGGCATTGGAGCTTGATTATGATTTCCGCGGCGTAGCGGCGCACGTGGCTTTTCCGCAAAACGGAAAGAATGCTTTTAACGCTTTGCGTCTCTTCCTTGACGCTTTTGAAAAACTGCCGAGAGAAATACACGAACCAATTATACTTGGCGTTGGAAAAATTACCGCCGGAGACGTTCGTAATATATCGCCCGGATACGCAAGGATAGAGGGGAGCATCAGGGCTTTAAGTGTGGAATCAGCTTTAGAAACTTTTGATAAAGTGGAGGCGATACTTCAGGGAATTGAGAAGTTTACAGGAGTAAAATGTTCAGTCTCAAAATTAGTTCACTACCCTGAAGTTGTTATAAGCGCGGAATTATTTCAAAAATATTCCGCAATACTATCTGCTAAGCATAAATTTATTGACGCTTCGTATAAAATGACGGGAGAAGATTTCGGGTTCATTTCCCGCAAGTATCCGTCTTTTATGTTTTGGCTTGGAACTTCTACCGGGAGTAAATACGGTTTGCATAATCCAAAGTTTTTGCCGGACGATTCTGTTATTGAAGACGGAATATCTGTTTTTAAGGAAATACTTTTAAATCTGTAATCAATAAAAAAGCATTTGTTGATGCAATGAATGCGGCTGCCATAGTTGTAACTTTCAGGGATTAATGAAAAAGATAACGATACTTGTTTGTTTTGTATTTTTATTTTCGGCTGGTTTTGTCCATGCGCAGAATTTTTTTACTCAGGATTTTGCGCAGGAAAAAACCAGTATCTCGCTAAGATATATTCGCCCGGATATCGATTCTTATGATATCACTCAGTTTTCAGGCATATACGATTTTAGTATGAGCCTCCCTCTGTTTGGCAGATTAAATTTAGTTACGTCGCTTCCTTTAATTATAGAAAGCATAAGAAACATTAATTATAAAAACGGTTATATTAATACCGGGGGAAACGCTTTGGGCAACTGGTTTATAGGGGCGCAATTACGCCCGGCAAACTATTCAAAATCGCCTACAAGCTATACGCTTGGCGTATTTTTGCCGACAATACCTGCGCAAAACTATGAACAGAGCATGTTTGGTATTGCGTCCGGAGGTCTTGAAGTTCAAAAATATATGATTGATAATCTTACAATTTATACGAATGTTTCTAAGAAATACTATCTGAACGAGGATGTTAGTCTTGCGTGGGAAGGAGGGCCTGAAATTTTGATTCCTACAAATAATAACAGCGTCAGGAACGGAGATTTATATATTCATTACGGTTTTTCAGGCGTAGTTAATTATTCCGGTTATTTTGGCGCGGCGGAATTAACTGGCGTAGCTCTTACAACTTCATCGGCCGAATTTTCTGATAGATTCTATAATTTTGCAAGTCTTGGTTTTGGAGTAAACGCCGCTTTGCACCCCTCAATATTTTATCAGTTCCCGCTAAATAAAACTTTAGGGAACAACGGCGTATTTGGATTGAAATTGAATTTGCAGGTAGAGTAAAAAGGCCATAGTTAGCGATTTCTACTTTTGCATGAATGCCCGCAAAAAAAAATAATATCCCGCGCAATCCCTTGACAATAAACATAAAAAGTAGTATCTTCTTTACAATTAACTACGAGTCAAAGGTAAAGCAATGAAAGAATACAAAAACATCCTTGTCCCTACAGATTTTTCTGAAAATTCTTTCCATGCTGTTGAACTGGGTCATTTTTTAGCTCAAAAGAACAATGGGCGGCTTCATATAATTCATGTGATTGACCAGTACTTCTTTTCACATATTGAGCATGCTTTTGATGATGAAAAAATGAAGAGAGGTCGCTATGATGACGCGATTAAAGAGCTGAATGAACTAATCAACAGGATCCCGCATTCTAATGTGCAGGTGAGTTATTCAATATTGGAAGGAAAGCCTTTTAATAAAATATTCTTATACACAAAAGACAAGAAAATTGATCTGATTGTGTTATCTACGCACGGTAAAACAGGGCTTTCTAATGTGCTAATGGGCAGCGTGGCGGAAAAAATTGTAAAACAGGCGGAAGTTCCTGTTATCACGCTAAAGTCCAATGTTGAATATGTGGAAAAAACTAATTATTCATACAGAAGCACGTTTGCAGAAAACTGGGTTGGATAAAGCAAAAAACAATTAAATAAAGAGCTAAAAGCTAAGTCCCATTTGAAGTAGTTCCAAATAGAGAAGGGATGGAATGCGCATTTATTTTTTTGACTTTGGGATTGGAATAGAATAAATTTCCTGGCAAATAATTATTACAATCCCATTAAGGCAATATAATGAGTAAAAGTATGCGGGTTTTTCTTTGCGCCTTTTTTCTTCTTTATTCTGCTAATATATTTTCTCAGTCTAAGTTGGTTTCAAATGTAAAAGGAGTAACGTTCCCGGGGTTTACTGATTCTCCTTACTTTGACGAACAAGTCTTAACTTTCAATTTTAATCCGGATGTAAGAATTCATATAAATGTTTCTTCGGCCGCCAGTTTTGCCGCAGATAAGAGAGTAGGAATTGCTTTATTCGCTCTTCCAAACGGCAATACTATTGAGCAGACTGTCGGTAAAGTTTTAAAAACCGGAGACGACTGGCATTATGATATTCAGCATATAGGGGCGCAAACACGCTTTCTAAGGGCTCATATAAAGGACTATAACCTTGTAACCGTCTATCTTGAAAGTAAACAGCTTAGCTGGCCTTCATGGCGTTCCAAGTATCCAAATAATGCCGCAATTATAAAGACTATAATTGATTCGGTTAAAAACATCTTTAAATCTTATAATCCATTTTTAGTATTAACAGGTCACAGCGGAGGCGGCAGTTTTACATTTGGATATTTAAATGGAGTCTCGGTCATATCAAACGATATAGAAAGGATTTCATTTCTTGACAGCGATTATAATTATGACGATACATATGGAAGCAAAATACTAAACTGGCTTCAGACGTCTACTGACCGCTGTCTTAGCGTCATTGCATATAACGACAGTATTGCTCTTTATAACGGGCAACCAGTGGTAAGCGCTACGGGAGGGACGTGGTATAGAAGTAAAATGATGAAAAATTATCTTTCGAAATATTTTACATTTACGGAAGAAACAGATTCAAATTTTATTAAGTATACCGCTCTTAACGGAAGAATAAAATTTATACTTAAGCAAAATCCTCTCAGACAAATTCTCCACACTGTTCAGGTTGAGTTAAACGGTTTTATACAGGGGATGGTTTCGGGAACTGCGCAGGAAGGGAACGGCTATGTTTATTATGGCGGCCGGGCTTATTCTCAATGGGTGCAAAATGAAGTTCCTTTGCCGGCTTCGCTTACAATTCCTTTAAGGAGCGATAGCGCAAGGACTGGTTCAAAGTTTATGCAGGATGTTATGAATATGACATTTGACCAGCGGGAAAGCGAAATCTATAAAGAAATTTCTACAGGCAATATCCCTGATTTTTTGCGGCATTTAAAGAAAATTACTTCAGTTTTTTCGGATGCAAAAGGGGTTAAACATACTTGCATTTATCAGGTTATGCCCGATTATTTAGCTATTGGTTCTAACGACGATTTTTGTAGAATGCCAATGGGACCGCTGACTGCGCAAAAAATAGCAAATCTTTTTGGCGCGTCGCTTCCTACAAGCAAATTAGTAGACGATATTTATCTAAACAGCGGACTAAAATTAGCGCCTGTTACTTATACTCCGGTTGGCAACGCTAATGAATTAGTCTCAAAATTTGTTGAACATAATCAGGCTATTGAAGCGCAGAGAATAGCCTCCGGGGCGGAGCTGGGAGTTTTGGTAGGCGGAATAAAAAAAGATGTTGTTATCAGCAATTTAATAACTGATCTCACGCGGCCAAATCATGTTGTTATTTATGGATGGCATCAGCTTAACGGCAGCCCTATCCAGCCTTTGACAAATATACATATTAATACTTATGTCGATTACAGCCATGGCATACGGTTGATGAATAAAGAGATGTTAATTGACAGCGCAGTTAAAAATATTACCGCAGTGTTGGCGGATGTAAATATGTATAAAGTTCTTAGTTCTGAATCTTCTCCAATGACTCAGCCAAGTTATTTTGCAGATGCAAGCGCTCCTTCAGTTCCAAAATCATTTGGCGTAAAATCAAGCGGAGCCAACTCGTTAAAAATCATAGTAAAACCGGATACAATGGCGTCAAATTATACGGCCTATGTTAGCGGCGACGGAATAACTTTTACGGATACGCTTGTTTTACTTTCCGGTAATTTACTGCTTAACAATTTAACAAATAATAAAATATACTATATCAAAATTGCGGCCGGCAATGCGGCAGGTTATTCGGCTCCTTCAGAAACGCTTGCGGGAATTCCTTCCGGAGTAAACCAGACCATAATAGTAAACGGGTTTGACAGAGCTTCGGCAGGCAATACTTACAATTTTATTCGTATGCATGCGCCTGCAATAGTTAACAGCCCGATTAAGAATTTTGATTCCGCAACGAATGACGCTATAACAGACGGATTGTTTTTGCTAAACGATTATACTATTGCCGATTATATTTTGGGCGACGAAAGTACCGCTGATGAAACATTTAGCTCCGCCGAGCAAATAAAAATTAAAAATTTTTTAGATAATGGGAAATGTCTTTTTGTTTCAGGGAGCGAAATAGCCTGGGATCTCGATAGTCAGGGCTCCGCTTCTGATAAAGCTTTTATCTGGAACTATCTTAAAACCAAGTACGTTGCGGACGCTCCTTTAGGCGTTTCGGATAAGTATTATTCAGCTGAAGGAATAACTAATAATTCTCCTTTTAACGGAATTCCTAACATAACATTTGATAATGGAACTCATGGTGCATTTGACGTTAAATGGCCTGACGCTATAAAAGGGACGGCGGGCGGAACCGGATTTCTAAAATACTCCGGCGTGGATACAAGCAATGGATATGCGGGAGTATTTTATAATGGTAAATTTAATAGCAGCCTGGCTGGTAAAGTCGTTTTGATCAGCTTTCCGTTTGAAACAATTTATCCGGAAAAATCGCGTAATGATTTGATGAACAGAATATCAGATTTTTTTGGCTATACTGCGAATTCGCAAAACGATAAACCCATTAGATTCGATTATCAGTTATATCAGAATTACCCCAATCCATTTAATCCCGCTACAAAAATCCGATTTCAAATTGCCGCCTTAAATAAAGTATCGTTAAAAGTATATGACGTTCTTGGCAGGGAAGTAGCGGTATTAGTTGATGCAGAAAAACCGGCAGGCAATTACGAAGTTAATTTTCCTGCGAATAACCGGAGTATTTCAAGCGGCGTGTATTTTTACCGTTTGGTTGCCGGCAGTTTTGTATCGGCTAAAGAAATGGTTTTTGTTAAGTAAGTCTTACTTATTACTGCATTTTAATAAATTGGGCGGTTCCTTTTATTTCCTTCTTCCTTTTTAATGCTGCTTTACAAAATAAACTAAATGTTTCTTCAAATATGCATTTCCGTTATTTTTATTCAACAGTAAATGAATTAAATTATGGGATAATCAGCCGTATTCAAATTTTATTATGGGTAAATTAAAAATATGTTTATTTTGTTCGATAATAACGCAAAAGATATTCTGCATATATAGTATGAAGCGGATAACTTAGCATTAAGACAAAAACGGGAAAAATAAGGCTATGGAAGAATAATATTTCTCTATGCCGAAGTTAAGTAAAGAATTTAATTTATGAATAAACAAAAAACAAAACTGAAAATTAATTTCAGAAAAAAAACGAATTTGAACCTATATAAAACAATTTATACGCCCTGTTCAATTTATAAAATATTAAATAATATTTTGATTTTGGAGCGGATAAAATGAAAAGATTTTTGTGGCTTATAATTTTATTATTTTCTTATACAGTAGTTTCTTATGGTCAGGCTAGTCCGCCGCCTGTGCCTACGTTAATCAGCCCGGCACATGGGGCTACCGGCGTATCAGTTACTCCAACGCTTGTTTGGTCTTCATCAAAAGGCGCAGTTACATATACTGTGCAGATGTCTACCGCATTAACATTTTCTCCATTAACGCTTAATACGTCAGGAATAACGGATACAAGCTATAAGGTTACGGGATTAGGATATGGAACGCAATACTACTGGCGGGTTTTAGCGTTTAACAGCGATGGCGTTAGTTCTGTAAGCGGTTCTAAAAGTTTTCAGACGTTGATAGGCCCTCCGCCTGTTCCGCAGCTTGTAAGCCCTGCAACCGATTCCATTGAAGCTCCCTTGAATTTAACTCTGAATTGGAACGCTTCGTTTGGCGCAACGTCGTACAGTTTACAGGTTTCTACAAATCCGGGTTTTACTACAACTCTTGTTAATCAGACTAATCTAACAGCTACTTCATATTCTTTAACAGGGTTATCGATAGGGACTATATATTATTGGCGAGTAAACGCGACTAGTCCAAATGGAACAAGCGTTTATTCAACTGCGAATAAATTTACAACTGTATTAATGATCCCGGCAGTTCCGGTTCTTTTAAGTCCTGCCGATAGCGCTTTGAATGTGTCTTTGAGTCCAACGTTTACATGGACTCCTTCAAGTACAGCGGCGTCGTATAATTTGCAGGTCTCAACAAAATTAGATTTTTCAACTATAGCTATAAGTAAAACAGGTTTAACGACGGCTGCATGCAGCCTGACGGGGTTAAGTACAAGCACGTTATATTATTGGCGGGTAAACGCCGTTAATACTTATGGCGCAAGCGCATATTCAAGCGTTAGAAAAATAGTTACTGTTCCGCCTGCTCCTGCGGCTCCGGTTTTGTCTTCGCCAGCCGATGGGGCTGTTGATGCGGCTATTAATCCAGTGTTAGTTTGGAATGCGTCTACAGGAGCTGATTCATATACGCTTCAGGTGTCGCTGACTGCAACATTTGCTTCATATGTATTTAACCAGAGCGGTATAACTAATTTAAGCGATACGCTAATAGGCCTACAGGGGCTGACGACTTATTATTGGCGCGTAAGCGCTACAAATGTAGGGGGAGTAAGCGCTTTTTCTACAGCAAGAAGTTTTAAAACTAAAGTTGGACCTCCGGCAATACCTATTGTCGTTAGTCCTTCAGACGGTTCTTTATTAATTCCAACCACAGTTCCTTTGGTTTGGAGAAAATCAACGGCGGCAATAAGTTATTTTGTGCAGGTTTCTACGCAGCCTGATTTCTCGTCTGTTTTTATAAATCAGATTAATATAACTGATACTACGTTTTTAATTTCAAATCTGGCAAACGGAGTTCAATATTATTGGAGAGTTGGAGCATATAATGCCAACGGAGTGAGCAATTATTCTGCGGCTACAAAATTTACTACTGCGTCTATAACAATTCCTGCGCCTACATTGATTTATCCTGCAAATGGCGCTACAGACGTTCCTATTAGCGCTTCATTCTCGTGGAATAGCTGTACATATGCGGAGTCATACAGTATTCAGGCATCATTAAGTTCCGATTTTAGCAATCCGGTATTTTCACAATCCGGCTTAACTGTTACGTATGTGCCTTTAACTGGGCTGCAGAACAACACTACATATTATTGGCGCGTAATTGCCGCAGGGCAGGGGCTTGTAAGTTTGTATTCGGTGGTTGATAGTTTTAAAACTATTATTGCTGTTCCTGACGCTCCAGCGCTTTTAACTCCTGCAGATAATACGACTGGAGTTTTGCCAAGCTCAAATTTAGTCTGGCGTTCATCTGCGCGGGCGGCTTCATATATTGTGCAAATAGCTTTGAGCCCTGATTTTACCGCGTTTGTAGTTAATAAATCCAACGTTACCGATACCGTCTACAGCATTGCAAGTTTAGACGCCAACATAAAATATTATTGGAGGATTGCGGCTTATAATAGCGGAGGCATAGGTAGTTTTTCTGCTATCAGGAGTTTTAAAACTCTGATAAATTTACCTGGAACGCCGACTCTAGAACTACCTATTAATAAAGCTCTTGACGTATCCGCCAACCCTGTCTTAAGCTGGGATGCGGCTTCAAGCGCAGAATCGTATACGCTGCAGGTATCCCTTAAAAGCGATTTTTCAAGTTTTGTAATTAATCAAACGGGTATAACAACAACGTCGTATACTGCAACAGGTTTGTTAAACAGTACCGTGTATTATTGGAGAGCAGCTGCTGTTAACAGCAGGGCGACTAGCGCTTATTCTTCCGTATTTAGTTTTAGTACTATTATTAGCGCGCCGGACGCGCCGATATTAGTTAGTCCGCTTGATAATAGTAAAGAAGTTTTTATTGGTTCTACGCTCGTCTGGAGGAAGTCTGCAAGGGCGGATAGTTATAATTTGCAGGTGTCTAAATCTCAGGACTTCAGTACTTTTGTTATTAATCAAAGCAAGATAACTGATACGGCTTTAGTAATGACTAATATTGTCAACAACACAAAATATTACTGGCGAGTTAGCGCGATTAATGTTTCCGGCACAAGCAGTTATAACGAAATCCGAAGTTTTACTACGCGCACTCTTTTCAATATAAAGGGAATAGTTTGTTACGATAATAAATCCGCTTCTCCACTCAAAAATGTTAAGATGCAATTGACGTCAATTGTGTCTAAGATTCCATATAACGCAGTTACCGATTCAACCGGAGCTTATGCGTTTGCTTTATTTCCAGTGGGTAAATATATTTTATCGGCGTCAAAAACGGACGGATGGGGGGGCGTAAACTCAAGCGACGCGTTGCTTGCAGGAAAATATTTTAACGGTCTTGATAGCTTGGACGAAATACAAATGAATGCGGCAGACGTTGATAATAGCGGTCTTATTAATTATGCGGACGCTCTGATGATTCTTAACCGATATCTTGGAATAGTAAATTCATTTAGTAATAATAAAACTGACTGGGTATTTAAAAACTATCAGTCGGCCTCAATTAAGAATGTGCCATATTCGCTGGCTGTAACTTATCCTGATACAGTTACAATAACTGATACTGATTTAGCGTTTAGCTTTAAAGCGTTATGCACGGGCGATATAAATAAATCGTATAATCTTTCCGGACTTTCCAAGAGCGCCGCCTCCGGTATGCTGGCTAAAGGCGTTAGCGGTATTTCTACAGACGGAATAATTGAAATACCTGTCTCTTTGGATAGAGACGTTGAGCTTGGCTCGGCTTCTTTAAAATTTAATTATCCTGAAGAATCGCTAAAATTTGTCGGTATAAAATACAACGGAGCTATTAAAGGCGCGGCAATAAAAGCTGAAAAGGGGAGCATAGTAATTGGCTGGGCTAATATTGGCGGCAGAGACGGCGTAAAAATTGAAAACGGTTCCGCTTTGGTTACTCTTGAATTTCAATTAGCCGCTAAAGCAAACATAGATAAATGCGCTAAATTGACGCTTGATAACGAAAGCGAAATAACCGATATGAACGGCAAAGACCTGACGGCTAATTTTATTGCGCCGGAAATAAAAGCGGAAATTCCAGAGGTTTATCATATAAGCCAGAATTATCCAAATCCTTTTAATCCAAGCACGATAATTAAATATTCCATGCCGGTAAAGAGCGAAGTAAGAATAAGAGTATTCAACATCTTAGGCAGTCAGGTAAAAGAATTAGTTAACGGAGTAATAGAAAGCGGTTACCACGAAGCGGTTTTTAACGGATCTGATTTAGCTTCCGGCGTATATCTCTATTCAATTGAAGCGAGATCGCTTGAAAGCGGAAAAATGTTCCGTCAGGTTAAAAAAATGGTTTTGATGAAATGAGCGAATAACTTGCACATTTTACCAAACAAAACTGCCAAACGTATTCTTACAGATGCATTGCAAGTTTCACTGCTATGCATCTGAGCAATATTAACAAAAAATAATTTGCATTTCATTTTTTTTTTTTTTTAATATTTATAATCATAAAATGATATATCTAATGTCGTTTTATGTTCTTAACGCAGGGAGAAGTTACTGCGCTTTAATTTGTGGGATATAGTTCCTTTTTATTGGAAGCTAAAAATTAAAGTCATGGGAGTATGTATGTTAGTGAAATTGTACTTGTTGTCCTCTTCTATAATAGAAACGCCTTTATCCACGCATGCGGGGAGACGCCTCAATTATTTTATCCAAAAACAAAGATTAAAATCAAAGCATTAGTTTTTATAACAGCGTAGCTATAAAAAACAATCAAGTGTTTTTTAAATAAGTTTACTTTTAAAAAAGGCGCATATGTGCGTTAATTGGCAATTAATAGGTTTACTGCTGTAAATAATGGTAGAGCTGTTTTTATGGAAAGCTGTATTTAACTTATCAGGAAAATTTAATTATGAATAATATAAAACGCAGTTATCTAATTAGCAAAATAGAGACAATTATATTTGTTCTGTTTGTCTTCATGTCTTTTAGCGCATGCAGTACGTCAGTTGATAGTCTCGATAACAACGCAACTGAATTAGTTGCAAATGCAGGCGGAGGCCAAGTTGCGTATGTGGGTAGTTATGCCGTCTTTGATGCTTCAAAAAGCAAAATTCCTTCTACTGAAAAAATAAGTCTTATTGAATGGCTACAGGACTCCAATAATCCGGAAGCAATATATTCTTATTCGACATCTTTTTTGTCTGATAACTATAAAGCAGGTTTTCAAAAGGAAGGGACGTATAAATTCACGCTTAAAATAACATGCCAAAGTGGAAGCGTTAGCGTCGATAGTTTTACTGTAATTGTAAATAAAAGACAGCAAAGCCTTATTGAAGACGCAAACCTTGAGATATATATACGGAGTATTTTAAACTATCAAACTGGCGCTCTTACAAACGAAAAGTTACAATTAATAGATACTTTAGTTACATATAATATGTGCCTAAAGAACAAAGTGATAAGTCTAAAGGGTATTGAAAACTGTACAAATTTAAAATATCTCTCATTAGGATTGCAAAGCATAGTTGATTTGCAACCTTTATCAAACCTAATAAAGTTGAAATATCTTGATTTAGATCAAAATCGAACGATTATCGACATTACTCCAATATATAACCTTATAAATTTAAAAACGCTTGATATATCTGCTAATCCAATTAAGGATATAAACGGAATGAATAAACTAATAAATCTTGAAAAATTGGACATCTTAGTAACTCAAGTTACCGATATAAGTTCATTAAGCGGTTTGGTTAATCTTAAATATTTAGCGTTTGGAGATGGTCTGGTAAATATCAATAATATTGAGGCTTTAATAAACCTTACAAAATTAACTCATTTATGGGCAAGCGGTTGTGGTGTTACGGATATAACCTCTTTGGCAAATTTAACTGAACTTAACGACGCTCTATGTCTGGAATTTAATAAAATTACGGGAATATCAGCTGTTTCTAAAATGACAAAATTAATCCGTTTATATATTGCTTTTAATCAGATAACGAATATAAGCGGCATAAAGAATCTTGAAAGTCTTGATTATCTTGAAGCGAACGATAATCAAATAACAGATATAAGCGAATTGCAATATCTTTCAAAAATTCATTATATAGCGCTTTCAAGAAATAAAATAGTAGATATAAAGCCATTAGTAGACAATCCGAATTTGAATAGCGGCGTAACTTTATATTTAACCGAGAACCCGTTAAATGATAAATCGATAAACGAATATATTCCGGCTTTAGTAAAAAGAGGAGTGTCGGTTTATAAATAATGATTTTAGATAATTATAGAACAATTCTGCAATAAGCGGAAAAATTAATAAAAAACAGTGGAGAAAAGTAATGAAAAAGCGAATAGCAATTATATTTGTTCTGTTTGTCTGTTTGTCTTTTAGCGCATGCAGTACGTCAGTTGATAGTCTCGATAACATCGGAACTGAATTAGTTGCAAATGCAGGAGGAGACCAGATATCCTTTGCGGGAAGCTTTGCTGTACTTGACGCGTCAAAAAGTAAACTGCCTGCAAATGAGGAAATATCGCTAATTGAATGGCTGCAAGATCCTGGCAATCCTGAAGAAATTACTGCTTTTTCAAATTTGTCATTTTCGGAGCCTGACGTTGTTGGCTTTCAAAAAGAAGGGAAATATAAGTTTACGCTTAAAATCACTTGCAAAAGCGGAAATATATATACCGACAAGTTTACTATTTATGTAGCCAATAGACAGAAAAGCCCGATTGATGATGTAAATCTTGAAATAAGAATTAGATATCGGTTAAATTATAAAGCTGGCGAGTTATCACAAGGAAAACTTTTATTGCTTGACTCATTAATTTTGGGCGATGGGTTTCTTGCGTTGAAGAATAATATTACCAGCATAAAAGGGATAGAACACTGCACAAATTTAAAATACTTATTGTTGTGTCTACAAGGTATTACCGATTTAACCCCGCTTTCAAATTTGACGAAACTCGAATATCTTGATTTGTCCTCAAATAGGACAGTAAGCGATATATCTCCAATTTATAACCTTACAAATCTGAAAGAACTTGTTCTATATAGTAATCCAATCAAAGATATTAGCGGTATAGGCAAATTAACAAATCTGAAAAAATTAGATCTAATTTTTACCCGTGTTGAAGATATAAGTTCATTAAAAAGTCTGACAAATCTCGAATTCCTCCAATTAGGAGACGGAGGAGATGGAGTAACGTTAAAAAGTTTGGAACCTTTGAGCGCACTTACAAAGCTTACTTGGTTATCGTTAGGCGGATGTGGAATTACCGATATTAAACCATTAGAAAACCTGACAGAACTTGATTTATTTTATCTTGGCTATAATAAACTTACTGAAATTCAGCCTGTCTCTAAAATGAAGAAGTTGGTAAGATTATGTTTCGAGAGTAACAAAGTGGCTATTATAAGCGGAATAAAAAACCTTGAAAATCTTGATTTTCTTGATGCCAGTGATAATCAAATAACAGATATAAGCGAATTGCAATATCTTACAAAAATTCATCTTATTGGGCTTCCAAGAAATAAAATAGTCGATATAAAGCCATTAGTTGACAATCCGAATTTGAATAGCGGAGTATACTTGTATCTGACAGGGAATCCATTGAACGAAAAATCAATAAACGAATATATCCCGACCTTAATAAAAAGAGGAGTAAAGGTTTATTTCTAAAGTCTTTTTTTTGTAAAATCACTCTGCAATAAGCAGAGAAATTAATAAAAAACAGTGGAGAATAGTAATGAATAAGCAAATAGTGTTGTTTGCGTTCCTAATTGTTATATCGGTTTACGTAATGTCCGCAGATGCACAAATAAGCGCAAAGCAACTTGTAATTACTGAAGTAAAACTAAATACTTCAGATAACGAAGTTTGGTTTGAAATTTTTAACCCAGAAAACGTCACATTATTTCTCAATAGATTAAGGATATCGGCGATTAAATCGCCTAATATTTTATCAATACCATCAACTCAAATAAATGGCTACGAAATAAAGCCTGGTGAACGCGTTATAATATGTTCTGATAAAAAGTCTTTTGATGAAAAGTACAAAACAAATATTACAAAAATTGAAGTGAAGCAATTAAAGAATATTGGCGATGGCGGTTTTATTTCAATCAATAACACAATTGGCGGCGAATGTTCCAAAAATATAATTCGCTTTGGAAATAAAAATTATTCGCATAGTGTTGCAGAAAAAGTTAGCGACAATGAAGTTATAAGTCTTTTAAATAAAGAACTAAGTTATTCAAGACAAATAAATAAAGAAGGCGTTATTACTGCATGGACAAAAACAATTTCTGCTCCTGGTAAAGAACTAAAAAGTAAAGAGGTGAAATGATGAAAAGGAGACTGTAAAAAGTTATGTGTAAATGGGGTTTGAGGGATTAAATAAAATCTTTAATCCTGTCGTTAAACATAATAGAAAAATGAGAAATAACAAAAGCCCAATTTCTAACAGGCATAATCCACTTTTTAGAAATATCCATAAAAGCTAAATACAACATTTTAGAAAGAGCATCATCGTTAGTAAAAAGAGTTTTAGATTTTGTTACTTTTCTAAATTGACGATGTAAAGCTTCAACTGCATTTGTGGTATAAATCATAGTTCTGATTTCCTGAGGGTACTGAAAATAAGTTGAAAGATAGGACCAGTTATCTCTCCATGAATTAATAACAATCGGATATTTTGTTCCCCATTTTTGGTCAAGATTATCAAGTTCTAAAAGAGCAGATTCTTCAGTAGGGGAAGTATAAACAGGTCTCAAATCCTTCATAAAAGTTTTCTGATCTTTTGAAGCAATGTACTTAAAAGAATTTCTGATCTGATGAATAACACATTTCTGTACTGCAGTATTTGGGAAGACGGATTCGATAGCTTCAGTAAAACCTTTAAGCCCATCAACGCAGGTAATAAGAATATCTTTAACGCCACGATTCCTGAGTTCGGTAAGAACGCCCATCCAAAACTTAGAACTTTCAGCTTGTCCAATCCAGATGCCAAACATATCCTTGTGCCCCTGTAAATCGATGCCAAGGCATGTATAAGCGGCTTTAGTCACTATACGGGAGTCTTCCTTCACCTTAAAGTGGACAGCGTCTAAAAAGACAATTGGGTAAACTGCGTCAAGCGGTCTTGACTGCCATTCTTTGACCATCGGGATAATAGTGTTGGTAATATTTGAAATTGATGTAGCGCTAAGTTCAAGTCCATAAATATCTTCAATGTGTGATTCTATGTCTCTGGTGGTCATTCCTTTAGCGTACATAGAGATGACTTTGTTTTCTAAATCGCCAATGGTCTTCTGATATTTCCCAACAACAATCGGTTCAAATTTACCCTTACGATCTCTTGGAATTGAAATGTCAATTTCGCCCTGATCGGTTTTAAGATATTTGTTAGAAATTCCATTTCTGTTGTTGCCAGAATTTGCTCCATCGAAAGAGTGTTTTTCGTAACCAAGATGTTCGGTCATTTCTGCTTCGAGCATTTGTTCAAGAGAATTTTTGAGAAGTTTTTTAATAGCTCCGTCTTTGCCCATTAAGTCCTGATATGTTTTTGCGCCAGATAAATCTTTTTGCAATTGAGCGATCATTTGTTCGGTAAGATCCATAGGAAGTAACTCCGTAAAAATAGTTTGTGAATATAGTTAAAACTGGCGAATATTTTTCGCCGAAAATACATCACTTCGTTCCGCCCCTCGGGGCTCCACTTCGTGATGTATTTCAAAACCATTTACACAAACTATTTTACACTCCCATGAAAAGAACCATTTTACATGCCGTGATACTTGTAATGCTTATTTCTGTATCAAATTATTCTCAGACATATAATGCTATATGTGCGGGCATTAATGATTATCCTGGAACTGATATGGATCTTCATTATAGCGTAAATGATGCATCCCGTATAGCTTATAACCTATTAACCTATAAACATTGGGATGGAAGTAAAGTAACTATTATCACAGACGCTTCTGCAAATAAAACCAATATAAGAACTTCAATCGAAAATTTACCTAAAACAAGTGGAAATACAGATTTGTTTTCTTTCTCAGGTCATGGCGATTCTCATACGCTCGGGGCAGGTCCTGGCGATGGAATTCTTCTTTCAAATTCTTCAGGCGTTCTGATATCACCAAGCGAACTTCAAACATATTTCGGCTCAGCGTATAATCAATATGCAGTTTATATTGACGCATGCCGTTCTGGGATGTTTCCTGATCAAATGACAACTGGGGTTATATGCTCCGCGTGTACTGCAGATGAAGACTGCTATGAAAATACAGCAGTAGAGGATGGATATTATTCTTATTTCTTGATACAAGGTTTGGCGCTATCAAGCATTAGTACTGCAGAAGCGTTACAAAATTATGCGGCTCCTCTTACAACTCAAGCTATGTCAGAACAGAGCCCTCAAATGAGCGATCATTGTTCAGGAAGTTTATATATTGTTAATGCAACTTTATCCGGGACGTTACCTAATAGTCAAGTCTGGGCAATTCCATTTTCATTACAAGGCAACGTGCAAGTTCCCAGCGGTATTACATTGACGCTCAATTCTACTGTAAATCTTAATGGCTATTCAATTGTAAATACTGGCGGTACAATTAATTTGAATAGCAACGCTAATTTAGGCAATTTTGCTTACTTAAAAAGCGGAAGTAGCGTTCTCGGATATTTCCCAACAATCCAATCTGCTGTAAATTATTTTTCAGGAGGCAGTTCTTCAAACTACTATACTATTGCATTGCAGCCAAGAACATACAGTGAATCAGTTACGTTTAGCGGAAAACCATACATGACGCTTGACGGTCTTGGAAGCGCAACTATTAATAGCTGTACCATAAATAACTCAAGTTATATAAATGTACAAAATCTTACGTTAAATAGTCAAATACAGCTAAGTGGTAGCAGCTATACGGATATATCAGGCGTAACTGTTACATCTGGCGGAGGAATTGTATCTGATTATAACGGAGTACAAAATAGATTGTATAATTCTTACGGAACTAATGGCGGCGCCGCTTTTGGTTATATGTCGTATGGCGGCACGGGAGATGTTTATCAAAACCACATTTCAGGTTGGGATTGCGGAGTATATTTAGGTAATAGCGCAAGATACAACGTCGGACCTTTTAATGAATTTTGCGGTAATGGGAATGATGTTTGCGCTTACGCTCCGGCGTATGCATATTGCATAAGCAATGATTACACTAACAATCTTGCCGATTCCGTTTATCACAAATGGTCTGTCGTAGGCAATTACACTATAAGCGGAAATGCTAATGGCGTATGTACTGGTTCAAAAGCGGTAAGAAAACAAATAGCTGATGGCAGCGCTACAACCGAATCTGTAACAGGCGGAAATGATTTAGTACAGCAGTATCTCAACCTTTTACAGCAGATGAAAACTGATAAAGAAAACGGCGTTGTAAACACTGCTTCGTATGTAGAAACAGTAGGCACAATTATAGGCAAGTTAATGGTAAAATTTGTAACTGCGTTTGATAAGGATTCTTTCAAAAAGAATATTGTCTTCTTATCGCAGTTATATAATACTATTGGCACCAAGTCAGATTTTAACAACGCGCTTGCAATATTATCGGGCAATAAACTGTTTTCTAACTATTTGCCGTTTATCAAAAGATATGAAATAGGAACGGATATAGACAACAGAGACTATAAAAAAGCAGCTGACCTGACTAATACTATTATGGCGAATAAAAATACAGATACAGATTTGCTTTGCGAAATGCTGTATGAAAAAGGATTGATCTACAAAAACTATCTAAATGATACAGTTACGGCAAAAGCCGCATTTACGGAACTTGCTGTAAACCATTCAGATAATATACTTAGTAAGTTTGCGCTTGCGCAGTTAAGCCAAAGCGACGGCGGTACGCTGGGTAAACAGATAGCTCCATTAGCTGGAACAGAAACTCAGAAAGCGATAACAGGTTTTGGCAACTATCCAAATCCATTTAACCCTACTACAAAGATATGCTACCCGGTAGAACAGGCAGGCGCTATAAAACTAAGCGTATATAACCTTCTTGGACAAAGAGTAGCGGAATTAGTAAACTGCTATATGGAAAAAGGAAATTATACAGTAGACTTTGACGGATCAAAACTTGCAAGCGGATTGTATATTTACACTCTTCAGGCAGGTAATAAATTTACATCAAGAAAAATGTTCTTGCTAAAATAGTAATTCTGTTTAAATCAATTTAAAGCCGCCCATATTATTTTCTGAGCGGCTTTTTTTTGCGTATATTTGTTTTTACATTTATAAATTAAATAACGGCGGGGATAAAATGAAGTATTTAAATATGTTTCTTTTGGCGGCGGTTATTCTTTTAGTTCCTTCCTGCGAGGGGCTATTTACTACTAAGCCGGAAGCGCAATTAGTTCAGGTTTATCTTAAGTATGGATTTAATAACGAACTAAACACTTTTGAAAAAACATTACAAAAAGATTTAGTAGCTGATGGAATTGTTAAAACAAGTTTTTGGTTTACCGCTGAAGAACAGAACGCAATTTTAGAAAAGGCGAATAAAATAAACTTTTTCTCTCTTCCGGATACGCTTAAGTATGTTTCACATAACAAGTTAACAGAAAAGATTTTTCCTGATCCCGGTCCGCAAATACTGCGTATTAAAACGCCAACACAGGATAAAACGGTTCTTTGGACGTATCCTTCATCAGATAATCCAAGGATGAAGGATTTATTGGAAATAAATAAGTTTATTCAATCTCTTATCGAAGCTAAACCCGCGTACAAAAAACTTCCTCCAAGAAGAGGAGGTTATATTTAGCCGGACTTTCTTTTTTGCCGGCAGATAACCTGATAGAAATAAAAATTCAACAAAAATTGACGGAAATTGGGGGCGTTAATTTTGTTTTTCTGGATTTGACTTTGAGTTCAGGTCAATTTATATTCATTGTTGATTTATTTTTAGGTTACCTATGGAAAATAATGACAATTTCTTGAAATATGTGCCGATATTTGCCGATCTTGACGCAGATACGCTTGATTCTATTTCCAAATTAGGGAATAAAAGATCTTTTTATAAAGATAATGTTATTTTATTGGAACAAGAATCGGGTTCAGCTTTGTTTGTTATAGCTAAGGGAAAAGTAAAAGTTTCCCGGGTTAGCGAAGACGGCAGAGAAATAATTCTGACTATTTTAAGCGAATCGGATTTCTTTGGAGAAATGGCAATCCTTGACGGACTTTCCCGCTCGGCGAACGTTACCGCTATGGAAGATTCTGAGCTGTTTATTATTCAAAGGAGCGAATTTATAGCTCTGCTATATAAACGCCCTGAAGTAAGCATAGCGCTGCTGCTTGAACTGACAAAACGGTTGCGCGCGGCGGACGTAAAAATTAAATCGCTTTCGTTAAAAGACGCCGAAGGCAAAGTTGCTTCGGTTATTTTACAGCTTGCTGACGATATGGGCAAAATTAAGCAGGGAAACGTTGAAGTTGAAAGACTTCCTCTCCAGCAGGATTTGGCTAATATGGCCGGCACTTCGCGCGAAACTATTTCGCGTACGCTGCATTCGTTTGTTAAGAAAAAACTAATTGAGCTGGAAGGCTCCAGACTCAGAATTTTAGATTACTCTAAGTTTAAGGATTTATATAGCTGATAAAATACTAAATATGGATGATAAACTTGATCTGCATATTCATACGACCTGCTCGGACGGCTTTTATTCGCCAGAAGAGATTGTGGAAAAAGCCAAAGACTTTGGTCTGAGCGGTATTAGCATTACGGATCATGACAGCGTAGACGCTGTAAAAAGGGCCGCAGATTATGCGGAAAGATATGGCATTGAAGTTATCCCGGGCGTTGAATTAAGTTCGGACCTTGGCGAAAATGAAGTGCATATCCTTGCTTATTTCATTGACCCCGATAATCAGGAACTTGAAAGATACTTAAAGTTTTTCCGTACGGAAAGATTGAAGAGGGCGGAAAGAATGATAAAAAAACTTTCCAATCTTGGTTTTCCGCTTACGATGGACGATATAATACTTAAAGCAAAAAACTCCGCTATCGGCCGTCCGCACATTGCTCAGGCTTTGGTTGAAAAACAGTACGTCAGGACGTATTATGAAGCTTTTAACAAGTACATAGGCAACGGCTGTCCGGCCTATGAAAAAAAAGTGCATATTTCGCCCCGGAGCGCTTTTAAAATAATTAACGACGCGGGAGGTCTCTCTTTTATTGCTCATCCCGGCTTTATGAAGGATAACGTTCTTAAAGAATTGATTGACGCTGGCGTGGACGGCATAGAGGTGATGCATCCTTCGCATAACGCGCAGCTTATTAAATTCTACAAGGGAATTGTTAACGAGTATTTTCTGCTTGAGTCGGGCGGCTCCGATTTTCATGGCGGCAAACGGGACGACCACTCTAATTTTGGGCATTTTTACGCCAACACTTCGGCTGTTGACGCGATGAAAAAAAGATTACAAAAAAATAATCAATAAATTAAACTTAAGATAATAAGATGAATATAATTGAAGGAAAATTAGTAGCTGCAAACCTTAAATTTGCAATTGTTGTAAGCAGATTCAATAGTTTTATTGGCGAGCGTCTGCTTGAAGGCGCGCTTGACTGCATTAACAGACATGACGGCAATACTTCCGGCATAGACGTTATTAAAGTCCCCGGCGCTTTTGAAATACCGCTGACCGCTGAAAAATTAACGCTGACTAAAAAATATGACGCTGTTATTTGTCTTGGCGCGGTTATTCGCGGCGATACTCCTCACTTTGATTATATTGCTTCGGAAGTTACAAAGGGCATAGCTCAAACGTCTCTTAAAAACGGCGTGCCTGTTATTTTTGGCGTTTTAACTACCGATACAATTGAGCAGGCTATTGAACGCGCTGGAACAAAAGCCGGCAACAAGGGCTGGGACGCCGCTATGAGCGCAATTGAAATGGCTAATCTGTTAAAACAAATTAGCGCTTAGTTACAGGCGTAAAACCCTGTCCGTTAAAATAGACTATTAGATAATTCTTATATCTTTCGTCTATGTATATTTCGGAATTTGAAACGGAGGAATTACTACCGCGGTTAGTATTTGTTATTTTGATTTTTACATTATTAACGTCGGCGGATAATTCTCCGTTTGGATTTGTAAAATCCGGTCTGTCTCCCTCCGGAAGAAAAAGCCCCCCGGTAATTTTAAGCCTAATCGTATTCCCATTTTGCCCCGTTATTTCTATGCGCGCCTGATTGGAGTTTAACTCTGCGCGTAATGGCGCAAAGACTTCCACGTTCCTTTTTAAAGCGTACTGAAATGTTTGTTGAACGCCTAACTTCATCAATGGAATATCTTTCACTTTATCCGGCGAAGCCAAAACTAAGATTGAATCTTTCTCTTTAAAACTATCTGAGCTTTTTATGCCTGCTACAATATTGTCCATCTTCTTTCCGGCGGAATACCAGTCGAGCATAGCGGTAAAATCACAGATAGCAAGGGCTGCTATGACGAAGAACAAAACCGGATAAAAGTATTTTTTCCCGCTAAAGAGCTTATCGTAAACGACGGCAATAATCCAGACTAAACCGATAGAGGCCGTGAAAGGATACCACCGCATTAGTATAGGCAAAACAGGTATGATAAACACTACATACCAGCCTGCGCCCAAAAGCAGATTTCGTTTTTCAGTAAAAATTATTTTTCTGTTTCCTGCCAGCAAAACTATAACAGCCGCCGCTATTGAGGCTGCTAATACTAATGCCGCTAATTTATGCGCGTAAAGCGATTCTATAAGCTCGGGATTTACGAAGCTTATAACTATATAAATAAAAAAGTTTTTGATTAACGAAAAAACATTTTTGTTTTGGAAATGCGGCGACGAAAATGGAACTCCCCCTACTACGACAAACCTAACCGCTAAAGCGGTTAAGACTATAGCCGCCGCCGCGGCGGTATGCGCTAATGCGCGCCGGGCGCTTTTTTTATCGTATACGCCGCTGACGATAAAGTATAAAGCCGGGATAAAAACCATAGCGAACGCAAGCTCTTTTACTAAAAGAGCCGCTGCAAAATAAAGGACTGAAATTTTAAGCGCTCTTTTGTTTACAGCGTCTTTTTCGTTTGCGGAAAAATAATATTGTATGGAAAGCAGGATTAAAAACGTAAGCAGAAATTCTCCTTTGCTGGCTACCCAGCCTATCATATAACTATGGGAGGGGATAACCGCAAACAATAGCGCCGTTATTAACGCGGCGTTTTTAGTAAGGCCTAATTTTAGCGAAGCGCGCGAAAGCTGAAAACAGCAAAGGGAATACAAAAGCAGATTGCCTAATCTAAACGCAAAGGGAGTAAAGCCAAACAGCAGCAGCGTCAGCGCGTGAAGAAAATTGCCGAGCGGCCGCCAGTAAAAGCCGGAAATATCAGCAGAGTAAAACGGTTTTAACAGCGAAAAAAAGTTTACATTTTGATGGAATCCGATAATCTGATAATCGTCGTTAAGGAAGGAAGTAAAAATAACAGGCAGCCATGGCAGAAATGCGGCGGCAATAATAACGAGAGTTTCTCTTTTTGTAAAACTTTTTTGCAATTTGAAAACCATAAATAATAAAAAAACATTTTCGTAATTGAAAAATAATTATTATATTAATCAAATAAATTTTTATTTTTATGGAGAGGTGGCCGAGTGGCTGAAGGCACCGGTTTGCTAAACCGACGTAGGGTGTAAAGCCTTACCGCGAGTTCGAATCTCGCCCTCTCCGCCAGACCCCTTAGTTTATATAGACTTAGGGGTTTTTCTTATTCTATTCTTACGGTAAACGCCTAAAAAATGCCTTCCTTCAATTCAGATTTCCCCAATAATTTATTATTCTCGTAGATTAATTAATCCTACTTTTAATTTCACAATTGAATATAAGTACCAATAAAGGGTATCATTAAAGATTACCCCCTTATTATAATATCGTACAGACTATTATGCAGGCGCTTGAAATATTCCAATGCTATTTCTTAAAGCAGATAGCCTTACTTATGCTTTCTTTTTTAAGAGATATTCGTTAATTTCTTGTGATTAAGTATTTTTATAAATACTTGGCATCAGTAAAAGTTTATAATAATATCTTGAAATAGAAATACTACATAATTAGACCTAATAAAAGGGGCTCTTAACAGGAAATTTAATGGCTAAGAAAAACGATAACAGCTCAAAAGAAGAACCAATTGAAAAACAGCTTTGGAAAGCGGCGGATAAACTTAGAAAGAATATCGACGCCGCCGAGTACAAGCATATAGTCTTAGGTTTAATATTTCTAAAATATATCTCCGATGCGTTTGATGAGTTGTTTAATAAGTTAAAAGCAGGCAATGGCGAGTTCGAAGGAGCCGATCCAGAAGATAAAGACGAATACAAAGCGGAAAATGTTTTTTTCGTGCCTGAAATAGCTCGTTGGGCTTTTTTGCAATCCAAAGCAAAACTTCCAACTATAGGCAAAGAAATTGATAATGCGATGGACGCTATCGAAAAAGATAATCCTTTACTAAAGAATGTGCTGCCTAAAGTTTTTGCGCGCGGCAATATCGATCCTGTTAATCTTGGCGGGCTTATTGATCTTATTGCAAATATTGCTCTTGGGGACGCTAAAGCCCGTAGCGCTGATTTATTGGGGCATGTATTTGAATATTTCCTTGGCGAGTTTGCTCTTGCGGAGGGCAAGAAGGGCGGGCAGTTCTACACGCCGCGCAGCGTAGTTGAGCTGTTGGTTGAAATGCTTGAGCCTTATAAGGGACGAGTGTATGACCCTTGCTGCGGTTCTGGCGGTATGTTTGTGCAGTCGGAAAAGTTTGTCGCCAGCCGTCAGGGGAATGTGAATGATATTTCTATATTTGGTCAGGAGAGCAACCAGACGACCTGGCGTTTAGCTAAGATGAATCTTGCTATACGCGGCATAGATAGCACTCAGGTAAAATGGAATAACGAAGGCTCATTCTTAAATGACGTTCATAAAGATTTAAAAGCCGATTTTGTTATTGCTAATCCCCCCTTTAATGATAGCGACTGGAGCGGCGATCAACTCCGTAACGACGGCAGATGGAAATATGGCATGCCGCCGGCAGGCAACGCAAACTACGCATGGATACAACACTTCCTTTATCATTTAAGCCCCGACGGCATTGCCGGTTTTGTTCTTGCCAAAGGTTCTCTTACTTCAAAAAGTTCCGGCGAAGGAGATATACGCAAAGCTTTGATTGAAGCGCGCTTAGTAGATTGCATTGTAAACCTTCCGGCAAAGCTGTTTCTAAATACGCAGATACCAGCCAGCTTGTGGTTCTTAAGCCGCAATAAAGCTAACGGCGCCCATTCGGCAGGCTCAGGGCAGAGCTGCCGTAACCGTACCGATGAAGTTTTATTTATTGACGCAAGGAATGAAGGACGTCTTATTAACCGCAGAACAAAAGAACTTTCGGAAGAGGACATTCAGAAAATTGCATCCACATATCATAATTGGCGCAGCGCTGATGGGAAGTATGAAGATATAAAAGGCTTTTGTAACTCGGCAAGTATTGAGCGGGTGCGCGAACTGGATTATGTTCTTACTCCCGGCAGATATGTTGGGTTACCCGATGATGAAGACGATTTTGATTTTAATGAACGTTTTACTAAACTGAAAGCCGAGTTTGAAGAACAGCTTAAAGAAGAAGCCCGGCTGAATGAGATTATACTTGAAAATTTCACGAAGGTTAAGCTAAGCGATAATACTTAGTTCATATTTTACTTTAGTGGGTTAAAGTAAAATATGGATTTCCTTATTTTACTTTAATACATTTAAGTAAAACATAAATATCTTTATTTTACTTTAGGACTTATATGGATATAAAAGATTTTAACGCAGGTATATACAAAAAAGGTTATCAGTTTGAATACTTTATGCCCGAAAAGATCAATCACTCTTTTACATGGGCCGATACCTCGATAAATGAACTTCTTGAAAAGGCTTCGCTTATGCTTGGCGAATTAAACTCTTTCTCAAGGTTTGTACCAGATACCGATATGTTTATCCGGATGCACATATTCAAAGAAGCGGTAGTTTCAAGCCGAATTGAGGGAACAAGAACTAATATTCAGGAAGCAATTGTTGAGGAGAAGGAAATATTACCGGAAAGAAGAGACGACTGGAAGGAAGTGAATAATTATGTGGCGGCAATGAACCATGCAATAGGGGAACTTAAAAATTTACCTCTTTCAAACCGCCTGATAAAAAATACACACGCGGTACTTTTATCGAGCGGACGAGGCGAATACAAGAATCCGGGTGAATTCAGGCAGTCGCAGAATTGGATTGGCGGCGCAAGCCTTGCTGACGCTGTATTTATTCCGCCGTCGCATGATGAATTACCAGAATTACTTTCAGATTTCGAATTGTTTCTTAATAGTGAGGAAATTAGAATACCTCATCTTATTAGAATTGCAATTGCGCATTACCAGTTTGAGACTATCCATCCTTTTCTTGATGGGAATGGAAGAATTGGGCGCCTTCTTATAACGCTTTACTTAGTCTCAAGTGGGATACTTGAACAACCTCTCCTCTATCTTTCGGATTATTTTGAAAGGAATAAATTACTATACTATGATAATCTTACTTTTGCCAGAACAAAGAATGACCTGGGGCAGTGGATTAAGTTTTTCCTTGTGGGGATAATAGAAACTTCACAAAATTCTGTTGGAACCCTGAAAAAAATAACTGAGTTAAAAGCTTCTATCGAAAAGGAAAAGATTTTGCTATTGGGCAAACGCTCAAAACCGGCGCTAGAACTCCTGTATGCATTGTTCAGCAGGCCGGTTGTAACTGTCAAAGATGTACAGGAAATTACTAAACTTACCCCAAAGGCGGCAAACGGGTTGGTACAGGCTTTTGTTGATAATAAAATATTAGTCGAATCTACAGGATATCAGCGAAACCGTATTTTTACATTTGAGGATTACCTGAAGATGTTTTAATCTTGAAGTTGCAAATTGCAACCTTAGAAAATATAATGTGACTTTTGAAAAAAGTTTGTCTTTAGACGGCATTATCATTTTCGTGACCTCACGAAAATGGTATTAAATACAAAATTATTAAATACAATTAACTATAGCTAAATTTTATGAGTGAGTGGAAGGAATATAAACTAGGAGATATAACTTTACCTATAAAGGATATCTATATCCCAGATTCAAAGGACAATCACATTTATATTGGACTTGAACACATTGAACAAGAGACTTTGCGATTAAATTCTTTGGGTGTCTCATCTGATATTAAAAGTAATAAGTTTATTTTTAAAGCAAATGATGTATTATTTGGGAAACTTATGTAATGCTTAAGTTGAAAAAGGA
>DBTY01000020.1 GCA_002307295.1 Ignavibacteriales bacterium UBA1304
TACACATAACTTTTTACAGTCTCGAAATTAATTACAAAACTAATATCATCTGAATTAAGACTGATTATTTATACGCTTAATGCGAATTTGCGACGAGCTCTATGATAGCGTCCTGGACTTCGTGATACTGCCAGTTGCCCCCTTTGGTGTAATCGAAAATAATGCTTACAATTATGTCTTCGCCCTTAAGATTTTTTACATAGCCGGAAACTGAAGAAACGCCGTTTAACGTCCCGGTTTTGCCATGCATATTATTATCAGCTTTAGTGTTGCCCATACGGTTTCTTAAAGTGCCGTCTCTGCCGGCAATACTAAGCGACTTATAGAAATCGTCAAAATTTTTCGAATCGAAATACAAAGTTTCTAATAAACCTGCAATTGCGGCAGTAGTAACCTGATCGTAGCGGGAAAGACCAGAGCCGTCTACTAACGAGGTGCCTTTTGAATAAATTGAGTTCTCAGTAAGGAATGTCAACTCCGCCTGCGTAGCGTAAAATGCGTTTCCCTGATATCCGCTAACTTCAGCTCCAAGAGTTTTGAACAAACACTCTGCAAGATAATTGTCGCTATGCTTATTTACGGCGGCAATATAGTTGCGCAGAGTAACAGAGGATGAAGCAAGAAGCTTTGCGTTTGCAGGAGTAATGCCTTTATTGGCTCCTCCGCTAACAGTAATGCCTTCGGAATTTAATCTGTTTTTTACAATTTCGGCAATTTGCAAAGGCGGATTCGAAATCCGCGAAGAAACAGTCACAGTTTTTTTCTTTTTAGTAACCTGCGTAATTGCGCTGTTTCGGTTTAGCACAAGGGCTGAAACAGGGGGCAGCCGCACCGTTTGAACTTCTTCGTCAATCCAGTCGTCTCTGGAATAAGCCGCGTCAAAATAAGTGTCGTCGCCAATAACCTCTCCTGTAATTCTTCTTATGCCAAGTTTTTTAATTTCGGCAATCATTCTGCTAAGATCTTCGCTGGTAAATAAAGCGTTGCCAAAACCTTTTATATAAAGATTTCCGTTTATAATTCCGTCGTTAACATCGTTGTCGTCAGTAAAAATTTTAACGCTTAAAAGAAAGTCCCCGCCAAGTTCCGATATGGCAATTCCCGTAGTAAATAATTTTGTATTAGACGCTGGAATCAGCGGTTTGAATTTATTCAGCTGGAAGATAGTATCCTTAGTCATTGGATTATAGACAAGAACGCCGCAGGCAGTAGAAGACGGAACTTTAGATAAAATACCGGCTATCTTATCGCGAAGGCTGTTATCAACGGGAAAAGTAAATGTGGAAAATAAAAAAATTAATGTAAATAGTATTTTTCTGTGCATAATTCATGTAGATTTTAAAAATAAATATACTAATGAATGAAATAAATTTTCTGAATTTATGAGTGAAAAAATTTTTATGTAGACTTTAAAGATTTTAAGATATTTTCACGATAATTTCGTATAGTATATTTAATATTTATGAAATAATTACAAAGGACGTAAATGGCAACTGAATTCAAACCCGAAAAAGCCTACGAAAATCAGGAGTTTTTGAACTCCGCCGATGCAAGAATACTGCGTATACTTGCCGAATTTTTGGAACCACAGACTCAGTTCAGAAAAAAGAACATCTTGGATACAATCGTCTTTTTTGGCTCGGCGCGGATAAAATCAAAAAAAGCGGCCACAAAAGAATATAATAAAATTAAATCTACCGACCCTAAATCCGTAACTAACTTTGCAGAATTACTAAGGAAAGCTCAGCATAATCTGAAAATGTCAAAATACTACGAAGACGCCGCAGAACTTTCAAAAAGGCTCACAACCTGGTCTCTGAGCTTGCCTACAGAACAAAAACGATTTATCATCTGCACTGGAGGAGGGCCCGGCATTATGGAAGCGGCAAATAAAGGCGCTAAACAAGGAGGAGGCGTTTCAGTAGGGCTTAATATAAGTCTCCCTTTTGAGCAGTTTCCTAATAAATTTATTCCTAAAGACTTAGTCTTTGAATTCCATTACTTCTTTATGAGAAAGTTTTGGTTCGCCTACCTTGCCAAAGCCCTTGTAGTATTCCCTGGCGGTTTTGGAACCTTAGACGAATTTATGGAAATCCTAACGCTTGTACAAACTGGCAAAATCAAAAAAAGTCTTCTTATTGTTGTTTTTGACGAAAAGTACTGGAAAGACATAATCAATTTTGATAAGTTAATTGAAAACGAAGTAATAAACAAAACGGATATGAATCTGTTTACTTTTTGTCAGTCGACCGATGAAGCTTTTGACTTAATCACAAAACACTTTGAAAAGAACTATTTATCCCAGAAAAAATAAAATTGTGCATAAACGAAAAACCCTCCCGATTTTAGTCGGGAGGGTTAAGTATTAAGACTCTAAATTGTCAGGTCTGTGAGCTCTACGGGTAGCTTTTATCTTTTCCATTCTTTTTTTAATTGAAGGTTTTACAAAAAACGTCCTCTTCTTGAATTCTTTAAGTATCCCTGAGCGTTCATATTTTTTCTTAAATCTTCTAAGAGCTTTATCAATATTTTCTCCATCTTGAAGGGTAATACCAACCAAACTTTTTCACCTCGCTTTAACGGTTAGATAGTTAATGATTCAATTAGTTTTTTTGTTCCTGCCTTCTGAAATTCTACAGTAATAGAACTTTTTCCATTCGACATAACTTCTTTATGTGTTACTTTGCCAAAATCATTCCAGCTTTCATGAAAAATAGATTCGCCAACCTGAAATGTTTTTTTAGGAGAATAAACTGTGCAATTTGCTTCGTCAATTCCCTCGGCCGTAATTTTTGCTTCTTTGATTTTTTCTTCAAGCGTAATCTGCATTGTATGCTTACACTTTTTACATTTTGCCCATCTTTTGTTGTCTGTTTCAGTAACAGGCTCTCCGGCCGCTAATTCCATCTTAGTGGTAGCTCCACAAAAATTGCAAAATGCCTCTATATTCTTGATTCTAGCCATGAAAAATTCCTTTTAATTAGCGGTCTACTAATTTATTAAAAAAATAGTGAATAATCAAGTTATTGTTTGTTTGGACTTTCTCAAAATTGCTTTAGCCGAGGTGGAAGCGGCTGCAAATATATCATCGGCGGCAAAAGAAATTTCGTATAAAGCGGGATAAATCTATACTTAACTTTGTTTTTTACATAGGTCTGGCTGATATGCTCTATCAATTAGTATTTTTTATTAAATTTAAGAATGATAATTCGATTATTCTTAAAAAGACGCTTTTGTCGTGATTTATTTAATATTTTCTTGGGGATATATGGATAATAATGATCTGGGAACCGACTTATTGTTAAATGCCGATATGGATTTATTGGTTAAACTTAAGTATTACTTAAACTATCAGATTTCTACTTCTTTGCTGATGCTTATGTGTTATTTTACTTCTATTGCAATTTTAATAATTGCCGCTATGGTAATATTATTTACGCCTTTTATGTTGTATGCGCTGTATAGGAACAAAAAGAAAAAATGGCTAATTGCATTTGGAATAATGGTTCTGCCGCTTGCAGCGGCTAAGTTTGCGGGCGTTGTCAGCGTTGCTTTTTATGTCGTATTGGGGATTGAAGCCTGTTCGTATTACATTTATTGTATAGCTCTTCGTATGACTGTAAACAATTGGATTGAGGAGTATCAATCCAATATTCAACTCCAATTGGATAAAAAAAGGGAAGAGGCTAAAGATTTCGATTTTTGGTATTCATTCAGGGACAAGAAGTAAAACTTACTTCTTGAGATTTTAAAATCTAATTTACTGCTCATTTTACCAATAATGGACTGCTATTGCAGTTTTGCTGTTTATAAAATATTCTGCCATCTTGTCATTTTATTCTTTAGATTTATAGTCCTTCCGTCTACAACGAATGTGCCGTCTCCGTTTGCGTGGAACGTTCTGCGTTCTTTGCGTTTAGGATCAATCCAGGCTTTTACAACTTCTACAACAAACAGGTTATATTTGCTTACCATTTTAGTGTCAGATACTCTGCATTCAAGATTTACAAGACATTCGGCAATAAGCGGCGGCGATACCAGCTTTGCCGGTTTCGGAGTCAGCTTAAACGCATCGAATTTATCTACATCCTGACCAGAGCAGTTGCCGATATCAATTACCTTGGCGATAAGATCAACCGTCGGGATAGAGATAACACATTCTTTGGTTTTACGCAAAGCTGCAAAGCTGTAGTCCCAGGGACCAATGCCGCAGCCGATAAGCGGAGGATTGAAATCCATCATCATATGCCAGCTCATCGTCATGATATTCGCGCGTCCCTTGATTGTAGTGGTTACTAATGCGACCGGACCCGGCTCAATCAGGTGAAAAACTTTAGCTAAGGGGAGTTCTTTCATAGTCATTGCCTTTCTTTTTGATTAACTTAAAAACAATAAGTTCTATTGTCAATTGGGAAATCCGATTATCTAATACATTGCTGTGATTTTTATATTTTGAGAATGAGACTATTTTTCTTTAGTTTGAATATCAAAAATAAAGAAGCCTGTTATGAAAAAGATTTTAATAGTTTTTACCGGCGGAACGTTTTCAATGAAGATTGACGAATCTACCGGAGGGGCGGTTCCGCATTTTTCAGGGAACGACCTTTTGCAAATGATGCCGGAAGTATTTAAGCTTGCTGACATTTCCATATACGACTTTGGCAAGTATCCCGGCCCTCATATGACGCCGGAGCTTATGTTTGAGCTCTCGGCTAAGATACAGGAGTTTCTTGCAACGCAAAGCTTAGACGGCATTATAGTTACCCACGGAACCGATACGCTTGAAGAAACCGCATATCTGCTCGATCTGACGATAAACACGTCAATCCCAATTGTGGTTATAGGCTCAATGAAAAACAGCTCCGAACCGGACTGGGACGGCCCGCGAAATTTAAAAGACGCAATATATGTTTGCTTAAGCGATAATTGCAGGGATTACGGCGCGCTTGTTTGTCTGAATGGCGAAATTAACGCTGCAAGCGAAGTTTCCAAAACGCACACAGACGATATTGAAACTTTTCACAGTCTTGATTTCGGCGCGCTTGGTTTTGTCGATAGAGGCAGGGTAATACTTAACAGACTCCCGCGGAAACTTGAAACAATTGAAACTAACAAGATTAATACTAACGTAGACCTTATTAAGTGCTATGCAGGAATGAATGATAAATTTTTTAGATTTTCAGCCGATAGCGGCGTTGAGGGAATTGTAATTGAAGCGATGGGGGTTGGGAACGTTCCTCCGGCGGCGTTTGAAGGAGTTAAATATGCGGTTGAAAAAGGGATCCCGGTAGTTTTGGTATCCCGCTGTCCTGCGGGCGAAACGTTAGATATTTACGGTTATCCCGGAGCCGGAAAATGGCTTCATAAAATCGGCGTAATATTTTCTGATTATTTAAACGGTCAAAAAGCAAGAATCAAACTTATGCTTGCGCTTGGCTTATCAAAAGATCAAAACGATTTAAAAGAAATATTTGAAAAGTGAGTAGACGTGAAATACTGCGTAAAAATTTATTTGTTGAATGTATAAGTTTTTTCGATCCAGTATTCTACTTTGCTCCCTTTATAGGTTACAGCTTCCCATCTTGATTTATACAGAGCTTTCAACACAGAGTTGAGGCGTTCGGGATTGTTTAATGTATTCTTTACTATTTTATGTTCTTTTACTGTTCCGTCAGTATTAATTTTTAGATGAACAGAAATTTCGCCTGAAGCGGATTCATTGTTTTTAGGAAGGACTTCAAGTATTTGTCTGGGGATAAATGGAAGTTTGGCAAGCTCTTTACCTCCGGCGTTAGCGGTTCCGTAAGTTCCAATTCCGGAGCCTGCGCCCGAACCAGTCCCAGCGCCGCCATTCCCTCTGCCAGAATTTATATTAACCCCTTCGCCTGAACCGTTAGCAGTAATAATATTTGAACCCGGCAGCGGCGTTTTATTTGCAGTTGCCTGCGTTCCGCTCCCCCCTGGATTATTTGTGGAAGTTTTTATTATTTCCTGAGTCCCTTGTTTATTATTGTTCCCTGAGCTATTGCCTTCCGTTATGCTTGCTCCGGCGGCGGTTTTAGGGATTGAGGAATAAACTGGCGCGGCTTTTTTTATAACGTTATCGTCTGTAAAAACTTCTGAAAACACAGGAGTTACATCGACTTTGTTTTTAATTGACGACTTAGAAAAAACAATCCAGATAATCAGCAAAAGATGAAAACAAATGCTGGCTATCAAACTTATATAAGCAGTGGATTTATATTTTATTTCAATTGTCATTTTTTTATGTTCCCTTCTAAAAATAGATAAAAATAATTATATTTACACAACATAATTATTGTTCTGGCATTATAATTTTGGAGGGGTCTGTGAATATTCTAAAAGTTACTCTCATTATTATTCTTTTTAGCTCAGTAGGCTTTTCGATTTGTAAGAACGATTCTCTGTGCAATAGTTATTACCTTAAAGGGTTAGAAGCTTTACAAGGCAATGATTCTTCGCTGGCGGAAACAGATTTCAAAAAATCTATTAGCGAGCGCCACGACATTCAGGCATACCTTAAATTAACGCAACTATATTTTACAAAAGGGACTATTAATTATCGCGATAGAGCAAAAGAACTGATTCAAAAAGCAATACTTAATAATCCCAAAAGCATCGACTGCCGTTTACTTTATGCTCTTTTGTTAGAACAAACAGGTTATAAACACAATGCTCTTGATGAATACGGCAAAGCATACGCTATTGATAGCTCCGACGCACGCACGCTTATTGCGATAGGTAAATTAGAAGCTGAAGAATTTAACGAGTATAAAAACTCGGTGATGATAGATAATACGGCGCATAGTTTTACAAATCTTGCAGGCGATTGTTTTTATGCTTCGGAAAAGTATTTAAAAAAAGCTTTAACTGTTGATTCTCTAAATACTCAGGCAATTATGCAGATTGCTTTCTTGTACGAAGATGCGAATAAACCTTTGCTGGGGATTCCTTATCTTGAGCGGCTTGCAAAAAAAAGATCTCTTGAAAAAAACGCCCATTTGTATTTAGCTCTTTTATACTATAAAACAGGCAAGGTACAATTGTCTTATCCGGAATATCAAAAAGCTATTGAATTAATGAAGCCTGAAGAGCGAAACGATTTTATTTATAACTCTGCAAAAATGCTAATTGACCCTACAAACTCAGGGAAGTACGACAGCCTGTCTGAAAATGATTTTAAAACAAAAATTGAATTATATTGGAAAGCGAACGATCCTTTGTACCTTACTAAATATAACGAAAGACTTTTAGAACATTATTCAAGAGTCGCTTACGCTAATTTACGTTTTAGCTACAAAGACACGCCGGGATGGAAAACTGACAGGGGCGAAGTCTATATTCGTTACGGAGAGCCAGTTAGTAAAACAAGACTGCGCGCCCAATATGATAATACAGTAACCGAACTAATAGATTTTTCGTCGCCTCTGTTGAGCTCTATAATGCCTTTATCTCCTAATATGCAAGCTTCATATAAGGGGTATGTTAATACTAGAGGTTATTTAAAAACTGATATGTGGGATTATGGAGACATAACGCTTGGATTTGTCGACGAAAGTCAGGAAGGGAAATTCCAATTTAGCAGAAAAAATAATACTGAATTCAAAGGGCAGTTCTTTGGCGAAAGCACGGAAGAGAGAATTAAATATCTCAGACGAAACGTCCCGGTTACATATACCCCTAATTTAGGAAGACCTTTGTTTTCGTTAATTGCAGAAATTGTTCAATTCAAAGGAGCAAACTTAACCGATATACTTATTAATTACGCGGCGCCATTAAAAAAAGAAACTGCCTCGTCGTCGTTAAAAGAAAGCGGTTATAAATATGGAATGTTTTTGTTCGACGGAGAAATGAAAGAACTATTTTCTGCAGTAGACTCCGTTAAAAATAGCGATAAAACAAAATTAGTCTCTGTATTAAAAGATACTATCTACGCAATTAATTCGTTAAAAATAAGCGCTCCGCCTATTAAGTGTTTTTATTCGTTTGAAGCGATAAGAAATGAAGATAATGGGGCCGCAAGAAAACGAGACGTTTTGTCTATCAGAAAATTTCCAGAAGATAGTCTTACAGTAAGCGACATAATACTTGCTGATGACGTGGAACCAGCCACAGAAAAAAAAGCTCCAATTAATAGAAAAAATTTAAGCATATATCCAAACCCATCGCATGCATTTTCAAACGATAAACCTTTGTTTATATATTACGAAGCATATAACTTAAAAATGAATAGCGAAAAAATTTATAACTTTGAACAAAAACTGATTGTAGAAAAAATAGATAATGAACAATCCGGAATTACAAAAGCTGTAAACTCAGTATTAGGGCTTGTTGGGTTGGCAAAAAGCAAAGATTACTTATCCTTAACTTCAAAATATCAGGTAAAAGAAAAAGACGCGCCGGTATATTTGCAAATAGATATGACTGACTACATTCCTGGCGATTATACTCTTAAAATAGCTGTTAAGGATTTAGAAAGCGGCGAAGAATCGAGCGCGCAGACAAATATAATATGGGAGAAATAATTTATATAAGAGAATTATTTTTTAGACTTATAGCCATGTAAAAGAGCGCGCTTAATAATAATCTTGAATTTTAGTTTTTTCGAGCTATTTTTAAAAATCAAATTTTATAGATTATGAAAAAATATATCTTTTTATATCTCTTAATATCGTCCGTATGTATTATTAAAGCGCAGACGATAGGAGAACTGGCTCCCGAAAAACCAGCTGAAGTATTTCCTCCTAACGCTATAGGAGGCGATTTAATGTTTTGCGATGGAGGCATGGGGCTCGGCGCGTTTTACCGCAAACAAATTGGCGGAGATTTTACTTTTTTTTCTGACCTTTCATTTTCTGAATCTAAAGACGAAAAAGAAATTGAGTATTACGATTATTATGGCAATCCTTATACTATAGGCAAAAAGAACCGCGTGTTTCTCGTCCCATTAAATTTTGGTTTACAATATCGGTTATTTAAAGAATCCATTTCAGATAACCTTCGTCCATATATAAATTTTGGTGTGGGACCGGCTATGGCCGTAACAACTCCGTATGATATGGAGTTCTTCTCTTCTTTTGGGAAGGCGCAGAAGAAATTTGCAGCTGGAGGCTATATAGGGCTTGGCGCAAATTTTGGGTTGGATAAATCTGCGTTAATAGGCTTTAATATCCGTTATTATTACGTCGGATTTTTTGATCAGGGGGTCGAAAGTCTGGAAGGCCGTTACAATAAAAATATTGGCGGATTCTATATCACTATAAATATTGGGAAAATGTATTGAGCCAGGTAATTGGTCCTTTTAGCGGTTTCAGCATAGAAGCCGTTAAGTTTTTGTCAGACTTAGAAAAAAATAATTCTACCGAGTGGTTCAATAATAACCGGGAGAGATACGACAAGTTTTTAGTACAGGCAGCAAAGTCGTTTATTGTGGAAATATCTCAATTTTTTAATATGCTTAACCCTGCAATCCGCACTGAACCCAAATTTGACCAGACGATTATGCGGATAAATAAAGATATGCGTTTTTCTAAAGGTCTGCCTTACCGCAATTATTTTCTGATTCATTTTGGCAGGTTTAAATTAGACAGCGAATTTTACGTTAATCTTGGAACTACGGGGATAGGCGTCGGTCTTTTTCTTAATAACACGACGGGCGAAAATTTGTTCTTTAACGAAAATTTGAAAAAATATCCTAAAGAAATTAAAAACGTTTTTAAAAAATATAAGATTAACGGGCATTATGCGCTTTGGGAACTGAGTAAAGAACCAAAGCTTGCAATTGAATCTTTTTTCGCTGAAAAAGATTTAAACGCAATTGGAGCTTTGAAAATGCTTCTATTGGAAAAAGAATACACCGAAAAAAACTTAGTTACTTATACGCAGGATTTTTTTGGGGAAGTAATTAAGTCAATTTCTCGCTTGTATCCGCTCTACTGTTTTGCTGTTTCCCAAAATCCGCTTAAACTGTTAAGCGAATTTGAAGACGCTTTTGGAATGACCGCTTAATAAAGCGTCGCCAAAGGGCGCCGCGATTATTTCCATTTAATAGAACAGCCTATAGTAAAAGTTTCAGGAACGGAGATTTCCTTTCCTTCAATCAGTTCGTCAATTGCGGCTCTAAGATATTTATGTTTTATGCTTTTTTCGTCGTTCCAGTTGTCGTCAATCTTTCCGTGGAATATTAATTTCTTATCTCCGTTAAAAAGAAAAATTTCCGGCGTGTGCGAAGCTCCGAACGCTTTTGCTATTTTTTGCGATTCATCGCGCAGATAAGGAAAATTAAATCCTTTTTCCGAAACGCGTTTTTTCATATTGATAAACGAATCTTCCGGATAAGCGATCTCGTCGTTTGAATTTATCACAAAAACCTGTATCCCTTTATCGGCATAATCTTTTTGAATGCTTATAATGCGGTTTTCATAAGCCTGGGCATAAGGGCAATGATTGCAAGAAAAAATAACAACGAACCCTTTCTTATCTTTTAGCGAACTTAATTTATAATGCTTATCGTCCGTTCCCGGAAGATTGAAATCCGGAGCGTCCGAGCCAATAGTTAGAGGGGCTTTCATTTTTACGCCTTTTTATAATACCTAAAATGGTACATATCAATTAATTGATAATTCTTATATGTTTAACAAATGCAAAACTAATTATTTTTTTTCTATTAATCCCGGAAATTTTAATGTCGACCGATTTAAATTTAGCAAAAGAATTATTTTCGCGTTATGAAGTGTATAAAGAGGCTGCGTTAACGCATAGACGGTTTAAGCATATAGACATTTTACCGCTTATTAATAAGCTGAAAGAAGCTTCTGTTTTTACCGTTACTCAGGCCGGCAGTTCGGAACAGGGGAGAGAAATATATCTTTTTAAACTTGGCGCAGGCTCTATTAAAGCGTTCCTTTGGTCGCAGATGCATGGCGACGAATCGACGGCTACTATGGCTTTGTTTGATATTTTTAACTTTTTTGCCGCTAACGATAAATTTGACGATTTCAAGAAGAATATTTTAGACAGGCTTACGATATATATTATACCAATGCTTAATCCGGATGGAGCGGAGCTTTTTCAGCGCAGAAATTTTTATGATATTGATATTAACCGGGACGCTATAAAACAGCAGTCGGCTGAAGGCCGGATATTGAAATCAGTTTTCGATTCAATTAAACCCGATTTTGGTTTTAATCTGCACGATCAAAACGGAAGGTATTCGGTAGGGCAGACAAGTTCGGTAGCGGCTATTTCGGTTCTTGCTCCGGCGTTTAACCACGCAAAAGAAATTAATCCGGTCAGAGAAAGAGCTATGAAGCTGATCGGGTCAATAAATGACGCGCTCAGCTGTTTTGTTCCGGGCAATATAGCAAAGTATTCAGACGAATTTGAACCGCGCGCGTTTGGCGATAATTTTCAGAAGTGGGGAATGAGCGCTGTTTTAATAGAATCGGGCGGCATGAAAAACGACCCTGAAAAACAGTATTTACGCAAATTAAATTTTACGGCTATTCTTTCGGCGTTTGGCTCTATTGCCAGTTCTTCCTATGAAGATACGAGCCTTTCGGTTTATGAGCAAATACCATTCAACGACAAGCTTATTTATAATACGGTATTGCGGAACCTGAAATTAAAAACAAACGGCGGATATATTTTAATAGACATTGCCTTTAACATAAATGAAGTAAATTCAGGTGGTAATTCCGCCTACTATGGCTCTGGTTCAATTGAAGAGATAGGCGACTTATCCGGTTTTTATGGAATAGAAGATTTAGATTTATCGGGTATGGAAATAGCTCCTGGACGGGTTTATCCAAACAGTCTTAGTTCCGAAGAAGAAATAGAAAATCTGAAATTTAACGAACTGTATTCGGAAGGATATATTTTTATTTCGTTAAACGACAGCCTGGCAAAAGCCTTTGAGGGCAAGTATACAAAGTATCCAATTAACATAATTTTAACATCGGATCCCAAACAATTTATTACGCCAATAAAGACAGAAAACCGTCCAGATTTTGTAATAAAGCAGGGGGATATTGTAAAATATGTGTGCATTAATGGATATTTATGCAATATAACAGAGCATATTGGCGGCATAAGGAACGGCGCTATAGTCCGATAAAAATTTGATAAATAAAATTAATTTGGTATTTTGGTAATCCTAATTGATTGGGTTCGCATCTATAAACAGGAATTTTAATAGCTAATTATTAACGTGGAAGCTCAAGAAAGACAACTATATATCGACTTTGAAAAGGAAGCAATTCCTCACATGGATTCGCTGTTTAATTTCGCTTTGCGGATGACAGGCGACTCTGATGACGCTAATGATTTAATTCAGGATACTTACCTTAAAGCCTTTCGTTTTTTTGATAAATTTGAAAAAGGAACAAACTGCAAGGCATGGCTCTTCCGTATAATGAAAAATACTTATATCAATAATTATCGGAAAACTACAAAAGAACCTATCAAGCTCGATTATCAGGATGTAGAAAATTACTATGAAAATGCGAAGCCTTCTACTACTGACGACTCCCATTTGGAAAAAGAAATTTTCGACGGGCTTTTAGACGACGATCTTTCCGAAGCTCTTACCGATCTGCCGGAAGACTTCCGCACGGTTATTATACTTAGCGATATAGAAGGCTACACTTACGAAGAAATAGCCGACTTTATCGATTGTCCCATCGGGACTGTAAGATCAAGACTCCACCGCGCAAGAAAAATGCTTTACACAAAACTGCACGATTACGCCCAGGATAAGGGCTACCTTAAAAATAACTAAAACTTTTCCGCTTACATTTAGCGGCGCTTCCTAAAAATACCCTTAAAAATGGTTTTAATAATTCCGCGTCAGTTTATTATTTTTGTATTGGTATTATACAGAATTATAAAACAGAAGACCTGATTATGTCAAAGACAAATGCAGTAAGAATTTTAGAAGCAAATAAAATACCGCATACTACGCACGAGTATGAAGTAAACGAAGACGACCTGAGCGGCGAAACCGTGGCAAAAAAAATTGCGGCCGACGTGGATTCCGTCTTTAAAACATTAGTGGCGCATGGAGATAAAACAGGGATAAACGTTTTTTGCATACCTGTAAGCGCAGAGCTGAACCTTAAAAAAGCGGCTTCGGCAAGCGGAAATAAAAGCGTGGAAATGGTTAAGGTTAAGGAGTTGCTCCCTTTAACAGGGTACATTAGAGGCGGATGTTCGCCGATTGGAATGAAAAAAAAGTATCCTGTTTTTATAGATGAAAACGCCCAACTGTTTGACGAGATATATATTAGCGCGGGAATGAGGGGCATGCAGATACTAATTGCTCCGCAAAATTTGCAGAAAATTACCGAGGCGGAGTTTGTAGATTTATTGTGATTAATATTTAGTTTTTCTAATTATTTCATTATATTACTTCACTAAAATAAAAATAATAAGCATCAGGAGATAAAAAAATGGCTAAAACCCAAACATTTGCCGATAAAGCAAAAGGAAAGAAAAAAGATTTAGGCATTACGGTAAAAATGATTAAGACCGTAAAAACAGACAAGAATACATATAAGTTTAACGAAAAGTTCGTCCGTATAGACGACATTGCAAAAGTTACAGAACTTAAGTAATTTTTTTAAGCGGTTTTTAACCGCTTTTTTTTTAATCAGTAAATAGTTCGGATTCTAAGTACCCTTCAAGTCTTAGCAGTTTTATCTTTACGTCCACGCCTCCGCCGGAATAACCTCCCATGCTTCCGTTTGAGTTTATTACTCTGTGACAAGGGATTATTATAGGCACAGGGTTAGCTCCGTTTGCGTTGCCAATTGCTCTAACCGCTTTCCCGTCGCCGAGCTGTTCGGCAATATATTTATAGCTCACAACTTTGCCATAGGGAATTTTCTTCAGTTCATTCCACACGTTCATCTGAAAATCCGTTCCGCTGATTCTAAGCGGAAGATCGAAAGAGGTTCTCTTATTTTCAAAATACTCGTGCAGTTGTTCTAACGCGCCTAATAAGCGCGCGTCGTTTTTAGGCAGCTCTATACAGCTTAGATTTTTGTGGGTGGTAACTTTTTTATCTATAGTCGTTTTAATTACATAGCTGCCGTCAGTGTATACAAAAACATTAAGTCCGCGGGTTTTTAAAGAGCCGAAATAAATTTCATCATTACTTTCATTCATAAAAACTAAAAACGATTTTGATAATTATTGAAAGCGAATATAAACTTTTTTTCTGACAGATAAAATAAAAGAAAAAACTGGCAAAAGGTTTTAACTTGGCGTTAGAAATATTCTATTACGTTTAAACAGGGTCTAATCCCGGAGGGATTATATGTAAATAGCTTTGTTAAATATGTTTTTGTACGACCCCGGTGGGGGTCGTATTGTTTCTTTCCCATAAACGCTATAAACATTAGAATCCTCCGGATTCTATTTGTAAATCTGGATTGCACATTAGGATAATTTATCGCATTTAAATGGGGTTTAATCCCGGAGGGATTATATGTATATAGCTCTGTAAAATATGTTTTTGTACGACCCCGGTGGGGTCGAATGTTTTTCTCTTCCATAAATGCTATAAACATTAGAATCCTCCGGATTCTTTTTCGCAAAAACTCATAGTTCCTATTTCTTTTAACGCGGCGGTCACGGTCGAACCGTGACCGAATTGGCGCTGCCAGATTTAGAACTAAAAATAAAGTTATTGCCGATTTTTACTAACTATTTACAGCGTCAGGGTGCGACCCTGACGCCCTATGCATGTTTATAACAACTCAAATGCACATTGTTTTATACGACCCCTGCGAGGTCGCATATCTCTTGCAACCTTTTTTCTATAAACATTAGAATCCTCCGGATTCTATTTGTAAATCTGGATTGTACAATAGGAATATTTTAATGATTGTTTAGGCGAAGCGGATTGACCCGGGGATTAAAATATTAACTGGCGGTATAAAAAAAGCTCCGGGGCTTTGCAGCTTCCGGAGCTTGGAAATGATTTTTACTATTTGCTCTTATCAAGATAAGGAGGAGGAGGAGCTATTCTTGGAGGCGCGTCCTTTATCTGCTGCATAAGGACTTCAATCGCTTTGTTAAGCTGTTCGTCTATGCCTTCATATTCTTTAGCCGGATCGTTATCAACAACAATATCCGGGTCTACGCCGTGTCCTTCAATAATCCACTCCTTGCCGTCTAAGCCATAGCGTGAAAATTCAGGTCTGTTCAGGTATCCGCCGTCAAGCAAAGGAAGAGTGCCGCGGATGCCCACTACGCCGCCCCATGACCGCTTGCCGATGAGCGTACCTAATTTATAATGCTTAAACCTGTAAGGGAATATATCGCCGTCGGAAGCGGAAAACTCGTCAAGCAATAAAGCTTTAGGGCCGTAGAATGTGCCGCCCGGTTCAATTTCCGGTTTTGTGTTTCTGGCAATTGTAATCATAGCAGGTTCGCGTCTCAGGCGTTCAATTATCATTGGAGATACATTGCCGCCGCCGTTGCCTCTGTCGTCTACAATAAGCGCTTCTTTATTAAGCTGAGGATAGTAATATTTTACAAATTCATTTAAGCCTTCTGCGGACATATCAGGTATATGTATATAACCAATCTTTCCGCCGGAAGCTTTGTTTACTTTTTCTATATTGCCCTGAACCCAGTTAAAATAATACAGCTGCTGTTCGTCGTCTACGGGAACAACAACAACCTCGCGGCCGCCGGTTTCCTTTGGCGAAGAATTAATTTTAAGCGTAACCTGTTTGCCTGCCGTATTAAATAAGGATTCGTATATGTTAGCCATATCCTTTGTCGGCTGACCGTTAACTTCGACGATGTATTCGCCTTCGTTTACGTCAATTCCGGCTTCAGTCAAAGGGGAGCGGACTGATTTATTCCAGTTCTGTCCTTTGAGAATTTTAGCAATTTTATAGTACTTAGTCGCGTCGTCTCTTTCTAATTTAGCGCCGAGCAAACCCTGTTTAATCCTTTCGGCTTTAGGATAGTCGCCGCCGCCTACGTAAGCGTGGCCGATGCTCAGTTCGCTAATCACTTCGCCAATGATGTAGGTTAAATCGGCTCTGTTGTTAACATATTTAACTAAGGGCTCGTATGTATCCTTAACTTTTTTCCAGTCTACATTACGCATGTTTGGAGCAAAAAAGAAGTCTCTCATCTGACGCCAGCATTCGTTGAATATCTGCGACCATTCGGCTTTTCTGTCAAGCTTAACTTTCATGTCAGATAAGTTTAATCTTTCTTTGATCTCAATCTTAGCGCTTGGCAAATCTATTATGGCGTATGAGCCCATTTGCCCGACCATCATTTTTTTCTGATCGGCTGAAATTTCATAACCGTTGATATCGCCAAGTTCGGTTTCTTTCTGCTGATCGAAATCATACATTAATAATTTTGTTCTTTCATCTTTGCTTCCCTGGCGCACATAATAAATTTTATTGCCAACGGAAACAATATCTCTGTAATTTGCATTTTGAACAGGAACCTCAATTATTCTGTCTGAAATTCCGTCAAAATCAATTTTGAAATCAGGTTTAACTTCCTGTTCTTTCTTTTCAGGTTTTGGGGTAGAATCTTTAAGAGATACTTCGTCGCTTTTAGGAGCAAGAGGCGATTTGGTATTTTTATCTAAAGTTACAAGATAGATTTTTTCCATGTCCTGATAAGCATGGTTCCATTCAGTCTGGCTGTATATTGGGTTGAATGTTCTATCGGATGCAAAGAAAAGATACTTGCCGTCTTTGCTGAAAGCGGGGTTTGAAGAAGAGAACCATTCGTCTGTAACTGAATATTCTTTTTTCTTTTCGAGAGAATAGATGTATACTTTTGAAAAAGATTCGTTAAATGGTTTTGAAAATGCAATCCATTTGCTGTCAGGCGACCAGGAATAATCGGTGATCTCAAAAAAATCGGAAGTAGTAACCAGAGTTACGCTTTTCGATTCAACTTCTACATAATAGAGTTTTTGATCTCTATCCGAGAAGATAATGTTTTTACTATCAGGCGACCAGGAAAGATAAAACTTGTAATTATGTCCGCCGGAAGTAAGCTGAATTTCTTTACCTTTGCCGTCCTGAGGTAAAATATAAACTTCATCTTCGCCGGTTCTGTCGGAAATATAAGCAATCCATTTGCCGTCAGGCGACCATTTGGAGCTTCTTTCGTGTATGCCGGAAGTGTTGGTTAAATTTCTTGTATTGCCGAATTTATTTGGGACGGTGAATATGTCTCCACGCGCTCCAAATAAGGCTCTGCTGCCATCGGGAGAGATTTCAAAATTAGAAACCTGTCTGCTGACGTCTATAATTTTATCGCGTCCAATTGCAAGGTCTTCCTGCAAATAGACGGTTACTTTTTCTAATTTATCTGAAGCTAAATCGTATTTATAAATAAATCCGCCGTTTTCAAAAACGATAGCGTTATCGCCAAGAGAAGGGAATTTAATATCAAATTCGTTAAAGTCGGTTAATTTTTTTGTTTCTTTTGTAGTTGTGTTATAGCAGAAGAGGTTGAACTTTTGGTCTCTGTCCGATATAAAATAAATTTTATCGCCCGACCACATAGGGAAGATATCCTGAGCCGGGTTATTGGTTATATTTTCTGTCTGTTTAGTTGCAAAATCATAAATCCAGATATCGTCAGCCTGACCGCCGCGGTATCTTTTCCAGGTTCTGAATTCTCTGAATACTCTGTTATAGGCAAGCTTTGACTGATCTGGGGAGTAGGAGCAAAAACCTCCGCGTGGCAAAGGGAGCTGTTTAAGATCGCCGCCGTTTTTAGAAACGAGGAACAACTGTCCTTTAAAAGCGTTAAACTCGTCAGCGCGCGAGCGGAAAACGATTTCATTATTTCCTTTCCATCCCATAACAATATTATTAGGACCCATTCTATCGGAAACGTCGTCTCTGTCTAACGTTGCCGTATAAGTCAGCCTAACCGGAGTTCCGCCTGCTGAAGGCATAATGTAAACTTCGGTATTGCCGTCATACTGGGCTGTGAAAGCTAAGTTGGAGCCGTCAGGCGAAAAACGCGCGAACGATTCATATCCAACGTCGTTTGTTATTTTTCGTGCTGTTCCGCCGGAAGCGTCTACTGTGTACAAATCTCCGGCATAAGTAAAGACTATCTGGCCGCCGTGTATTGTAGGGAACCTGAGTAGTCTGGCTTCGCTTTGAGCAAATAATTGCATTGCCAAAGCTGAAAATAAAACGGAAAATAAAATGAATAATTTATTTTTCATTTTTACCTCTTTAGTGAATTAAATGTAATGTAAACATTATTTTTATATTCTAAAAAAGCAATTTAAATAATTCAAGCGGCAAATAGAAATGTTAAGCGACATATATTGATGAGATCGCTTCAATTTAACTGTAGCGCGGTTATTATTATTCGGCATAAATTTTACTACTATTTTAATAATATCAATTTCTTTGTCTGGCTAAATTTTTCCGCCTGCATTGAATAAAAATATATGCCGGAAGATAATTTGCCGCCGTCAACCCGCACTTCGTATATTCCCGTTGGTTTTATATCGTCAGCCAAAACCTTTACAATCTGCCCAAGCATATTATAAAGGGTTAACTTTACTCTGCTTTCGTACGGAACTGCATATCTGATAATTGTAGTAGGGTTGGCCGGATTTGGATAGCTTTGTTCCAGCTGGAAAGTAGTAATTAAATTGTTCTTTACATCTTTAACGCCTGAAATATTGGGGGAGTAATCAAGTTTATAATAGCCTGTATCAGGCGATACGGATATCCCGGGAATAATCCCTTTATCTTTAGCGTATACTTTATAATAAAACGTGAATCCGCGTTTTAGCAAGTCTATTGCCACTGTAGTATCAACAGAATATCCATTTGTCCCTGCAATATTTTTGGTATTTATCCATGTCGGAGAAACAACAGAATCTCCTTTCTGATAATACCCGGAAAGATAAACGGTATCAATATAATTCAAACTTTTACCGCTGGAGGAAAAAGAACTATAATAATGATCAACAGCTAAAGTAAACTTAAATGCAGAATCAGGAACAGTTTTGGGAGGGATAATTGTTATTTGCGGTATGTGAACTTCTGAATAGTTCTTCGGAGATGTTCCGTCGTTTATTTGAGCCTGTATTAAAAAATAATCTGTAAAGAAAGTGCCAATTCCCATGTAATAAGAACTCTGATCCATATATGACAAACCAAATCCAGAGTTGTATTTTGTAACTATATATTCTCCCGCACAATGCTCGCAACCGGATACAAATTTTGTAAAATAAACGTTCTGATTCAAGAGATTTTCTTGCCCGGAACTGACAATGGAGCTTAATGAGAAATGCTGTTCAATTATATATTGAGAAAACGGAGAGCCGTCAGGTAACGAAAAGTCCATGCAGGTTTTCTCTTTGTTATTCCCAAACATATAAACTTTATTATCTGTTTCGCTATATCTAAACCAATATCCCATGGAATTAGAAAGCTCGTAATATGTTAAGCCGTTGATTAGAGTATCTTTTACGACATAAACATTATTTAGATAATAAGTAACTGGACCGGGATCCATATTATATGATCCTTCCATTACCAAGTATTGCCATTTATCACCAATATGCAGTGGGAAGATATTCTTGGGTCTAACTGGCTCTATATAATTTGGGTTATACTTAAAAAGACCCCATCCACCGCCAGAATAGAGAACCCCTTTGTAAAAATTAAAATCGTATATTAAATCTTTACAACCAATATACTTCCAATTTGCTCCTTGATCCGAACTCTTATATGTCCCTTTATATTTGTCGCCACAAAAAATATTTCCAGAAGAGTCAAATTCCATTGCCTGGACATTAAAATCAATCTGATCGTTCTTAATTTCCCAGGTATCTCCTTTATCTTTGGAAGCTAGTATTCCTTTGTTCTCGACAGAGAGAAAAACTTCTCCATCGTTATTAAATGCAATGTTATCGGAAATATCTCTAAGCACAACTGGCAATATAATCCATGTCTGACCTCCGTCAGTTGATCTGTAAAGTTGTTTTACAGCTTGGATAAAAATGTCATTTTGTTTGCTTATTTTCATACGATGAAAAAAGAGATATGGGGTTGGGATATTAGTTTGCGTCCAAGAGCGACCGTTGTCAGATGATTTGTATAATACATAAGCCGTAAGCGCCCAACAATTTCCAGAAGAATCCATAACCAATCCGTATAAACCGCCCGGCGCAGGATTTTTTTCCCAATTCTTTCCCATGTCTGACGAGAAATACATCAAAGTGTCATAACTGCCGCAAAGAATATGATTCCCGTGATTTATAGATAAGTATTCCAGATTGTCTTTTGCTAAAAGTTGTTTCCAGCTTTTGCAATTATCCTGCGTTACAAATAATCCAGAGTTTGTAACAGCGAACAGATTACTAACATTATCAGATTTTAATTCGTAAACTGATTGAAAATTTTGCGGCGTTATATTTGTCCATGCGGAATCCTGCGGAAAGACAATCTGACTAAAAAAACAAAAGACGCCTAAATAAAAGATAAACGATTTCATTTCTTACCCCTTATTATTTAATATCTGCGCAAAAATCAGTTTTTATCTTTTCAAAATAGCGTATTAATGATTTTTTTGCGCTAAAAAATAAACATATGGTTTATTATCATAAAATATTCTGTCAAAGTCAATAAAAATTTATAGTTTTTGCAGCCATTTATTAAGACCCGGAATTTTTATATTTTGCTTCTTTTATTTATGGATGTTGCAAAATGGGAAAAAATATTCTCCGGGTATTGTTTTGTCTGACTGTTTTTGCGGCGCTCGTTCAGGCGCAGAATAAAGTAGAAGACGAATGGTTAACGTATTTTGAAAAATCAAATTATCTTGGCACTCCCCGTTATAAAGAAACGATGGAGTATTTTAAGAAGCTTGAAAATAATTCGCCGTATGTAAAAATATTTAAATTTGGCGAGTCGCCACAGGGACGCGATTTAAATTGCGTAATAATTTCTAAGGATAAATGTTTCACTCTCGACGAAGTAAAAAAAAGCGGCAAGCCTGTTATTATGATTTGCAACGGAATACACTCCGGCGAAATTGAGGGGAAAGACGCCTGTATGCTTCTTGCGCGCGATATACTAATTACCAAAGAAAAAGCAGACCTCATTAAAAACGCCATACTAATGATAATCCCTGTGTTTAACGTAGATGGTCACGAAAGAATAGGCAGGTATAACAGAATAAACCAAAATGGTCCTGAAGAAATGGGCTGGAGAACGACGGCTCAGAACCTGAACCTGAACCGCGACTGGATGAAGGCCGACGCGCCTGAAATGCAGGCTATGCTTAAATTGTTCTCGCTTTGGCTGCCCGATTTTTTTATAGATACTCACACTACAGACGGAGCGGATTACCAATATACAGTGGATTATGGAATAGAAAAATATGTCGACGTCTATGAAGAAACGCGAAACTGGATTAATAATAAATTTATTCCATTTATGGAAAATAAAGTCCGCGCCGACGGTTTTTTAGTTTCGCCTTATGCAGGATTTAAAGATAACGATCTAAGAAAGGGATTAGTCGACTGGTCTATGCCGCCAAGGTTTTCGCATGGATATGTCGCAATTCAAAACCGCCCTGCGTTATTGGTTGAAACGCACATGATTAAACCATATAAGGACAGGGTGTTTGGAACAAAATCGATGTTGAACGCAGTTTTGCAATTTATTGGGCAAAACCCGGACGAGCTGGTTCGGTTAAATAAAGCGGCTGATGAAAACGCAATTGAAGATTACAGTATAAATAAAAAATCTTTTCCTATAGCGTTAAAAGGAACCGACGAACATGAGCGCTTTATATTTAAGGGGCTCAAAAGCATTGAGGACTCCAGCGAGATTTCCGGCGCTAAAAGAATAACTTATACCAAGGAAAAGTATGATCTTGAAATTCCGTTTTACAATAAAGTTGCAGTGTCGGATTCTGTTACGGCTCCGTATGCGTATTTAATACCAAGGGAATGGAAGGAAATAGCAGACCGGTTAAAGCTTCATGGAATTTCTGTGGAAGAAACAAAAGAAGATCAGACTCTTAAAGTAGAGCGGTATAAATTTAAAGACGTAAAATTTCAGCAGAATTCTTATGAGGGGCGGCATCAGGTAAACTATTCTTATAACGCATATGACGAAGAAGTTAAAATACCCGCCGGGACGTTTGTAGTGAAAACTGCGCAAAGGGGAATAAGAGTAATTCTTCACGCGCTTGAGCCAAAAGGGCCGGACTCTTTTCTTCGCTGGGGATTTTTTAACGCTATTTTTGAGCCGAAAGAATATTTTGAAGATTATGTTATGGAAAAAGAAGCTTTGAAAATGATACGAGAAAATCCTATATTGAAAGACGAATTTGAAAAAAAACTAAAAGAAGACAAAGAATTTAGGGAAAGCGCTAATAAAAGGCTGTCGTTTTTTTATGAAAGATCGCCTTATTATGATAGAAGCCTAAATGTGTATCCTGTAATGCGGGTCATAAATAAATTTTAATTATTTGACAAAAATGCAGGAAATGAATATATTTGTTTTTATTTTTAAATTAAATATCATTTTTATAAGGTTTTAAGAATGGCTAACCATAAATCAGCTAAGAAACGTATTAAAACGAACGAAAAAAGCAGAGTACGTAATAGAGCAACTATATCAAAATTAAAGACTCTTGTTAAGAAAGTAGAAGGCTCAGAAGATAAAGCCGAAGCTGAAATATTATATAAAGATGCAGTCTCTTATATCGATAGAGTTGCAGCTCATGGTAAAATTCACATAAACACTGCTTCACGCAGAAAATCTGCGCTTACAACTTATGTAAATAGTTTAACCGCATCAGCTCCTGTAGTTGCAGAACCTGCAAAGGCTGAAGCTCCTGTTAAAAAAGCTGCTCCAGTTAAAGCTGAAGCAAAAGCTGAGACAACAGAGACTAAATAAGTTTTTATTACAGAAATTAAGTTAGGGCTCTTAAGAAATTTAAGAGCCCTTTTCTTGTTTTATAAATCTTCAATTGCGTCTATTCCGGCGGGCATAGGCAGATAAAACCTTATCGGTTGAACGGCTCCATTCCGTTTTATAAGCTTATCCACTCTTTTCTTTATAATTACGCTGTGTTCTATATTAACGTCGTCGGCAATAATTGAACCGAATATATAGCTTGTTCCTTTTATAAGAACATTTTTACCAATGCGCAATGGGAATTCGTCGCTTCCGGTCATATTTACGCTTGATTCAATAAGCGAGTTCTCTCCAATTTCTAAATTGCCTTTAATTATGTCGCCCCATAGAATTTCTACATTATCGCCAATAATCGCTTTTTGCCCCGGGAAGCATGTAAGATGAACGCTTTCCGATAAAGTTACGTTTTTGCCGAAAATAATATTCCCGTCTATGAATACATTTTTCTTTATCGTCAGGTTATAATTAAGCTTTACATCGGCTCCAATGTAGGCTCCTTTTTCTATCACAATATCTAAAGGAATTCCGTTTTTATCCATATCCAGAATTTGTTCTACTACGCTTTCGTGAATAAAAAAGTCTTCCGGATCTGTAATTTCAATAATATCTTTTAATTTTTCATAAACTTTATGGCGTGCAAGCGCTTCCATTTCTCTTAACACGGATTTATTATTAAAGCCCATTACAACCGATTGTTCGTGAGGGCTGACGGCTCCAACCGTATAACCGCTTTGATTAAAAAGCGCAATAAGGTCGGTTATGTAAATTTCGTTTTGCGCGTTGTTGCTCGAAAGCTTGTCGATAAGCTCTATAAGTTTTTGGTAATCAAAAGCGTAAACGCTGGAGTTGAATTCTCTGTTTTCGATTAATTCTTTTTTAGAATAGCTGTATTTTCTGTTGTTAAAAATAATTTCATAGGGAACGTCTTCTTTAAGAGATAAAATATCTTTATGTTCCATAATTTCTACAACTTTTCCGGCGTCTGCTCCGGAAGACGCGCCGGTGGCGTCAAAGTCTTTTACTCTTATAATTCTGCCGTAGCTATTCTCCTGAACTTCGCCTTCGTAAATTCCGGTCAGCACCATCATGTTGGCTTGCGAATTTACGAACTTATCTTTTAACATAAGCACGGTATCTTTATCTATCAAACCCATATCGCCGGGGAAAACGTAGACAATCCCTTTAAAAGAGTTTGAGTCAATTTTCTCAAGACCAATCTGAACTGCGTGCCCGGTTCCTTTTTGTTCGGCTTGAAAAGCGAACGAAGTATTTTCTCTTTTTCCAATGACCGACATAACGTCCGCGGCTTTAATGCCAACTACTATTACCGTATTCATATTTGGAATAGCTTTCTGGCAGGCGTTAAACACTCTTTCTACCGTAGGAACTTCCCAAATGCTGTGAAGCATTTTAGACTTTTGCGATTTGATGCGCTTCCCGTGCCCTGCGGCTAAAATAATTGCTACTTCATTTATTTTGTAGTCCAATTCCGACGACAAACTTTTTTGTTTTTGAATGATTTCTTCCAGTTCACTATCAGACATTTTTCCCTCATTAGATAAATAAAAATTAAAATAAAGAATGAGCGCTCCATTTACAAATTACACACAAATATAAATAGAGTCATTATTGTATTGAAACGGTATTTAGTATTGTTTAAATTTAAATAATATTTTAAAATAATCCGTGGTAAAAATGACAAAAAAAGTAATTTTAATTTGTTTGATAGTAATTAGTTCATTGGGAATAAAATCGGCGTTTGCCCAGAGTAAAGGGTTTGGGCTTGGAGTAGTTTTGGGCGAGCCTACCGGGCTTGCGGGCAAGTACTGGTTAGAAAACGGAAACGCAATCGACTTTGGTTTGGGCTATGCGTTTTCTTCTAACGACAGCCGGGTTAACCTTCATGTGGATTATTTATTTCATAATTATAGCGCTATACGGTCGGCAGAAAAATTTGTGCTGTTTTATGGAGTCGGCGGTAGAATTGTTACTTCGGATAATAAAAGCGCCTGGCTTGGTTTAAGGGGCGTTATTGGTATCGACTGGTTTATTAAAAATGCGCCTATCGACGTATTTTTAGAAGCCGCTCCAGTATTTGATATTGCGCCAAATACAGGGCTCGATCTTGACGCCGGACTTGGAGTAAGATTTTTCTTTTAATAAAAAACAACTTTATTAAAATTAATGACGCAGGTTTTTTAAGCCTGCGTTTTTTTTGCCTCTTCTTTTCGCCCTCTTTTTAGCTTACGTTTATGGTTAAACGTTTCGTAGCGCGGACTTTTAGTCTGCGCCTTAGCTGCGTATACTTCGTAGAGCTTTATCGGCGCGAATTTAATTTAGTTCTTGTCTGGATATATAATTTTGTTATTATTATTTTGCGCAAACTGAAAGTCTACGCATACGAACATAATTGTATTTTACGCAGACTAAAAGTCCGCGTTACGAATTAATTGCAATGGAGCATAAATGAGCAATACTTTTCACAAAAGGAATTTACCTCATTTGTATTTCGATGAGGGACGGTATTTCATTACTTACAGATTGGCTAATTCCATTCCACTGGATAAATTATCAGAGCTTGCGAAAATAAATACAAACCTTGATTTTAAAAGCTATCATCGACTTTTTCAAAAATATGATTTGTTGCTCGATTCCTGCGATATGGGTATAAATTATCTTAACAGAACTGAACTTGCGGAGATTTGTAAACAGTCGCTTGATTTCCCAGATAAAAAGGAATATACGCTTATCTGTTATTGCATTATGCCAAACCATGTTCATCTTGTTTTTGAATTGCTGCCTGGAAATAAAGGGATTAGCGAAATAATGAAATTAATGAAGGGGTATTCTGCCGTTAAGTGTAATTCCATAATTGGAAAAGAGGGCAAGTTTTGGCAGGTAGAAAGCTATGACAGGTGGATTAGAGACGACAAAGAATTGTATTTTACTATTAATTATGTGTTGCTAAATCCCGTTAAAGCAGGTCTTGTTGATAATTGGGAAAACTGGAAGTATTCTTATTGTAGAAAAGAATATTTGACATTTTAATCTGTATCTATGTTTAAACGTTTCGTAGCGCGGACTTTTAGTCTGCGCCTTGATTAAGTTATATTGCGCAGACTAAAAGTCTACGCTATGAGCATAATTGTATTTTGCGCAGACTGAAAGTCCGCGCTACGGATGAAAATAACCCCATTATTGCGCCTTATAGCGCTACCCTATCATGTAGGGGTAAAATTGGTCTTGTTAGTTTGTTCTTTGTTTATTAAGACTTATTTTAAAACTGGAAGTAATAAAAAACTTTTAAACCTGAGGAATGTATGAAGATATTTCTGAAACTTTTACCTATAGCGATTTTTATTTTATTTATCGCTAATAACAAACTATCCGCTCAAGCACAATGGAAGTACGTTGGGGAAGTAAAATTTCCCGCGGCTGATAGCAGCGTGTTGCAACCGCATTTAATTGCCGTTAACCAAAACGGAAGACTTTTTGCAATTTCTACAAAAGTTACTAATGCAAAAGCGCATAATGCAGTGTATTATGCAGACTCATCCGACAATTCTCTAAAAAAATTAATTGATTATAATAATAACGGCGACTCCGATACTCTAACTGGAAATATTGGCGGCATAAGAGGCATTGCTGTTCTTGGCAACGATCTACTTATAACTGCCGGACAGCCTTACCAAAAGACAAAGCCAAATACAGTAGCATCCCTTTATTATTATCCTAATCAGGATACAACACAGGTTCAAAAATTTGGATATGGATTTGCAGTTTCGTCAGGTTATGGCACTTACTTAGACGGTTTTGCTGTAACTAAAGATTCATTTGCAGTAGCCGGTATGCCTTATGGCAATACAGGCATTAGATTTTTTAATTTAAGCTACTCAGTAACTACTCCTGCTAGAGGATCGTATGTTTCGCCTCCATCAGGTCCAGCTGAACCAGGCGGCCCAAATACTGGCGGATATGACGTAATAAGAGATGTAGCAACAGTTCCGGGAGGAGACTATAATAATCCTGAAACTCCTTTTTATACTTCAAGAAACTCATATTCTTCAACTCAGACTACCGGCGGAATTGCAATATGGAACGGCGGAACTCAAACTTCGCCTGGCACATATACAGGGCAGAGAATTACAGACGCCGCATCTGAATTAGTATTTGATAAAAACATCCCTTATGGAATTACAGTCGACAAGAACAAAGTTTTGTGGGTCGCTGGAATTGATTCTACAAGAAGATGGGTAAAAGGCTATACGGTAACTGTAAATTTTGCAGAACCAGTTTATGAACTTCCTTCAAAAAATAGTTCTTCATACGCCGATCCAAATGGCGCGCCATTTTTAGCTCCTTGCGACGTGGCTCTTTCAAGCGACGCGTTAACAGCTTATGTAGCTGACGCTTCGCAGAAAACAATTTATAAGTTTAAGTTCACTAACGTTACCGGAGTAAAAGATAACGCAAATACTGTTTACGATTTTAAGTTGAACCAAAACTATCCTAATCCTTTTAACCCTTCAACAGTTATAAGCTATTCTTTGCCTAAAGCGACGAGCGTTAAACTAACTGTAACTAACTTATTAGGACAGGAAGTAGCAGTTCTTATCAATAGTTTTCAACAGGCTGGCAGTCATACTCAGATTTTCAAAGCTGATAATTTAGCAAGCGGCGTATATTATTACACGCTTAAAACAGAATCCGGCTCTATCAGCAAAAAAATGATATTAACGAAATAAGAATATTTAATAAAACTCCTTTAGCGGTTTATAAAGCCGCTAAAGGTTGTTATTACAATCTCAAAAAAAAAGTTACAACCTTCGGATGAATAATCAGAAGTATTTAATTAAGGTTAAACATATAGAGTTTTTTTTACAACATGCTTAAAAATAAGTTTTTAACCCGCCTGAAATTAACGGCATTTTTTTTCGCAACAATTTCCATAATTGTTTTTCCGCAGAATTCCCGCGGTAAACTTACCGGTTTGGTGGTAGATGATAAAACAAATGAACCGCTTATTGGCGCGAACATTATTGTTGAAGGAACCAGATTAGGCGCCGCTACTGATACAAAAGGCAGATATCTTATTCTTAACGTTCCAGCCGGAACGCAAACGGTAACTGCAAGTCTGATTGGTTATGGCAAAGTAAGAAAAACCGAAGTGGAAATAGAAATTGACCGCACAATGGAGCTTAATTTCAGATTAAAAGACGCTTCGCTGCAATTAGAACAGGTGACTATAGTAGCCGAAAGACATAAAATTACCAAAGACCAAACATCCACCGCCACTACAATAAGCGAAAGCCAGATTAAAGCCGCTCCTATTGAAGGCATTAGAGGGGCTTTGGATTTATCTTCAGGTTTTCAGAAAACAGCCACTGGCAATTATTCTGTCAGAGGTTCTGGTTCGTATGAATTAAGTTTTCAGATCAACGGCGTTGAGCAGGTAAACTCATCTAATATAGCTCCTGTTTCGTTCGGAACTGATAAGGCTAACAACTCCTGGAAATATGACGTTAACCCGCTTGGCGTTCAACAGGTTCAGATGATTACCGGCGGTTTTTCGCCAGAGTACGGCAACGCTCAGGCTGGCGTTGTAAAAGTAGCGCTTAAAGAAGGCGCGCAAAATTTTACGGGCGAAGGCCGGGTTGAATACAGACCTGCGGGTCAGTATCACTTTGGAGATTATATTTATTCCAAGTCAAGTTACGAATGGCAGAAATGGGGCACGCTTGATAAATGGATGAGTCAGATTGAAACTATTATTAAAGGACTTAAATTAGATACGCGCTATGCAGACCTTTATAATAAGCGCAAAAACAGCAAGGCGGATTCTGTCGCTTTTTACACTATTGCGAATAAGGAAGTTACCTGGGCATATAATACCTGGGTGAAAAACCATACGCCAAGCGACGATAACCCATTGGGCGTTTACGATTATACGCAGTACGCATATAAAAGATATATGGTCGGATTTGGCGGGCCGTTAGGCAAAGATCCAAATCTTCTAAGATTTTTCTTTTCGGGCGAATATAGAAGCAACCCTACTAAATTACCAACTCCAGAAAAACAGCAGATATACCAGAACTATATTCTCAATTTAAGTTATCAGCCAGCTCAGGATCAGAAATTTAAGTTTTTAACAAGCTATCAAAAATACCGCGGAGGCATCTGGTCTGGGTCTGACGATATTCGCTGGTCCGGTTTGGCGTTTACTCCTCCGGGACTATCTACAAAATATTATGTTACTACCGATCCGGTTAGAACTGAATTAACTTTTGCTCAAAGCGTAAACTGGATTTATACTATTAATCCTAAATCATTTGTCGAAGCGACGGTTTCGCGTCAATTAGAAAGATATGAAATTCCTTATGAATATCTTGCCGGAACAGTAAATGCGCGCGACAGGCTTGATAGCCTTGGCGATACGCAAGGTTCAATTTTACTTGACGGAGTATGGTGGGATAATAGTTATTTCAGACCTCTGATTAATGCAAGCACAAACTATTATCAGGATACCAGAACAGAAACAATTAATCTTAACCTTGACTATACAAGTCAGGTTAACGAAGCTAACCTGATTAAAGGCGGTATCCGTTTTAATTATTGGGATTTGTTTAACAATGCGGTTAACTCAAGTTATGCCGCAAATACTTATGTGACAAGAAGCGGTTATGCCGATTATTATCATGCTTATCCTTATAATGCGGCGTTTTATATTCAGGATAAAATGGAATACTCTGGGATGATTGCTAATATTGGACTAAGAGGCGAAACATATAATTTTCAGTCTCTGATTCCCTACGATAAGTTTGATGTTTTTTATCAGGGCACAAGCGGCGCTTCTGGAACTGACGTAGGAAACCCTAAGACTATAAAATCTAAAAATCACTATGTCCTTTTGCCAAGAGTTGGAATTTCTTTCCCGGTTGGCGAGAACACCGCTTTCAGAATTCAGTACGGTCATTTTGCGTCGATGCCTACTTTTAGTCAGGCTCTTTCCAGAAGAACTCAAAGCGGTTGGACTGGAATTGGCAACGCCGATCTTGAATTTAAGAAAACTATAAACTATGAATTTGGCTTACAGCAGGTATTAGGGCAAAGCCACAGATTAGACGTCGTGCTTTATTTTAACGATAGAGTTAAGCAAATCGGAAATCAATATGTAGCCGCTTATACAGGCAGCGCAGAACGCCCTGCAGGCTATGCTTTAGACAATACTCCTCTTTATTACTATACTACTTATGCTAATAACGCTTATGGTTCTACTGTCGGTTCAGAAATTACTTTTGAAACAGTCGGTATAGGCAACTGGTCGTACAGATTAAGCTATAGTCTTTCTCAAACAAAAGAGGGAACATATGGAGCGACGACTTTATATCCTGACGGTACAAGAAGTTATTTAAACAAGAGCGCTACTACGGAGTATATTTCAAGCAACGACAGAACTCATAATTTTAGAGCGTTATTACAATATCAGATACCCAAAGACGGGGGATTATCAGTATTTGGCGTTAAACCGCTTGAAGGCACAATCTTAAGTTTAACATATACCGCTCAATCTGGAACCCCATATACATATACTACCGATTTTGATCCAGTAGGCATAACTAATAACAGACGCTATCCGTTAGAATCAAGTTTTGATTTTAATATCATTAAAAATATTGAGATAAAAGGCGGAGGCAGATTTTTATTAGGAATAAGAGTAATGAACTTGTTTAACAACGCATGGCTTACTCCTATGGACGTAACAGACGATATAAATAGTTGGGTTGAAAAAGGTATTACAATAGCCGACGCAGGCAACGATCCTACAAGATTAAGCTATGTAGCGGCTTCTTACAGAGCATATAGAAATTCGCCAAGGTCAATTTATTTTACGTTGGGCTATGGCTTTTAATCAGAAATTAATGGATAAATAATTTATTTTTATTTTTTATGAAATACATTCAGAAACATATTTTTTATTTAGTAGCTATAAACTTTCTTGTTTTTACGGCAAAGAGTTTTTCGCAAGTAGAATCGCCAACGCTTTCTTTTAATAGAGGGGCGTTATGGCAGAGCGTTTATAATGGAAAAGTCGGCCCAATATTTTCAAACTGGGGGAACAAAGGCGTTGGTTTAGACTGGCCTGGTTTTGATAAAACCTGGATCAATACAAATATCGGAGGGACTGCATCTCACCTTGCAACCGGAGGATTTTGGATTGGAGCAAAAAAATCAAAAGATAGCGTAATCTCTGTAGAAGACTGGTCTATTTATGCGGGCACAATTTCTAGCGACGCCGGAGCTAAATACAGAATGACGCAGCATCATCAGAAATTTAAAAATGGCGAGAATTATTGGCTGAAAGAAAACGCCAAAGAGTCTGAAGAAGAAATTGAAAGCTCATGGGAATATAATAAAAACTATAGCAATACCGACGACCGCGATCATCAACTGCCTGTAAGGGTTACCAGAAGAGCATACAACTGGAGCGGTTCTAAAAGAGATGAGAACTATATTATTTATGAGTATACAATTAAAAATATCTCAAATGAAATTAAAGCGGCCGATACTTCAATTAGCGTAGCGGACACTTTATATGATTTGTATCTGATGGCAAATTATGCAATGCATGTAAATTCAAGAGCATGGACTATATTATTCCCATCGCTAACGCCGGGCGCAAGAAACACATGGTATTTCTGGGATAACGCGCGTAAAATGATTTATGGCAGGTCTGGCGATTATCTTGAAACTGTAGCTAATGAAGAATATGGCTTTGTAGCTAATCAGGGGCAGGAACTTTCTTCGGGCTCTGTCACAGGCGAATGGACGGCTCCCGGTTTTGTAGGCGTTCGCCTTTTGTATTCGTCTCCTGATAATACAGGGCAGGCTACAAGGGTAAATCAATACGGCTGGTCTGCAGGATTAAATTCTATTGACCAAAGCGGTCCTTTTAACGGTATTCCAGGCACTGCCGATGCAGAATACGCCGTATTAAAAAATATTGCTACAGCTGCAAGCTTTGTGTCAAGTTCTGCCGATACTATTTATATGCGTAGAAACAGAATGTGGTCGTTAATGTCTCTTGGCCCTTGGACTATCTTGCCAGGAGATTCAATTGTCGTGGCTTTAGCTGAAGTTGTTAATGGAATTGATTATGCCGACGCTCTTAATAAGAATATTCAGAAGAGCGAAATTGGCGGAACAAGCTCTTCTTATATTTCCGGAACAACAAGATATAGAGGCGGCTATTTATTTAACAGCTCCGCCGATAAAGCTAAATTTACATACGATCAATACAGAGATTCAAAAACAGGCCAATTAACAGGCAACGGATTAAACCATCCCGATCCGCCTGCGGCTCCAACTTTTACTGTATCTTATTATAAAGGAACAAAAAATATTGCAGCCAACGTTCTTCGTTGGGGAAAAGAAACAGAAAGCATTCCCGACCCGGATGATGGAACTTTGGATTTAGCTGGCTATAATGTTTATCGTTCAAACTATTTGCCTATAGGGCCATGGACTAAAATAGCCACAATTATAAAAGGCGACCCAAATGTTTACAGCTCTTCGGAAAGCAAGTATGTATTTGTAGATACTTCTGCAAGCATCGGAACGTCGTATTATTATTCATTAACGGCATATGACACGGGTAAAGCAAGCTGGCCTATAAATCCTTCGGCGGTATTTCCTGAAACTGGTTCAAACCGGGTTCCGCCTTTAGAGTCTTCTATTTTTGCAAACAGAATGACCCAGACATTTACAACGACTTTTCCTCCTGCTACAACTTTAAGCAATGTTATGGTAGTGCCAAATCCATTTGTGTTAGGCAATAAGTACGCAAGCATCGGAGTGCCGGGTTCTGACGATGATATTCAATTTGTAAATATTCCTAATCCATGTACAATTCGGATATATACTGTGAGAGGCGATTTAGTAAAAACAATTACCGTGGCTTCCGGAGCCGGAGCTATAGCGACATGGGATCAGTCATCGGATTACGGACAATTTGTTGGAAGCGGAATTTATATTTATCATATAGATTCTCCGTTAGGAACTAAAAAAGGTAAACTGGCAATAGTCAGATAAAAAGAATATACGTAATAATAAATTATTAATAGAAAATTAAATAAATGAAACTGAAAATATTTATTACATTCTTAGTATGCTCGATGTTTATTCAAGCGCAGGAATTTAAAAAAACAGGTACTGCCGGATTTGTTTTTCTTGAAATACCGGTTACTGCCAGAAGCGCCGGTTTAGGCGACGCCTCAATTGCTTTAGCGGATATGAATTCTGATGGAGTGTTTTCAAACCCGGCCTCTCTTGGTTTTATTAATCAGAAGAATATGCTTTCGGTTTCATACGCTCCATGGATAGCCGATATTAAACATTACGCGGCAAGCTATTCCTATACTAATCCTTTGGGAGTTGTTGGGTTGGGAGTTAACTATATGGATTATGGCTCAATCCCCAGAACATATAAAACCGGGGCGCAGGATGTTTATAAAGTTGACGGCACGTTTAGCGCTTATGATATTGCTATTGGGCTAAGCTATTCTAAAATGCTTACTGATAAGTTTTCTTTTGGAGCTACTGTTAAGTATGTAAAAGAAGCCATTGACGTTTACAGCGCAAGCAATGTGCTTTTTGATGGAGGCGTTTTATATTACACAGGTCTTGGTTCATTAAGAATTGCTGCTGATATTCAGAATTTTGGCGTGGACGCTAAATTTATTAATGAAACTTTTAGAATGCCTTCTGTTCTTAAACTTGGAGCCGCAGCGGAGGTGTTAGGCAGCTTCGACTCTGAATACAGAGTAACCGCTATGGTTGAAGCTCTTCATCCAAACGACGGAAACGAAAGAATGATAGTTGGTCTTGAAACCTGCTGGAACAATATGTTTACGCTGCGCGGAGGCTACAAATTTTATTATGATGAAGAAACATACAGCTTTGGCGTAGGAGTAAATCCTCAGTTTGCTTCTTACCCGGTAAATGTTGATTTCTCTTTCTCAAATTATGGAAGGTTAGGCAATATAGTTAGATTCACTCTTCAACTTGGACTATTATAAAATGAAAATGAATCATAAATTAAAAACAGGATTTTTCGCTTTTTTAGTATGCGCAATAACGTGCAGCGCTAATATCAACGCGCAGATTGTAAAATCGGTTGAGGCGTTTTCTAATTATTCAACCGCTCTTAGCCGCTCTGCTAACGGAGGCTCGTTTATTGCTCCGGATATTTTAGTAAAGGACGCTAACGGTTTGGGCGGCGGCGTAAAACTAAATATTAACGTTTGGCATAATTATTACGTTGGCCTTTCTTTCGGATATGAATTATACTCTGTGCATCAGGATTCTGCAATAGTTAGGTGGAACTGGCTTTTCTGGGATACGCGTTACAAAGGTTTTATTCAGGATGCATTAAATTCAAATCCGAATCTTTCTGGTCTTATAAGCCCTATTCAGAAATTAGAGATTATGCCTGTGTTCGTTACTTTTAACGCCGAATATAATCCGCTTAATCATTTTTTTGTAAATCCATCAGTTGGTTTTGGCGTGGTTCCATATACGCGTAAATTATATCTTGAGGAAACATGGCAAAAGAAGTTTACAGATTTGAACTATACTTTTGGTTATAGCTTTAGAAATTTTGCGCCTAATAAAACAGGCAACCCATTTGCTCTAACTGCGGGATTAAATCTTGCCTATGAACTAAGCGACGAGTTCAGAATTCATACTGAAGCCGATTATGTGCAGTTTATTAAAACTCCCGGCAAAGCCGGTTCGGACGATTTCCCAATAGAGAGATTAATCAACATTAAACTCGGATTAACTATCCTATATTAATTAAAATGAAAAAAATACTTTACATTATAACTTTAGTAATAGCATTATTGCCGGTTAAAAATATTTTTAGTCAGGATGACGAAGAATATATTATAGCAGGCGCAAACGGAGCTTTGTATATCCCTTCAGGAACGCTTCACGATAGGTTTAAGTCTACTGTCGGGGAAAGCTTTTATCTTGGCAAATCAGTCGGCGACGGATGGTCGTGGGTTGGTAAATTTGAGTATTTTAAATATGATAAATTAAATGAAGATAAACTGCATATTACTCGTAATGTAACCGTAAACGACGTTGATACAAGATTTGAAATCCCATTGCCAAAACTTAAAATGAGTCTTCAGGTGGTAGGTTTATCGGCTAATGCGGGTTATGAAATATTTAACAATGGAACTTTGAAAACTGATCTTGAGTTTGGTTTTGGAATTTACAGGTGGTTCAATAAAAGAGGCGCTTATTATGATTCCCTAAGCGTTGATACTGGTAAGGGAAATCTTGCTTTGGCGCAGGTGCTTGAAGTTCCTGAAAAAAATCAGGTAGACTGGAGCGGAGGTCTAAATTTTGGAGTAGGCGTAAGCGTTAAAGTTTATAAACCAATCTGGTTTTATGCCTCGGTAAATTACAAATTGGTTATTGGAGAGCTTTGGCCGGCGTTAGACCTTGATCTTGAAAACGTTAGTACTTTCCAAATGTATGAAATAAAAGCAGGATTTAGAGCTCAATTTTAATTCCCTAAATATAATATAAAAATTCTCAGCTCGGTTGTTTTTAAACCCTTCTATTAAGGGGAGGGAATGTATTTTAAAATTTTTAAACTATCTGGTATTCAGATTATGAAAAATAAGATTATTCTTTATTTATTTTTATTGGTTTGCATTTCTTCAATAGCTATTCCAAAGCCAATACAAAAGCCTGTAAGAGGCGTGTGGCTGACAAACGTTGATAGTAAAGTTTTAAATTCTAAAGCTAATATTATTGAAGCTGTTAACTTATGCGATAAACTTGGGATTAATACTATTTTTGTTGTTACGCTTAATAAAGCAATGACAACTTACCCAAGCAAAATAATGGAAAATATGACCGGAGTGAAGATTGATACTATGTATACCGGGCGCGATCCATTGAAAGAATTAATTACTGAGGCTCACAGAAAAAATATCAAAGTAATAGCCTGGTTTGAATACGGCTTTTCCGCATCATACAAATCAAACGGCGGTGAAATATTAAAGAGAAAACCGGAATGGGCTTCTAAAGATGTAGAAGGCAAATTAGCTACTAAAAGCGGATTTGAATGGATGAATGGTTTTCTGCCTGAAGTTCAGGACTTTATGCTATCGCTTATTATGGAAGTCGTAAAAAATTATGATGTGGATGGAATACAGGGGGACGACAGGCTTCCTGCAATGCCTTCTGAATCAGGCTATGACAGCTATACGGTTGAACGCTATAAAAAAGAGCATAATGGCTTAACTCCTCCTGCAAACTCAAAAGACTCCGCCTGGGTGCAATGGAGAACTGATATTATGACAGATTTTCTTCAGAGAATTTATACAGAAGTTAAAGGGTATAATAAAAATCTGATTGTTTCAATGTCGCCAAGTATTTATCCCTGGGGCAAAGAAGAGTATTTGCAGGATTGGCCTCTTTGGGTTAAAAAAGGATTAGTGGATCTGGTCGTTCCGCAAATTTACAGATATGACATTAAAGGTTACGTGAAAGCAATAGACGATATTGTTAAAGGACAAATTGATAAAAAAGATTTTAATAAATTTATACCGGGGCTGTTAATAAACACGGGGGATTATTCGGCTAAAGACGCATATTTAGAAAAAATGCTTAAAGCGAACAGAAAGCGCGGTATAAAAGGGGAATCGTACTTTTTTTATGAAGGGATTAAAAAATATCCTAAACTGCTAAAGAAGTTTTATAAATAAAACCAGACAATTAGACCTTTTATTTTAACTGTTTTTGCAGTTTGTCAATTTCGTCGCGTAATGAAGCGGCGCGTTCAAATTCAAGGTCTTTGGCTGCGTTGAACATTTCTTCTTTCATTTGCTCAACTAAGTCTTTTCGCTGGTCGTCGGTCATATATTTTATTATAGGTTCGGCAACTTTAGTAAATGAATATGAGTCTTTGTCGTTGGTCTTCTTTCTGATATCAGCAATTAAAGTAGAAGACATAATATCTTCCATGCTCTTATAAATTGTTTTTGGCGAAATTCCTTTTTCTTTATTGTACGCTATTTGAAGTTTTCTTCTTCTTTCAGTTTCAGAAATCATTTTCTGCATTGAGTTGGTCATTTTGTCGGCGTATAAAATAACTTTGCCGTCAGCATTTCTTGCAGTACGTCCGGCAGTTTGTATCAGCGATCTTTCGCTTCTTAAAAATCCTTCTTTATCGGCGTCAATAATGGCTACTAACGAAACTTCAGGCAAATCAAGTCCTTCTCTTAAAAGGTTAACGCCAACAAGCACGTCAAATTCGCCTAATCGTAAATCGCGCAATATTTCAACTCTTTCAAGCGAATCAATAGAACTGTGAATATACCGGACTCTGATTCCAATTTTATCAAGATAATCGGATAGATCTTCCGCCATTTTTTTTGTGAGCGTAGTAACGAGCACCCGTTCGCTTTTAGCCGCTTTAATCCTTATCTCATTGATTAGGTCGTCTATCTGTCCTTTTATCGGTCTAACCTCAACTACGGGGTCTAAAAGGCCGGTAGGGCGTATAACCTGTTCTACAAATATGCCTTCGCTCTTTTCCAGCTCGTAATCGGAAGGAGTCGCGCTTACAAAAATAACCTGATTAAGCTGCGCTTCAAATTCTTCAAATTTCATTGGCCTGTTATCAAGAGCTGAAGGTAATCTGAAACCATACTCGACAAGAACATTTTTTCTTGAGCGGTCGCCGTTATACATTCCGCGAACCTGGGGAATAGTTACATGCGATTCGTCGACTATAAGTAGGAAATCTTTAGGGAAATAATCAAAAAGAGTAAACGGTCGCGAACCTTCGTCGCGCGCGTCCATATGGCGCGAATAATTTTCTATCCCTGAACAATAACCAATTTCTTTCATCATTTCGATATCAAATTTGGTGCGCTGTTCAATTCTTTGCGCTTCTAAATATTTTTCCTGGGACTGAAAATATTTTAATCGTTCGCTTAATTCGCTTTCAATCTGAACGATTGCTTTTTGAGTCTGGTCTCTGTTAGAAACAAAATACTTTGCCGGATAGATTGGGACCGAATCTACTTCTCTGATAGTTTCTCCGGTAATAGAATCAATGATAGAAAGCTTTTCAACTTCATCGTCAAAAAATTCTATTCTTATGGCCTCTTCATATTGGTAAGCGGGAATAATCTCAACAACGTCGCCCCGCGCCCTGAAAGTTCCTCTGGTAAACTCAACGTCATTTCTTACGTAATGAATATTGATGAGGTTGCGGAGAAGCTGCTTGCGTTCAATCATTTGATTTTTTTCAAGAAAGATAATCTGATTAGCGTATTCCTGAGGGGCTCCAATACCGTATATACAGCTTACGCTGGCAATAACAATAACGTCGCTGCGTCCCTCTATAAGCGCTGTAGTAGCTTTAAGCCGCAGACGGTCAATTTCTTCATTTACGGCAAAATCTTTTTCAATAAAAGTATCGCTCGAAGCCATATAGGCTTCGGGCTGGTAATAATCGTAGTAGCTTATAAAAAACTCAACAGCATTGTTAGGAAAAAAAGCTTTGAACTCCGAATACAGCTGTGCGGCAAGAGTTTTATTGTGGGAAAGTATAAGCGTAGGTCTGTTGACCTGAGCAATAACATTCGAGATTGTAAATGTTTTACCGCTGCCGGTAACGCCAAGCAGAGTCTGGAACTTAGTCCCGTCATTTAACCCTTTAACCAGGTCTTCAATTGCTTTAGGCTGATCTCCGTCTGGTTTGTAAGAGGAAACTAATTCAAAGTTTTTTTTCATACGAACTAATTTACTTTTCTTTGCTCTCTGTAGCAAGCATCAATTTTTCGGCTCCGGCGCTCTTAGCTGTTTTCATAACTTCAACAACCTGATTAAGAACAACCTGTTTATCCGAATAAAGAAGCACAACTTTGTCCTTATTGCCTGCAAGTTTCATCTTAAGAGCAATTTCGAGGCTGTTAAGATTCATTGGCTGATCGTCTAAATAAAACGAACCGTCCGATTTTATATAAATAGATGTTGTTTTCTGCGTAGTAATCGGTTCGGCTTTAGCTGTAGGCAGCGAAACTTTAATAGATGAATAATTAAGCATAGGAGCAGTTATCATAAAGATTACCAAAAGCACAATCATTACGTCCGTAAGAGGAGTAATGTTGATTTCCGAGAAAATCTTATCTTCGGTTTTATATCTTCTCATTGCTCGTTAACCTTTGTGTATCTGATTTATTAAATCGCTTGTAACGGCGTCCATATGAACCAACGCTTTTTTTAATCTACGCATAAAATAATTGTTAAACATAACTGCAGGGACGGCAACAAGAAGACCGGCTGCTGTGTTAATAAGAGCTTCAGAAATACCATCTGCAACTTTTGCGGCCGCCATGCTATCTGCTCCGCTCAAACCGTGGAAAGCTTTAATAATACCGACTACAGTTCCAAATAGTCCAATAAACGGGGCAATAGAACCGATTGTAGCAAGTATTCCAAGCCGTTCTTCAAGCGCTAAGGCTTGCGCGTCAATTTTTTTATCCGCCAGATCGGTAAGTTCAGCTTTAGTCTTTTTTGAACTTTGAACAAGAGAGATAACAATATCCGTCAGAGGAGAAGAAATTTCTAATCCCATAAATTTAGTTTTATAGAATTTGCAAAAGTTAAAAATGTCGTTAATATTTCCGCCGAGTAAAAGAGCGTTTAACTCGCTGCTAAATTTACTAATAGTTTTATCTTTAAAAGATTGGAAAACAATGATTTTTTCAATCACTACTTTAAGCGAAACAATAGAGCAGAGTATCAAAACAATTAATACTGCTCCTCCTTTTATAAAATAATCGGCTAACGTAAGATCTTGCATTTTTTTATCACAATTTGTTATAAAAATAATTTGTACAGTAAGTATGTAAAATTAGAAGGGAAAACATTAAAACACAAACCAAAAAGGAGGTCTTACTTTATAAAGCGGGCAAAAAAGCCCGCTTTAATAAATAATTTTTAAAGATTGTCGGTTTCGGGCTGCTGCCGTAAAACGCTGTGTTTTCTACCATACAAGAAATAAATAATAATTCCTATTAAAAGCCAGACGATTAGCCTTAGCCAATTTTCTTCCGGAAGCGAAAACATTAAAAGCACGCACAACACAATTCCTGCAATTGGCGTAAAAGGGACAAGCGGAGCGCGGAAAGGTCTTGCCGCTTCCGGATGCATTTTGCGCATTATAAGAACTGCGCTGCAAACCATAAGAAACGCTAAAAGCGTTCCGATATTTACAAGTTCGGCTAATATTCTTAACGGTAAAAAGGCGGCTAAAAGGCCCACAAATATGCCGGTGAGGATAGTAGATTTCCAAGGCGTTCTAAATTTATCGTGAATTGCGCCAAAGAAGCTCTGTGGAATTAGTCCGTCTCTGGCCATAGCCAAAAGCACGCGAGGCTGGCTAAGCATAAGCACAAGTAAAACAGAAGTGATGCCTGTAAGAGCGCCAAGCGAAATCAAAAACTGAGCCCATGGCAAACCAACTTGTTTAAACGCGTCAGAAACAGGGGCGTCAATATTGATTTTATTATATGGAACCATGCCCGTCAATACAGCCGCAACAGCTATATAAAGAACGGTGCACAAAACAAGCGAAGTAATAATTCCAATAGGCACGTCCTTCTGGGGATTTTTGGCTTCTTCGGCATGAGTGGAAATTGAATCGAACCCAATATATGCAAAAAATATAGTAGCGGCTCCTGCAACCATGCCGATAGGCGCGCCTCCGGCTCCGCTTTGACCAAATATTGTTTTACCGAAAAAAGATATTCCAGCGTAGCCATATGGAGCAAAAGGAATCCAGTTTTTAGGAGTGATATAAAAGGCTCCGACAATAATAACAAACAGCACGATAACTAATTTAATAGCCACCATAACAGTATTTATTCCTGCGCTTTCCCGAATTCCTATAACAAGCACAAATGTTACAAAAGCTGCAATTACAACGGCAGGAAGATCGAGGAAAGAACCTGTCCAGGTAAGGAGTCCGGTTTCAAAATGAAAGTCGAACGGACTTCGCGCCAATAAAGGGGGAACGTGCAATCCAAATATTCCAATAAAATCCTGAAAATAATGCGACCAGCCATGCGCCACTGTAGCAGAGGCTACGGCGTATTCAAGAATTAAATCCCATCCAATTATCCACGCAAATAATTCGCCAAGCGTAGCGTAAGCATAAGTGTACGCCGAACCCGCAACCGGAACCATAGCGGCAAACTCAGCATAACAAAGGGCGGCGAAAATACATGCAAGTCCCGCTATAGCAAACGAAAGAATAAGCGCCGGGCCGGCTTTATCGTGAGCGGCAATTCCGGTAAGCACAAAAATACCTGTGCCGATTATGGCTCCAACTCCTAAGCTTGTTAAAGCAAAAGGGCCTAATACTTTTCTTAATCTATTATCTCCTTGCGCCTCTTCAAGCAATACGTGGAGAGGTTTTTTTCTGAATAATCCGCTCATAATCTAAAATTCCTTTACAATAAGTTGTGATTATTAATTGATCTTCAAACTATTTCTAAAGATAAAAAAAGAAAATAACCTTTCAAATAGATAATTTTTATAAAAGTCAAAAATATTTAATAAATATCGCCAAAACCATGTTTTGTGAAGTAAATTTAAGGCAAAAATTAACAATAAGTTAACATAGCGTGGCAAAAATGGGGGAAGCGCCTAATAATATAAGGTTGCGCTAAATAACTGAGACGCCTGGAATTTAATAAGATTTATTATGGTCGGCATAGGACTATTGATAAATAGGATATGCATGGCTTTATTTCAAAAAAGTCCGATATGATAAACTATAATTCTAAATCTTTTAAGTTAATGAATTTCAAGGAGGGGTAAAGTAAATTATTCGTTTTAGTCAGGATTCTTTTTTGTCGGAATTTCTTTTCTCTTTATATCGCTTTTTTGTCGTCCCTTGCCTGTTACAAATACAGCAACTAATCCAACTATTGTCGTACCGCCTACTATTCCAGCTACGGCGTCATGTCCAGTAAGAGCTAATGTTACAGTTGCTATCAAACATAATATTCCAAGAATAAATCCAAAATATTGTCCAAGCTTACTTTGAGCTAATTGTTCAGGGATTACATGACTTTCCAACTTAATTCGATGATTTGATTGTTTTTCGACCATCAATAAAATTCTATTAGCGCCATCAGGCGTTGCATCGTTATATTGTTTTAGCATCTCGGCGGGAGGATAAGGGGCTTCAAAACTAATTGTTTGACTAATCGTACGCTTACGAATAGTCCTTAAAATAGCCTTTTCTTTATCGTCATCGGATAGTATAGGATCGGTTATTATTGCCTTAATACTTTTATCGTTTGTATCCTTTTCGCCTTTCGGTTCATCAGGCTCTTTTTTATAATTCCCTGAAATGATTTTATCGCTCATTTTCCGAAGTATACTCTAATTTATCGGGAGAAGTTTTGTTGATAACGCTATCAAAATCTTGTCCTATAGTTCCCCAATCAGATTTAAGCGCTTTCCAATCGGCTTCCGCTCCATCATCTGAGTAATTATATATGAAATAATTTCCGCTGATATTTAAAAGACTTCCCATTCCTGTTATAAAAGAATTTTCAGGGAACAAAAAGTCTGTAACATATTTTTTATTCATTTTTTTTAAGCAATGTTAATTTTATATCTAAATATAATATATTGTTTATTAATATTTCAAGAACAATAAACAATATTAACTAAATTTCCCTAGACTAAAAAACATACATAATATTATAGATTCAAAATAAATTTAATTAATATAGTTGCATATTACAACTCGCTTACCTTTCTGTAAAAATGTATGGCTTTGTTTTTAACAATTATTTAAGCTAAGCGATAATTTTTGCTCTACTTGTTAAGTTCAGTTAGGCTCCAGTAAAAGTATCACCGAATCAAAAATATTACTTATATTTGTACAAATAAATTTTAAGAGGTTTTTATGTTCGATACTAAATATGAATTTACCTGCGTTGACAGATTCTTAAAATATGTAAAATACGATACTCAGTCGGACGACGAAGCGGAATCGTTCCCGAGTACGGAAAAACAAAAAATACTTTCTAAAGATCTTGCTGATGAACTGAAAAAAATAGGTTTGAAGGATGCTGCCGTTGATGAATACGGGTATGTTATGGCTACACTTCCTTCAAATACAAATAAAACTGTGCCTGCAATTGGGTTTATTGCTCACGTTGATACTTCTCCTGCAGTTACCGGAAAAAATGTAAATCCAATTATACATAAGAATTATCAGGGGGGCGATATTGTTCTGCCTAATGATAAATCTCAGGTTATTACAATTGAAAATAACCCGGATCTGAAAAATATGACAGGATTTGATATAATTACTACCGACGGAACAACTCTGCTTGGAGCTGATAATAAAGCGGGGGTTTCAGAAATAGTAGACGCGGTAAATTACCTGCTTACTCATCCTGAAGTTAAACATGGCGATATTAAAATCTGTTTTACTCCTGACGAAGAAGTTGGAAGAGGAACTGAAAAATTTGACGTTAAAAAATTTGGCGCAAAATATGCATATACAGTTGACGGCTCATCGCGCGGCGAAGTTGAAACTGAAACGTTCAGCGCCGACGCGGTTACTATTAAATTTATTGGTAAAAATATTCATCCCGGATACGCAAAAGGGAAAATGGTTAATTCAATTAAAACAGCTTCATATTTTATGGAGTCGCTTCCAAAGGATAAACTCTCGCCTGAAACAACTGACGGAAGAGACGGCTATGTGCATTGCGTGGCTATAAACGGCAACGAGGAATTGACAGTATTGAAATTTATCATTCGCGATTTTGAAGTTGAAAAATTAAAAGAGTTTGAAGCTATTCTTAAAGGATTGGCTGAAAAGGCAGTCGCCGCTTTCCCGGGCGCTAAAATGACTTTTGAAGTTATTGAACAGTATAAAAACATGAAATATGTTTTAGTAGAACATCCTCAGGTTGCAGACTATGCAATTGAGGCGATGAAGAGATTAGATATTGAACCAATACTTTCGCCTATCAGAGGCGGCACGGACGGCTCAAAGTTATCGTTTATGGGATTACCAACTCCTAATATTTTCGCAGGCGAACACAGCTTCCATTCTCAGTTGGAGTGGGTTGCTATACAAGATATGGAAATGGCCGTAAGAGTAATAATTGAAATAGCTAAAATATGGGAAGAGAATAGTTAATATGACTAAAAGAAATTCCAGGATAGAACTAATGGCTCCCGCTGGAGATATGACGATGCTTAACGCAGCTATTAATGCCGGGGCGGACGCAGTTTATTTTGGAGCGGATAAACTTAATATGCGCGCGACTGCAAAAAACTTTACGATTGAAAATTTAGCGGTAGTCGCCGCATTATGCAAAGAGAGCGGAGTAAAAACTTACCTTACTCTTAATACAATTGTTTTTGAAGATGAAATTGCCGAAGCGGAAGAAGTAGTCGCTGCGGCTAAAAAAGCCGGGATTGACCGTATTATCTGCTGGGATTTGGCTGTGGCTGAATTGTGCAATAAATATGAAATTCCTTTTTGTATTTCAACGCAATCGTCAATTTCAAATTCTCTTTCAGCAAGCATTTATAAAAAGCTGGGCGCAGTCAGAGTTGTTCTGGCAAGAGAATGCAGTCTGGAAGAGATAAAAAAAATACGCGCAAATACGGATCTGGAAATTGAAGCCTTTGTGCATGGCGCAATGTGCATTGCCGTTAGCGGCCGCTGTTTTATGAGTCATCATCTGTTTGGTAAAAGCGCTAACCGGGGCGAGTGCGTGCAGCCTTGCCGCAGGGAATATGAAATATATGACGAGTCTATTGATAAATCTTTATTAATGGGGGACGAGTATATTCTTTCTCCCAAAGATTTATGCACAATTGAATTTATAGATAAATTAATTGAATCGGGAATTGATTCATTTAAGATTGAAGGACGTAAGAGGAGTCCTGAATACGTGGCAAAAGTAGTGTCTGTTTACAGACGCGCAATTGATTTATATTTTGAAGGCAAGCTAACTACTGAAATTAAAAAACAGTTTTTAACCGAGCTTGAAGAAGTTTATAACCGGGGCTTTTCTTCAGGATTTTATTTCGATACGCCAAGCGCTAACGAATATGCCGAAATCTATGGAAGCAAAGCTACGACAAGAAAAGAATACGTCGGCAAAGTAATTAATTATTTTAAAAAGCCGAAAGTAGCTCATATCTTGTTGGAAACCGGAAAATTTAAACGCGGCGATGAACTGCTGATTATTGGCGACTCTACAGGCGTTGTAGAATTAAAAGTTGAAGATATTCTAAAAGACGAAGTTAAAATTGAAGAAGCTGTTAAGGGGGACGAAGTGACTATGCTTTGCGAGGGGCTTATTAGGCCTAAGGATAGCGTGTATATTAAAAAGCATATCGTTACTGATAAAACTTTGTAGACAGTCGTCATCCTTCGGCTTCGCTCAGGATGATGAAATTTTTATTGTTCGCATTAAGAAAGATGCGTCATAGAGAAGGAAGTAAAACTATGACGCTCGTATAAGTCCGGTCTATTTATTAGAAGGCTCAGGTTTTACCTGGTGTCTTTCTTCAAGATTCTTTACAATGTCTGAAAATTCAATATCCTGTTCTGCAAGCATTACAAACAGGTGATAAATAAGATCAGAAGTTTCGTTAATGATTTCGTGCTTGTCCCGGTTTTTAGCAGCAATAACAGTTTCAATAGCTTCTTCTCCGACTTTCTGGATTATTCTGTTTGTTCCGCGAGTGAATAATTTAGTTGTGTAAGAATTTTCCGGCATTTCAACTTTTCTTCTTTTTATAAGAGCGAACAGATCGTTAAGAAAACCGATAGAGGGTTTGTCTTCAATTTTGAAGCAGGAATAATCGCCCGTATGGCATGTGACGCCGTCAGGGTCGGCATAGACTAAAAGCGAATCTTTATCGCAGTCGGTTTTTATATCTGTTAGATGAAGAAAATTACCGGAGGTTTCTCCTTTTACCCAAAGGGTTTTTCTTGTGCGGCTATAAAAAGTAACCAACTTTGTTTCAAGAGTTTTATTAAGAGACTCTTTGTTCATAAATCCAAGCATCAATACCTGGTTATTTTTATTATCTATAACAATAGCCGGAATAAGCCCTTCCGACTTGCTGAAATCCAATTCGTTAACATTCAATACTGTTTTAATCGCGTCAGAATTCATTATATTCTTACCTTTACATTATTTTCTTTTAAATACTTTTTTAAATCGTTTATTTCAATAATTCCAAAGTGAAATAAACTTGCGGCTAAACATGCGTCAACATTGGCCTGAGCGAATGCGTCAAGAAAGTCTTCCATTTTTCCCGCTCCGCCGGAAGCGATGATTGGAATGCTGACAAGCGTTCTTAGTTTTGTTAAGAAGGGCAAATCAAATCCGCTTTTTGTTCCGTCTTTATCCATAGAGGTCAATAGAATTTCACCCGCGCCAAGTTCTGCGGCTCTGCGGCACCATTCAAAACCTTCTAACTCTGTTTCTTCACGGCCGCCTTTAACAAAAACTTTGTATACGCCGTTTATTAGTTTTATATCTATAGCCGCCACTACAGCCTGACTGCCAAACCGTTTTGCGGCGGATGTAATAAGCGCTGGGTTCTTTACAATAGACGAGTTGAGCGAAACCTTATCCGCGCCTGCTTTCAGCAGGGCTTCAATATCGCTTATTTCGCTTATGCCTCCGCCTACAGTAAAAGGGATTCTAATCGCCTTGGCGACTTCGGCTACTAATTTGATAAGCGTTTTTCTTTTTTCTGCCGATGCGGTTATATCTAAAAAAACAAGCTCGTCCGCGCCTTTGTCAGAGTATCTCTGCGCAAGTTCTACTGGCGATCCGGCGTCTACTAAATTAACAAAATTAGTCCCCTTAACAACTCTGCCTTCTTTAATATCAAGGCAGGGGATGATTCTTTTACTTACCAATTTCGGATAGCTCCTTTAGGTTTATTTTGTTTTCGTATATAGCTTTGCCTATTACAACGCCGTATAAATTCCGTTTTGCGGTTTCTTTAATATCGTTAATATCTTTAACGCCTCCGGAAGCAATAATATTAATAGAGGGGAATTCCGCCATAGTATTTTCATACAATGAAAAATTTAATCCGCTCAACATTCCGTCTTTAGAAATATCAGTGCAAAGATAAGTATCTACGCCAAGCGAAAGACAATATTTAATATGCTCTTCAAGCGGCGTAGCAGTGGTTTCCATCCATCCGGATACTGCTACCATATTGTTCATTACGTCAGTTGCTATTATAAATTTATTCGAGCCATGAGCTGAAATTATTTTTTCAAATTCAGGCTTATTTTTTATAGAAAGAGAGCCGATTATTATTTTATCAACGCCAAGATCAATAAGCTGATTAACCGATTCAATATTTCTTATTCCTCCGCCGAACTCAATCATTGAGCCGGTTTCGCGCTTAATACTGTTAAGCGTATCGGCAATGTTTATTTTACCGTCTTTAGAGCCGGCAAGGTCAACAATATGGATACGGTTGAACCCGAACGATTTGTAAAGCTTAACCTGTTCGAGAGGAGTTTTATCGTAATAAGTGATTTGATTAAAATCGCCTTTTTTTAACCGCACAATCTGGTCGTTATAAATATCTATAGCTGGTATTACAATCATAAATTAATAAAATTATTAAAGAAATGAAGTCCGGCTTCGCCCGATTTTTCAGGGTGAAACTGCACTCCGTAAAAATTATCTTTTTCAATTGAAGCCGTAACGTCAACCGAATGATTTGCAGTAGAGGTAGTGAATTCATTTACCGGAAGATAATATGAATGAGCGAAGTAAAAGAATTCGTTGTCTTTTATTCCATCGAACAGTTTGCTCTGTTTTATCTGTTTTACTTCGTTCCATCCCATATGCGGAACAGTGCAAAGCTTAGAATCGAACATAACGTTTCTGCCGGGAAAAATACCGAGGCATGAAGTGTTTCCTTCGTCTGAAAATTCGCACATAAGCTGCATTCCAAGACAAATGCCGAGCATTGGTTTTTTTATCATTCGAATGAATGAAAATAGATTTAATAAGTGTAATTGTCTAATTGCAAAAGACGCTTCTCCAACTCCGGGGAAAATAATTTTTTCCGCTTTATAAATTGTATACTCGTTATTTGTAATGACAAATTCTTTACCGAGTTTTTCAATTGCATTAGCGACAGAAGCGACGTTTCCAGCTCCATAATCGATTATTGCAATCATAATGTTCCTTTTGTCGAGGGGAGAATTCCTTCGCTGCGTTCATCGGCTCTGCAAGCTTCATTTAGCGATTTCGCAAAGACTTTAAATATCGATTCAATTTTATGATGATCGTTATCGCCTTTTGCTCTAATGTAAACATTGGCTTTTAGACCTCCGGAAATACCGCGGAAAAACTCTTCGGTTAACTCCGTAGGGAACTCGCCGACTTTTTCTCTGCTGAATTTACATTTAAAATTTAAATAACTTCTTCCGCCAAGATCAAGCGCGCAGCGGGCAATTGAGTCGTCCATGGGAAGATAAAAACCATATCTTTTAATGCCGACTTTTTCTCCAAGCGCTTCGCTGATAGCAGTTCCAAGCGCAATGCCGACGTCTTCAACAGTATGATGTTCGTCTACATTGAGATCGCCTTTAACGGCTACGCGGAGGTTTATGTTTCCATGCCGGGCAATTTGTTCCAGCATGTGATCAAAGAACCCGATGCCTGTGTCTATTTTTGATTCGCCCTTGCCGTCTAACGATACTTCAATAGAAATATCTGTTTCTTTTGTTTTTCTCTTTTTAACGGCAGTTCTAAGTTTTGTTAAAACAACGTTAACTGCCTGTTCAAAGTTCTTTATATCGGATTTTGATGAAACAATTATTGCGTTTTTGTCTGCTGATTTTTTTGCAGCGACAACAAATATTTTTTTATTGTTTATCGATTGACGATTTAAGAAAACGCCTTCTGACTTTAAGACTAAAAATAATTTGTCGTCTTCAGTAAGTTTGAAATCGTTTACTTCAAAGGCAAAGCCTCTGCGCGCCAATGTTTTAAGACCTGAGACTAATCCGTAGGATATGTCTTTATCCAGGTCGAAGAATTCTTTGTCTAAAATTAGTTTATACATATTATTAGTTCTTATTTAATACTATTGTTAATTGTTCAATAAGTTTATTGTTTTCAGGTTCTGTTCCAACGGAAATTCGCAGGCAGTCCTGAAGCATTATCTGACCGCTTCTGTCTCTTACTACAACGCCTCGTTCTGCAAGTTCTTTCTGAACTGCTTTAGCGTTTTTGCATCTTATCAAAATAAAATTCGCGTCGCTTGGATAAACGTCTGTTATGCCTTTAATATTCTTAAAAGCTTTAGAAAGCCTTTCTCTTTCGGAAATCAGAATAGAAACAAATTCGTTTTTTCTATTTACATTTTCAATCGCTTTTTCAACAGCGGAGCGGGTAAGTATATTTATATTATAAGGAGCCTTTATTTTAAAAAGATAGCTTATAACTTCCGGATCGGCTATGCAATAGCCAAGTCTTATGGCCGCTAAACCCCAGGCTTTGGAAAAAGTTCGTATTACTATAATATTGGGGTAGTTTTCAATTTCGCTGATAATTGAATATCCCTGTTCAGCAAAATCAATATATGCTTCGTCCACAACAATAGCGCAGTTAAATTTTTGCGCAAGTTCTACTATGCTTTTTTTACTAATAAGGTTTCCCGTCGGATTATTAGGCGAACATAGAAAAATCATTTTAACTGTCGGATCAAACGCAGCTTCAATATTATTTATATTCACGTCAAAATTATCGTTGAGTCTGACTTCTTTCGTCGCAACGTTATTAATATCGCAGGCTACTTTATACATGCCGTAAGTAGGTTCGGCAATGATAACGGTATCTAAGCGCGGCTCGCAAAAAATTCTGATTAGCAGATCAATCAGTTCGTCGGAACCGACGCCGAAAAATAAATTCTCTTTTTTTATTGATAGATGACTGCCAATTAATTCTTTTAGATCATTTTGATGCGGATCAGGATAACGGTTAAGGTTAAGGTCAAGAGTAAGGCTTTCAAATTCGCCTACTGAAGAACCTAAGCTGTTTTCGTTTGCGTCTAAAAGTATTCCTTTACTATACAAATCTCTTGCGCATGTATATGGTAATAATCTTTTAATGTTTTCTCTGACTAAATCCGTAATCATTTTATTTTAACCTTATTGTTACTGCATTTTTATGAGCCGTTAATCCTTCCGTATCGGCAAGTATGCTTACTGTTTCTGAAATATTTTTTAACCCTTCTTTTGATAAATGCTGAAAGGTTAAAGATTTCATAAAAGCTTCTACGTTAACTCCGCTGTATGTCTTTGCAAATCCGTAAGTTGGCAGAGAGTGATTTGTGCCGGACGCATAATCGCCAACGCTTTCAGGCGAGTATTCGCCAAGGAAAACAGAACCGGCGTTTATAATTTTACCTTTGTAAGAGTCCGGGTTTGCGACATGCAGAATTAAATGCTCCGGAGCATAGCTGTTGCTAAAGTCTATAGCCGAATCAATTGAATCGACAATAAGAATAAAAGAGTTAGCAAGAGCCTTAGAAGCAAATTCTTTTCGGGGCAATTCGTTTAATTGCTTTTCTAATTCTGCAAAAGTTCTATTTGCAGTTTGTTCAGAAAGGCATACAAGAACAGCCTGCGAATCAGCGCCATGCTCAGCCTGTGAAAGTAAATCGGAAGCGATAAAAGCTGGGTTGGAATTGTTATCCGCTATAACTAATACTTCGCTTGGACCGGCAGGCATGTCTATTGCGCAGCCTGAAAATTCGGTAGTTAAAAGCATCTTAGCGGCGGTGACATATTGATTGCCGGGTCCGAAAATTTTATTTACTTTTCCAATGCCATCTGCGCCATAAGCCATTAGCCCAACTGCCTGAGAACCCCCGATTTTATAAAATTCGTTTATGCCGCATAACTTTGCAGCATAGAGCAAAGGAGGATTGATCTTTCCGTTTTTAGAAGGAGAACAGGCTATTACTCTTTTACAGCCCGCAATTTTAGCAGGTATGCCAAGCATCAACATGGTAGAAGGAAGAACGGCGTTGCCGCCCGGAATATATAATCCGACATTATCTATCGGTCTGAATTCTCTTGAACAATTTATTCCTTCAAGAGTTTCTACAGCGTAACCGGATGGAAATTGTTTGCTATGAAATTTTTCAATATTAGCCGCGGCTGCTTTTAACGCCTGTTTTATTTTATCGTCTAAAAGTTTTTCGGCTTCAAGAAATTCCTCTTCGCTTACTAAAAGTTCATCGCCTTCAAAACCGTCAAGTTCTTTTGCATATTTCAGAGCGGCGGATAAACCGTCTGTTCTGATTGCAGACAAAACTGGTTTTACTATTGCAAATGTTTTCTCAAAATCTATTGCCGGGCGTTTTAAGAGCGCGGAGCGTTCCTGTTCCGTCAGGTCTTTGTAAAAATAGTTTTTCATACAATCATGTTATCAATTGGAAGTAATAAAATACCAGACGCGCCTTCTCTTTTCAGATCGTCTATAATGTGCCAAAATTTATCTGAAGGAATTACAGCGTGAACCGCCAACATTTTTTCATCGGCAAGACTTAAAATTGTAGGGCTCTTTAACGAAGGAATAATTTCCGAAATTTTCTTTAATGATTCCTTAGGAATATTCATCATCAGATATTTAGAATTCTTAGCCGTCAGCACCGAACGGATTCTTCTTAACAAATCTTTTAAGACTTCGTTTTTAGAATCGTCTTCAAACTTGCTGTTTGCAGAAATAAGAACGGCTTCGGAATCGAATACGCTAAAAGATTTTTTTAGCTTATTCATTGTAAGCGTGTTGCCTGTAGAAACTATATCGCAGATTAAATCCGCTACTCCAAGCGAAGGAGCGATTTCTACAGAACCGCTAATTTCAATAATTTTTGCCGTAAGATTATTTTCGTTAAGATATGAAGTTAAGATAGAAGGGTATGAAGTAGCTATTCTTTTTCCGTCGATATCCTTAACCGTTTTGGGGAGAGAATTTTCAGGAGCCGCAATCATAAGCTTGCAGCGGCCATAGCCAAGTTTTTCTAAATAAGTTACTTTGGCTTTTTTTTCAACAATTACATTTTCGCCTACAATACCAATATCTGCAACGCCGTCCTGTACGTATTCAGGTATATCGTCGTCGCGTAAAAAGAGGACGTCAATTTTATAATTTTTTGAAGTCACTACTAATCTTTCGGAATAATTTTCTATATCTATTCCGCAGTTTTTAAGTAGTTCTAACGATTTATCAGTTAATCTTCCTTTTTTTTGAAGCGCAAGCTTCAGATTTCCATTTTCCATAATATTTCCCTTTAAAGCGCAAAACCCCGGCTTTCGCCGGGGTTGGTAGTCGTAAAATAATAGACGTCACCTGCCATCGGCATAAAAAAATGCGCTGTAATGATGATGCAGATCCAAAACTATATATTTATTAATAAATTCCATATGACAAAAATAATACAAAATATTATATAATCAAATTAAAGAAATGTTAAATTATTTTTGCGTTTCAGCAGATTTATTAACGTCTGGAAGTTTAAAATCAAGCGTAAGAAGCATTTTTACTTTTTGCGCTTTCCCGGCCTGACGGCCAGGTTTAAATCTGCAATAAAAAACTGCAACTTCCGCAGCGGCGTCAAGCCCGCCTCCAAGACTTTTAACTACTTCTGTTTTTGTAACGTCGCCGTCTTCGTTTACGTAAGCGTACAAAACTATCGAGCCCTCAATTTTTTTATCAAGAGCTTCTTTGGGATACGTTAGTTTTTTTTGTAAAGCTTCATACCCGCCTACTGGTTTTGGCATTTCCTGTACGGAAAGATAATAACCGGATTTAGGATCGATTGGGAGCGTATCAGCTTCGGTTGTTTTACGAGGTTCAAGCGAGGCTACAATTTTTTCTTCGTAGGTCATTCCTTTTCTGGGTTTTGGCGCCGGCGTAACAAATTTCTTTTTTGCCGGAGCCGCCGTAGCTACTGGCTCTTCTTTAGGGGGAATATATAAAATGCCTGAAGCAAAGTTAGCGGTTTTGGAAGCGGAGCTGTCTTCATTAGATGTAATATATGCGCCTGAGCGTTTGCCTTCTTCAATAAAAAATGATTCTTTCAGCTTTCCGTTTTTGTGAAACGTTTTTACCGACCCTTCAATTCTTCCGTTAGAATAATTTCTTTCTTCTTTTAACGTTCCGTCTTCATAATAAAACTTTGCTAATCCGTCTCTTATCTTATTTAAATAAGTAATTTCAGATTCAACTATGCCGTTAGAATAAAAGGTTTTAATAACTCCTTCCTGCGGAAAAATAAACGCGAATGGGAGCAAGAGAAGAAAAAAGAAAAATTTCATAAATGTTACTCGACAAAAATAAGTGGACATACTATAACTAATAATATAAATACAATAATTGCAAGACCAAAAAAGAAGTCGCTTACGTAGGCGTCGTACGGGAGCATATTTAATGCGCCAAGCATGTAAGCCCAGTCGTGATAAACATGATCTCCGCCAAGCAAAGGCAGTTTTTGAGCCTGCGCGTCTGCGGCATATACGCTTATGTTTATCAGATTTTGACCGAGCCATAAAAGAGAAACCTGAGTTCCAAAGCGGTAACTGTTCCTAAAAAAATACCAGATAATTAAAGAAGGGAGGAGCATTTGCATTAATGTTCCTCCAGCAGTATAAATAAAATGACCGAAAATAAAAAAGAACAAATGCCCGGCTTCGTGAATGACTAAGTCGGCATTATCAATTAAAGTATATTCTCCGCGGTGAAGGCAGAGATAAATACAAAGAGGAAGAAGAAAAAACGAAGGAATCCATTTTTTTATTTTATCCATTTCTCAACGGTCTTTTCAACCTGATCGAGAGCTTCGTTAATTTTTTCAACGTCTTTGCCGCCTGCGGTTGCTAGATGCGGTCTGCCGCCGCCGCCGCCGCCGACTATCTTTGCCAGATCGCCTACTATCTTGCCTGCGCTTAGGTTCTTTTCTTTTATAATCGAATCAGAAACGATGCAGACTAAACCGACTTTGTCTTCAATCTTTGCGGCTAAGACGCCTACGCCGTCTTTAATTTTGTTTCTTAGTTCGTCGCCGAATGATTTCAGTTCGTCCATGTTATCGGCGGCCACTTTTGATTTGTAAACTTTTATTCCATTTACTTTCGTAAACTTTGCAAGAGCCGTATCAACCTGCGATAATTTGCCTTTCATTTTTAGTTCGGCAATCTCTTTTTCAAGTTTGCGTTTGCTTTCTGCAAGTTCGGCAAATTTCTCTTCCGAAGTTTTTATGCTAAGTAATTGAGAATTAATATACTGTTCTACTCCTGCGCCAGTAACGGCTTCAATTCTTCTTATTCCGCTTGCGCTTGAAGACTCGCTGATAATTTTTAGCAGTCCAATTTCTGAACTGTTGCGGACGTGAATGCCTCCGCAGAACTCCATGCTGAAATCGCCAAACTGAACTACGTTTACTTTGTCGCCGTATTTATCGCCAAAGAACATTAACGCGCCCATTTTTTTTGCTTCGTCAAAAGGGATGTCGCGATGATGCGTCAACGGAATATTTAGCCGTAACTCTTCGTTAACAAGAGCTTCAACGTCGGCTAACTCGGATTCAGAAACTTTTGCAAAGTGAGAAAAATCAAAACGAAGACGATCCGGGCCAACAAATGAACCAGCCTGCTGAACATGAGAACCGAGAATTTTTCTAAGCGCGGCGTCAAGAAAGTGAGTGGCTGAGTGATTGCGCATTATGTCCCATCTTCTTACGCTGTCAACTTCGGCAAGAACCTCTGCGCCTGTAACTATCTGCGCGTCGTTTTCATTTTCCAGAACATGTATCGTTTTGCCTTCAACTTTAGTCACGTCAATTACGTTAAACGGATTAGAGTTTATATAAAGTTTGCCAAGGTCGTCCGCCTGACCGCCGGACTCTACATAAAAAGGAGTCTTATCTAATATCACTAAGTCTTTATCTTCGTCTTTTTTATGACCAGTAATTTTAGCTTTAGTTTTTAGCTCGTCGTAGCCTGTAAATTCCGATTTAGCGTCGCCTGAAATATCAAAAGCGGAAAGATCGTTAAGCACAAAACTAACAGAAGCAAATTTATCTTTATTAGCTTCTCTGCCTCTTTGTTTTTGCGCGCCCATTAGCTCTGTAAATTTAACTTCGTCAATAGTAAAATCTTTTTCTTTTGCCATTACGTTTGTTAAATCGACGGGGAAGCCGTAAGTGTCGTACAATTTAAATACGTCTTCGCCGGGGATAATATTTTTATTATCGGCTTTCAGATCTGCAATAATACTTTCAAAAAGTTCTATTCCGCGGTCAAGAGTATGGTTAAAGCTAACTTCTTCGGCTTTAATTACTTTTTCAATATAACTTTGTTTCTCTGCTATTTCTGGGAAAATATCTCCCATAGTCTCTACCAAAACTTCAACAAGAGAAAACAAAAACGGTTTAGTTAAGCCAAGCTTGCGGCCGTATCTGGCGGCTCGTCTTAATATTCTGCGCAATACATAGCCTCTTCCGTCGTTGCCTGGAACAGCTCCGTCCGCAATTGCAAAAGTAAGCGTACGGATATGATCGGCAATAACGCGCATTGGAATTTTATTGGCTTCCGTATCGTATTTAACGCCTGATATTTCCGCAACTTTATCTATTAAAGGAGTAAACACGTCGGTATCGTAATTTGAATTTTTGCCCTGAATTACAGCGCATGCTCTTTCAAAGCCCATGCCTGTATCCACATGTTTAGAAGGCAGGTCTATTAAATGACCGTCAGGCTCTCTATTATATTGTATAAATACTAAGTTCCAGATTTCAATGCATTCAGGAACTCCAGCGTTAACATATTTAGGATTATCGTAATCGTCAGTTAGGTTAATATGAATTTCGGAACAGGGACCGCAGGGGCCGGTTTCGCCCATTTCCCAAAAATTATCTTTATCGCCAAAGCGCAGTATGTGGCTTGGGTTTATGTCTGTTTTGGTTTTCCAGAGTTCAAGAGCTTCGTCGTCGGTTTGGTAAACGGTAGCCCAAAGTCTTTCTTTAGGGAGCTTCCACCATTCAGTAAGCAGTTCCCAAGCCCATTCGATAGCTTCGGCTTTATAATAATCGCCAAAAGACCAGTTGCCCAGCATTTCAAAAAAAGTATGATGATAAGTGTCGTAGCCGACTTCCTCAAGATCGTTATGCTTGCCGCTTACGCGTATGCATTTTTGGGTATCGGCCGCGCGCTTATATTCGCGCGTTCCTTTGCCAAGAAAAACGTCTTTAAACTGGTTCATACCGGCGTTTGTAAAAAGAAGCGTCGGATCGTCAAACGGCACTACAGGCGAACTTGGCACAATTCTGTGTTCTTTACTTTTGAAAAAATCGATGAACTGCTGTCTTATTTCTCTTGAAGTCATTTTAACCCTATAAAAATTTAATGCACAAAGATAATAAAAACCCTATTAACCATAAATACAGAAAATAAAAAACAATTATGCAAATTTAAACATAGGCTGATCTCAAATAATTCAAAATTTGCCCGCGCATTCCGCTAAATTTAGCGACCTCCTTATTGCATGGTTTTATTTTTAGGGAAATATTATTTTTAACTAAATATAAAACAAGGGAGTCGAACTGTTGCAGTTAAAGCGCTTTACGTTAAATATCTTCAAAACAATTACTATTGCGGTCTTCTGCATTATGCAGACTTATCCGCAGGGATTGAATAATAAAGCGGCCGAACAATTTATCAATCTGCTGATAAACGATTCTCCCGAACTGGAAAAACTTGTGTTGCCTCAGGAGTTGAATAGCGCGCATCGTTTGGGGATTGAATTCCCTGAAGCTAAAAATAAATTTATTGCCGCTAACGATTTTGATCCTTCAGTGAAGAACGACCTTAAACAGGGGCGGATTAAGTACGAGTACAAAATTGAACCTGTAACGGGGGATTATGCAAAATTAATAATTTCAGTCCCTTCCAAAAATCTTCAAAAAGAATATTTGTTTTACAAGTCGCAATTGGTATCTAACGAATATTACTATTGCGCAAACTGGATAAATAAAAAAAGTAAATACTTTAGTTTTAAAGTCAGCGATGCGGCTCTGATAAACGATTACTCAATTAAACAACTTGATAAGTTTGTAGACGGCATACTATCTCTGCTTGAGTTTAGCAGTGAAGAAATAAAAAATCTATCGGAACAGAAAACTATATATTACTTATGCCGCGACGAAGACGAAATGGAAAAGCTTACAGGATACAAGGCAAAAGGACTGTACGACGTATCGTATGACTGCATAATCTCAACATATAACTGTCATCTTCACGAGCTTTTGCACCTACTTATTAATTACAAATTCAGCAGAATAGATCTTTATACTAATCCTTTTTTGCAGGAAGGTTTTGCAGTTGCGTTTGGCGGCAGAGGCGGACTTGAAAAAGATGTTGTAAACCAAACAGGCCTTTTCATGCTAAAAAACAATTTCTTAGACGTTAAATCATTATTCGGTAAAAACGGTTTTTTGCAGCAGGACGCTTCAATAGCGTATCCTGCAGCCGGGATTTATACAAAGTTTTTGGTTAAATACTTGGGCGTAAAAAAATATCTTCAATTATATAAAAATTACTCCGGTTCGGCCGAGTTTGTTTCCGGCGCTGATATAAGCTCTGCCGATTTGCCTCCGGATTCATGCTGGATTAGTTATCTGAATCATCCCGATATTGATAATTATATTGACATTGGCGGCGGTCAGACTAACAATTATAAAAATATTGCCAAAACCGAAAATTACTGCATAGACGAAAATGATGATAATTATTTCTTCAAATTAAAAAATACGATTGGCGTAACATCGCCAGAAGAAAATCCGGAATATTCCTCAAAACAGTTTATAGAGCTGTTCCCGGGTAAAATATATAAGCGGCAGAAGTACATTATTAAGGCCGACTCTTCTGAAATATCGGTTTACAATCTGCTGACCAATAATCTTATTGCAAAATATTCGGCAGGTTTATCGTTGGAAAACAGTCCGGTTATAAAAAAAGACGGATTTTATTTGTTCGCAATTAAAAAGCGCCTGTTTGACGAACCGATAACATTGCAAAACATCGTAGAAGTCAATTAATTGTTGATATTTGACGGCGTTATCTTTAATATTGCAAACAGTTTTTAGAAAATATAAGGGATATTTTCTGGCTCTAAAATTATTGACCTGTCAGGGGATTTTTATAAACGCTTCAAATTCTCTCTTTGGGGTTCATAAGAGTTGCTTTTTATTTATGTAAGAAAGAAAAATTAGGGCGGGGTTTTATGAAAGGGAATTCCTATGTTAAAATTAAACGCCTTCAGTAAAAAAATGGCAATTAAAGTATTATAGCTTTTTTGTCATATTATTCGTTAATATTTTAATAACCGAGCGGGAAACATAAATGGGAAAACTACTTAAATTAATTATTCTTCTTCTGCCTGTTATGGCGGGCTTTTACGGGTGCGTCTCTTCAAGCAATTTTTACACTGGTAAAACTTTGCCTGAAGGCGATTATACTGTAAACCTGGGACTCGATCACATGGAAATTGATAATTCTGAATCGGCGTTAAAGTATTTTGCTATTTCGCCTTCTATAGGCTTTTCGTATGGGCTGCCATTAAAATTTGAAACAGGTTTACGCTATTTCCCTCCATATGTTTTTGACGTTTCTTTGCGGAAACAAATTAACCCGGCTGATTTTACAGATTTTGATTGCAGTCTGAATTTAGGTTTTGGATATTTTTACAGGGAATATTCGTACCTGAAATATGGCGTTACCTTTAGCAGAGATATTGAGGGAGTTGAGCCGTATATCCATTTTAATTTTTATAGTTTAGTGGGGGGAGTTGTAGACGGTCTTTCTTTTGTGTCAGATGCAGTGGACGATTTTATAAATAAAAGCCGCGTCGCCGGTTTTGGAGTCTCTATCCCCAGCGGAAAAACAAAAATAATTCCCGAAGTAGACTACCAGTACGAGAGCGGCTCATTAGACAAAGGCTGGTGGCGTTTTGGGGTCGGGTTCTGTTTTTAGATAAATTAGGATAGCAGGTTTAAACTACTAAATGAGATTATATTATGAAGAAAAATAGCCTTTGGGTCTTAGCGTTTATGCTTTTAGCCCTGTTAAATGTAAATTGTAAAAAGGAGAATTCTGTTTCTGTAAATCCTGAAGCCGATACAACAAGCCATAACTTTACATGGCAGGTAGATACAATTGGCGTGTGGCAGTGTTTTCTCGAAAACATTTGGGGAACTGATATCAATAATGTTTATGCAGTTGGATTTGTAAACTTTTCATTAAACCCATACATAGCAACAAATATTATCCACTGGGACGGTGTTTCATGGAAACGCATTGATTATCTTGAAGGCACTTTATGTGGAATTTACGGTTTTGGAGAAAACGATATTTGGGCTGTTGGGTTTTATAGTGTGGATATGAATGCGTATTCTTTAATAGCTCATTGGGATGGGAAAACATGGACGACGTGGAAATTCAGCCAGTATAACCAACTGCTTGCAATCTGGGGAAGCAGTTCTACAAATCTTTTTGCTGTTGGTTGGAATGGGGTTATTCTTCATTACGACGGGAATACCTGGACAAAGCAAAACAGCGGGACAAATTTTGCTTTGAGAGATATTTGGGGATTTGACCGCAAGCATATTTATGCTGTTGGAGATCATGAGAGCACAGGAGAGGGGGTTGTATTGCAATATGATGGCTTGTCATGGCAAACGATTGTTAAGGGGGGAATAAATCCAGACAGCACAACTTTGTACGGCGGTTTTGTAAGCGCATGGGGGTATTCGGCGGATAAACTATATCTTGTAGACGCATTGTGTTATGAAGGGAAAGCAGGTAATTGGAAGTTATCCAATATTCCATATAATGCGCCTATCGAAAATATGACAGGGCTTTCTATGATGAATTGCGTTCGCGGAACTGCGACTAATAATGTATTTATTTGCGGCGACAGAGAATTAATAATACACTGGAATGGGAGCAGTTGGCATATATATAACCAGTTTTACAGTAAAGCCAATCAATCAAGTTTAAGAAAAATATGGATGAAAGATAAGAGCGTGTTTATTATTGGATATAACGGCGCAACCCAGGCATTAATTTACAGAGGGACCCAGCAATAAAATACTATGTCTTGTTTTGATGGCTTAGTCATTTCGGCAGACGGAGCCAGCGCCTGTCGAAGGCTAATGATTGCATTTGTTTTATCATTCGACTCAGTAATAAAGTTTTTTAAATTCGTGGCGCGGGCTCCCCAGCCCGCGCGCTCCCAAATAAAATAAATAAAGCGCTTGCGCCTTATATGCCTGAAGCTACGTCTATTACAATTTTACCTTTTGTGTGGTTGGATTGTATTTCCTCGTGTGCAAGCTGTATCTGGCTCAAATTAAGCGTCTCTGATACTACCGGTTTTAAAACGCCAGCCTCAATTAAAGCGGCTAACTGTTTTAACTGCGCGGCGTCGCCTCTGGAAGACAACCTTACGCTGCGTATGTTCTTAGCTTTTGCAAGCGCTTCATCCGGAGCGGAAGTTAAGGAAATAATTATTCCGTTTGGTTTAAGCAAATCATATAGTTTACTTACTTCATCGGAGCTTATAGCGGCTAGGTTTAAAACGGAATCAAACTTCTCTTTAATTTCAGTTGGATTTAGATTTTTGTAATCAAGCGTCTCGTCGGCTCCAAGCTCTTTAAGAAAGCCAAAGTTTTTAGGTGAGGAAGTCGCGACTATGTACGCGCCAGTATTGTGCGCAATTTGTATGGCGAATACTCCTGTTCCTCCGGAAGCGCCGTTTATAAAAACGCGGTCTCCTTTTTTCAGGTTCGCATGCTCAAAAAATGACTGCCATATTGTTAGTCCTGTAATTGGAACTGCCGCGGCGTGAATGAAATCAATGTTTTTCGGTTTAAGCGCAAGCAGTTCGGCCGGGACTGCGGCGTATTCCGCGTAAGCTCCGTTTGAACCAAAACGCAAATACCCATAAACCTCGTCCCCCGCTTTAAGCGTTGTTACGTCAGCGCCTGTTTCTTCTACTACTCCGGCGGCGTCGTAACCTAAAATATAAGGGAAGTCAACCGGAATGAAAGAAGCAAATTTCCCTTCTCTTATCGAAACTTCCACAGGGTTAATTCCCGCGGCTTTAATTTTAACAAGAACCTCGTTCGGTTTAATTTGAGGGACTGGGGCGTCTTCATATTTTAGTTCTTCAATACCGCCGTATTTGTAAATCCTAACCGCTTTCATTAAACTCATCTCGTACTCCTTTAATTATAAAATTAATAATGTATAGTATATAACCAAAATAAAGTTGCAAAGTAAAAGTAAATAACTTACTTTTAGTAACCGAAAAATAAATAATAAATCGGCCTGCGTCAAGAAGGCGCAAAAAAGTAAGACGCTTACCAAAAGGAAAGAAATGCAGAAATCGGTTGGATTAACAGAAGAGAAAAAACAAAATATTTGCAATTTAAAAAAATGCCCGGTAAGAAACGTATTAGACCGCTTTGGCGATAAATGGTCCCTGCTTGTAATTATTACGCTCGGGGACGAAAACACTATGCGGTTTAACGAAATTAACCGCGCAATTGACGATATATCTCAAAAAATGCTTACGGTTACTTTGCGTACTTTAGAGGCGGACGGATTGGTAGCAAGAAAAATCTATCCCGAAATTCCGCCCCGAGTAGAGTATAAGCTGACCGAAATGGGAATAAGCCTTTTACCTCATATAAAAAATCTTGTAAACTGGGCTCTATTGAATATGTCTTCGGTTCTAAAATCGCGCAATAAGTACAAATATTAATTTATTTACGGAATAGATTGATTTTTTATCCCGTTAGTTTTACATTTGCAAATACCAACAAATATATAAAGGATAGGAAGCCTTGGCGGCAAATCAATCTTATACCGATCTGGAGTTGCTTCAAAGAGTAGCTAACTATGATTCAAAAGCGTTGGAAGCGTTATATAACCGCTATTCGCCGCTTATATATACCCTCGTCAAAAAAATTGTATCAGATCCGTCCGTTGCTGAAGAAGTGTTGACGGATATTTTTGTAATAATTTGGCGGAAAGTGCATCATTTCGATTTTACGTCCGGCAGCCCCTATACATGGCTGATAACGCTTGCCAGAAATAAAGCGTTGGACGTAATTAAAAGAAACGGCGCAAATCCGGAGCAGTTTGAAGAGTACGACGAGCAGTATGAAGACCTTTATATATTACCGCAGCTTTCTCAGAGCATAGATATCCTTGATTTACAGACCGCAATTGGAATCCGCGAAAAAGTAGAAAAAGCTCTTAACCAGCTTACAGACGCTCAGCAGTATGTTATTTACCTTGGTTATTACGAAGGACTAAACGAAAGCGAAATAGCCGAAAGACTGAAAATCCCCGTTCAAACGGTTAAATCGAAACTGACTGTAGCTATGACAAACCTGCGGGATAACCTAATAAAAGGAGACGCTTAATGGCAAATAGTCCTTTTTACAATTTATTGCATGCATATGCTTTAGGCAGCCTTAACAACCAGGACGTTAAAGAATTAAAAAGCTATCTTAAATCCGGCAGCGAATTTGAATGGGCTGAACTTGGCGAATATCAAAATCTTGCCGCTCTGCTTCCATCTATTCTGAATTTAGAAAATCCCCCGGCTAAGTTGAAAGACAAAGTTGCAAGAAAGCTTTACCGAATAAGAGATGAAAGAAGAAAAACAATAATAGACGAAAGACGGCGGACAAGAGTAATCCCCCCTTTGGAAGAAGCTCCTGTTATTCCGGCGGTTGAAGAACTGGCGCCTCTTCCCGTAGAAGAAATTTTATCTTCAAATAACCAGGAAGCTGAAAATTCTTCCGACCCGATTGGGAATATCAGTCAGGAAGACCTTGAGAGCATTATGGCGCAAAGTGAACAACCGCAAGACGTAAACAGCGAAGAGTTTAAACAGGAAATTATTAACGACGCAAAAGGATTCAGCCCTGAAGAAATTTCAGAACCTGTAATCCCTGCGCCTGAACCTGAGCTGCCAAATGCAGATCCTGTAGAAGAACAGGCTCCTTTAGCCGAAGAAGCGGCAGAAGAAACTCAAACAGTAGCTGAAAACGCTGATTCTGCTGAAGAAAAACAGGAGGCGGTTGCGCCTACTGAAACTTCCGAACCTGCGAAAAACCCGATACTTGAAAGATTATCCGGCGGCGATGATGAATCTGCTCTCCCAAAGCCCAGAGGACGCAAAGGTTTATGGAGCATGGTCATATTTTTACTGCTCGTAGTTATTGCGCTTGGAGCCGCAATATACTTTATCTATAATCAGCTAAACAGAAATAAACGCGAACTGGAAGATTTACGCAGGCAGGTGAACACAATTTCTATGAGATCAGACGCCGGAGCCGATATTCTTTCAATCGTTACTTCAAAAAATTATAAAACAGCCGATCTTACGCCTGTTAAACAAAACGCTTCAGGATATGGCAAAATATTTATGAGCTACGATCTTAAAATAGCTTATTTTGAATATGCCGACATTCCGGAACCGGCGGCAAATAAAACTTATCATCTGTGGGCAAAAATTGCGGAAGAGTTTATTTCGCTTGGCGAATTTAAACCAAAGGGAACCGTAAATATTGAACCTATCCCAAAACTGCCGGTAATTGATAAAGACAAAAGCGTAGCATTTGTCTTAACTCAGGAAAATTCCGGCGGAAACGCAACTGCTCCTTCATCAAATATTTATCTTACCGGAGAAGCAAAGTAACTATTTAACGTTATGCTCTCTTAACAGCAAAATTACAAGCGCAAAAATCAAAGCAACAGGCCAATAACTAAGTATTATAACCCAGATAGCATAAAAAATTGGGGAAAATCCAAGTATGCCCCAGATTTTTGCAATAACAAGAGTTACTATTAATAATCCGGCGGAAATATAAAGCAAAATGCGGTTTTTCCATCCGTCTAAATAGAGCATAAACGCCGCTACAGATAGCATCATAACTATAGAAGGGATAAGCAATTGCCTTATATTAATAAAATAGAAGTTGTTTTCTAAAAATAAAACAAGCCCCGCGCAAAAAACGCCAATGCCGGAAAGAAGAACCTCGCGCTGATTTTCGCCAAAAGAAAGATATACGGCGCTTATACCGTAAAAGATTAAAGCATAACTAATAATCTGTATGCCGTTTATTTTTAATACGTCTGTTATTTTAAACAGAAATAACATGCACGTAAAGGCGATTAAATACGTTAATATTTTCTGTACTTTATCCAATTTTAAAAATCAGAGTATTAATGAAAAAAAAGTTAAATAATTGAATACAATATGAGAAACTTAATTCTTATATTTTAACTAAAGAAATATATTTATTGTCAACTTAATAAGAAATGTAAAACTATGAATGAACCAAAAATAAGCGTTGGAATCCTTTCGGAAGAAGAGTTGAATTTTGAACTATACGGCGATTATAAATCGTCCGGATTTTTACATCCGTTTAGCGGTTCCTTTAATGCGCGCATTGTGGACGGCAGAATTATCTGCGTAAGGGGCGACGAAAAAATAGAAATTTCCGATGAAATTGTTTTTGAGCCGGAAAATCCAAATACGGACTCATTTTTGCTTAAAGAAGTTACTATCGGCGTTAAATTTCATTGGGAACGCAAAGAAAAACAAAGATTTAACGGCGCTCTTAAGCTTCTTAAAGAAGGAGATAAAATCACCGCAATTAATGTGGTTCCAGTTGAAAAATATTTAGTTAGCGTAATTTCTTCGGAGATGAGCGCAAAATGTTCTTTGCAGCTGCTTAAAGCTCACGCTATTATTTCGCGCAGCTGGCTTTTAGCTCAGATTCAAAAATCGAACGAACTGAAAAAAGAAAAAACTTCTTACCAGACTGTTTTCCAGACGGAAGACGAGCTTATTAAATGGTATGACAGAGAGGATCACACTCATTTTGACGTATGCGCAGACGACCATTGTCAACGATATCAGGGAATTACTAAAGTATTTACCGACGTGGCAAAAGCTGCCATTAAAGAAACAGCCGGCATGGTTTTAACGTCTGAAGGAAATATCTGCGACGCCCGTTTTTCTAAATCCTGCGGCGGCGTTTCTGAGTCCTTTGAAAACGTATGGGAGCCAGTCAAATATCCTTACCTTACAAGAATTATAGATCACAAATACGAACCTGAAAACTTAAGTCTCGATTTTTCAAAAGAAGAAAATGCGGTAAAATGGATTGAAGCTAATCCTCCGGCTTACTGCAACACTACCGATAAAAAAATTCTCTCCCAGATTTTATTAGATTACGATCAGGAGACAACAGATTTTTACAGATGGAAAACTGAATTTACTCAGGCGGAATTATCAAATTTAATTAAGGAAAAGAGCGGTATAGATTTTGGAGAAATTATCGATCTTATTCCGGTTGAAAGAGGCTTATCGGCCCGGTTGATAAAGCTAAAAATAGTCGGCACAAAGAAAACTTTGATAATTGGCAAAGAGCTTGAGATAAGAAGAACTTTATCAAAATCGCATCTTTACAGTTCTGCATTTATAGTTAAAAAATCAGGCATTCTAAACGGCATCCCTCAAAAATTTGTTCTTGTTGGCGCAGGCTGGGGGCATGGAGTGGGGTTATGCCAGATTGGCGCGGCGGTTATGGCTAATAAAGGATTTCAGTTTGATGAAATTCTATTGCATTATTTCAAAGATTCCAAGTTAGAAAAAATATATTAATAGATTTTTCTAAGCAGCATAGTTTTATCCAAGCCCGGTTTTTAACCGGGCTTTTTTTTATACATAACCTTCCCCAAAACGCCTGCTCTACGAACGCAAAAACCTTATAAACTTAAACGATATTTTCATAGCGCCTCAATAACTAAAGAATTTGCGGCCTATCAGTTTCGGAAATAACGGAAAAATATTGAAATAAATAAAAATCCGTTTGCATTAATTCTCAATAATTTGTATAATTATTGATAAATGTAAACTTAGTTTGCGCTTCGGCTTTAGCGGAAAAGCTATTCTCTTATCTGTGGGGATCTCCGCATTTACGGCGCTTTGCCGTTGGCTTCTTGAAGGTAGTCTATGATTAGGATTTTTAATTAACTATAGTAATTATTGCTTCCAAAAAACAAGAATTACTTTCCTATTAATTTAAACCCAAAAAACATAACACATTGATTACACAACTTTTCAGGAAAAAAAGTATCGACCAGATAATGAGTTCTGGCGAAGATGAATCGCAAAAGTTGAAACGCACAATTGGCGCTTTTGACGTTGTGATGCTTGGAATAGGGGCTATTATTGGCGCGGGCATTTTTGCCACAATTGGCACAGCCGCTGCGGGAGACCTTTCCCGGCCAGGCGCCGGACCCGCTCTTATGGTTTCGTTTGTTCTTACTGCCGTAGCCTGCGGTTTTGCCGCTCTTTGCTACGCCGAGTTTGCCGCTATGGTGCCCATTTCCGGCAGCGCTTATACCTACTCTTACAATTCTTTTGGCGAAATTATCGCCTGGATAATCGGCTGGGATTTAATTATTGAGTACGCCGTGGGCAACGTTGCCGTGGCTATCAGCTGGGCTAATTATTTTAAAACATTTGTAGCCGGGTTTGGCATTATGATACCGGACTGGGTTTCTACCGATTACCGGACCGCGCTTAAAATTCCCGGGCTCTATCAAAACGCTCCGCATATCTTTGGCGTCCCAATCATATTTAATTTACCAGCGGCGCTGATTGTTACGCTTATAACTATAATACTTGTTATGGGCATACGTAAAAGCGCAAATCTGAATTCGTTTATGGTGCTGCTTAAGCTTATTGTGCTTGGCTTTTTTGTTTTTGTGGGGTTCTATTATGTTAAACCGCAAAACTGGACTCCCTTTGCGCCCAACGGCTGGGCGGGGATTCAGGCTGGAGCCGCAATTGTATTTTTTGCCTATATCGGTTTTGACGCCGTTTCCACCGTGGCGGAGGAGGTTAAAAATCCTAAGCGCGATCTGCCTATTGGCATAATAGGCTCTCTGATTATTTGCACAATTATATATATTGTAGTGGCGGCCGTGTTTACGGGAATTATTCCTTATCACGATTTAGTTAAAAAACTTGCTACGCAGCAGGCCGAGCCGCTTACTCTTGCTTTGCAATATGCCAATATAGAAAAGTGGGGGAATCTGTTTGTAGGCATAGTGGCTTTCGGTTCTATTATTGCCCACACTGCGGTGCTGTTGGTTTTTCAGCTGGGGCAGCCGAGGATATTTTTCTCAATGTCGCGCGACGGACTTTTGCCAAAAGTATTTTCCAAGGTTCATCCCAAATACCGTACGCCGTATGTTTCAACTATATTAACAGGAGTGGCTGTAGGGGTAACGTCAATGTTTACCAGCATTGACGAAATGGTAGACCTTACAAATATAGGCACGCTGTTTGCGTTTTCTCTTGTCTGCATTGGAATAATTGTGCTGCGCAAACGCGAGCCGGACAGACCCCGAGGGTTCCGCACTCCCTTTGTTCCAGTTGTGCCAATATTAGGAGTAATATCCTGCGTATATCTTATGACGGGACTCCCGTCTGTTACATGGATAAGATTTGGTTTATGGCTGTTAATAGGACTTGTGTTCTATTTTATGTACGGATATAAAAACAGCAAACTACAGCGCGACAGTAAATTGTAATTAGTAAAAACCTTCGAATGGTTGGAAAAAAAATCAATATAAACTTGTAGGACGGACACCCCTGTCCGTCCTTTAAAAGAATTATTTTTGCCAAAAACAAAAAAATAATTAATTGACATTACAAACCATTTCTTTAAGTTAAACACGGGAATTATGTAACCCCGCATAAAATTACAGAAGTATTCCAGAGGGACGACAATTGTGTGGGATTGTTGGCGGAAATATGATATGAAAAAGCTACGATGTGATTCCCTTTAAGTAATATTTAGATAATGAAATTAAAGAAGACTATGCGCAGTATTGCGGATATGAGTAATAAACTATATGAAACACTTATTAATATTTATACTTCTCGTTACATTATTGGGGTGTAACGACTCTAAAACTAAAAAAACATTAATTGAAAGGAATGCAAACTGGTCAATGCATTTTAATGTATGGGGAGCTCCATGGGATTCTTCATTCAATGTTAATTTAGAAAATGCCAAAGATAGCATTATAGTCATTCAATCTAAATTAGTCCAGACTGCTAATGGTGGCAGAATAAAGAACTTCATTGAAAAAAGAAGAGCTTCTAAACTATCCAGATCGGACAAAGACAGTATTTATACAATGACTCTTGCAGTATTTAACAATCTTGCTTTTCCGAAATCGTCAAGGGCTGAATTTGCAGATGGCGTCAATGCTTCGATAGGCATAGAGCAAAACTTAGTTGCTTTGATATGTAATTTCTATCGGCTAAATAAAATCGAAAACGCTTCGCCTGAAGTTGGCAGATTAATTAATTTTATAAATAAAAGATTAACAGACGCCGATAAGATTAATTAGTAAATGCTAATTAAGAAAATCTATTGAATGAATTTTTTTATTACTTTTGAGTAAAGCCATTTAAAACTCCGTATATTTAGACAGATGATAAAAATAGTAATGCTATATAGCTCGGCACAACACAAAGAATGCAATGACAGAAAATCAGATTAATAAAATAAGAGAGTCTATAAAAAGAAGACGGGCGGGGCTGTTTGCAGGTAAAAGACAATTCGGCGGATTTGACGACAGCGTCGGCGCGCGTTATGCTATTGCCGATTTATATCTTAAGATCGCAGATTATCAGGGCGCGTTGACTTACAGAAAATGGTTTTATAAAAATTTTCCGGATGACTGGGGCGTCCCAGAGCTGTCATTAGACTGGGCTGTAGCGTTCTATGCAACAGGGAAAATTGAAGATTGTAAGATTTGCACAATTGAAACCGCTTTCCAAAACGTTTATCTGCATGGACTGATGATCGGTAGGTCAATAGCCCAGATTGATAAATGCGAATCCTTTAATTGTGAAGAAATTGATTATGCTCAATCAATAGCGGAGAACTGCAAAGTGCTGTCTACAAGCCAGTATATAGAATGGCTTGCGGAGTTTGTTAATTCTGACGAGTATAAAGCTCCGGTAAAAGAATTTATAGAAATTAACAAACTGCTAAAAAATGAAAATGAACGCGATAAGAGGATGGATCTGATTAACCGCGTCAGCAATTTAAGGGAAACTATCAAAAGCAAGAACTGAGGCAATTCGCTCAGTTTGGCAGTTGTCGGAGGAGCGAGAATCTCTGTCTAATGTTGAACTTTAGATGCCTGCTTTCGCAGGTATGACCTGTTTATATAGGGCGTTTAATAAGGATATTATGTCTATTAGCCGGCGCCTGCGGTACAAAAAAGCAAAATTAAATAATTAAAACTTCATTCGTTATTTTAAAATAAATATGTTAGTTTAGAAATGTAGATAGGCGTAAAAAACTGCGAGAAGCTTCAATTAACTAAAATAACTTGCTAATCGTTAAAAAAAGCGTTAATTTAGATAACTCTAATTCGCCCTAAAAAAGGGCGATTTTTGTTTTATGAATACAATAGAAAAAAATATCTTAGAAATTGCCGAAACCGCAATAGAAAAAAACAACTGCGTTTTGATTGAGCCTGTCTTTAGAGGCGAAAGAGGAAGCAAGGTTGTACAATTCTTTATTGACGGCGAAAAAGACGTAACCGCGGATCTATGCGCTGAAATCAGCAGGGAAATCGGGGATCGTTTAGAAGAAATGCCCGACGCTCCTTCATTCCGGCTGGAGATATCATCTCCCGGAATTGACAGACCGCTGAAATTCTTATTACAATACCCCAAACATATCGGCAGAAAATTTGAAGTAGAATATACTGAAAATGGGGAAGCTAAAGAGTTTACCGGAAAATTGGAATCGATTGAAGAGCCGGATACGCTCGTATTCTGGGTAAAAAAAGAAGAAATAAAAATTAATTTTAATAAAATAAATAAAGCTAAAGTTCTAATTAGTTTTTCCTGATGGAGGAATTTTATGAATTCTGAGATTGTTGAGTCCTTTTCCCAAATGGTGCGGGAAAAAGGGGTTGATAAAGACGTATTAGCCGGAATCATCGAAGAAATTTTCGGTCTTCTGGTAAGAAAAAAATATGGCGAAGAGGCCAAATACGACGTAGTTGTAAATATGGATCGCGGCGATATTGAAATCTTCCTCGAAAGAGCAATTGTTGAAGAAGTTACAGACCCGAACTTAGAAGTAAGTCTGGAAGAAGTAAATAAACGCGGTAATGACGACGACCTTGACGTGGGCGACGACTATGTGGAAAAACTTGAACTGATTACTTTTGGTAGAAGATTAATCACTTTGGCCAGACAAAATCTGAACCAGAGAATAAGAGAAATTGAAAAAGACCTTATTTATAACGAGTACAAAGAACTACTCGGAGAAATTGTAGTAGGCGATATTTATCAGATTAAGAAGAACGATATTCTTGTTAATCATAACAAGAACGAACTGTTGCTGCCAAGAAACGAACAAATCCCATTTGAGAAATACAAAAAGGGAGAAACAATCCGCGCAATAGTAAAGGAAGTAAGCAAAGGAACAAGCAGTCCTTCAATTATTATTTCCCGTTCTGATAATATGTTTCTGCGTAGATTATTTGAAATTGAAATACCTGAAATTTATGACGGCATTATAGAGATTAAGGCAATTGCCCGCGAACCCGGCGAAAGAGCTAAAGTAGCAGTAGAATCGCAGGATAAGAGAATTGACGCCGTAGGCGCATGCGTCGGTATGAAAGGCGTAAGAATTCATGCAATTGTAAGAGAATTGAATAACGAAAATATAGACGTTATCAATTATGTGAGCGATCCGGTAAAAGCTATAGAAAGAGCTTTGGCTCCGGCAAAACTCAAGAAAATTGACGTAAATACAAAAACAAAAAAAGCGGTAGTTTCGGCAGATAGCGATCAGATATCTCTGATTGTCGGCAGAAACGGCGTGAACATCCGTCTTGCAATGAAGCTTACAGGCTACGAAATTGAAGTGCTGAGAGAAGAGAAGCCATACGAAGAATATGACGAGGATATCGAGCTGATAGACCTTAAGGAACATCTCGGAGCGGAAGTTTACGAAATCTTAATTAATCACCGGTACGATACGGCAGTTGAAGTATTAACAGCCGGACCGGAAAAATTGAAAGAAATTGAAGAATTCGACGAAGCAAAAATAAAAGAGATACTCGAAATCATAAAATCTCAGTTTGAAGACGAAGAATAGTTTTTTACTACAGGTACACAAAATTATGGCTGAAGAAAGCAAATCAAAAAAAATACGGTTATACAAGTTAGCTTCCGAATACAATCTTTCGGTTGATACATTGATGGATTTCCTTCGAAAGAAAAATTTCGAAATAAAGACTATTCAATCTATATTGACCGATGAAATGATCACGTCAATAAATGATCATTATAAGAAGGATATTGAAAAGGCGGAAAGACACTTCAAAAAGATTGCGGAGTTTAACAAAAAGAGATCTGATAAAGACGACGCTCCTGCAGCCGAAGAAAACGATTCTGAAGTTGAAGCTCCGGAAGCCGAAGTAGAAACGCCTGTAGAAATTATTCAAGAAGAAGTTCAGGAAGCTGAAGCTCCTGCCGCAGTAGAAACTCAGGAAGTTCCAGAGGCTCCGGCAGTTGAAGTAAAAGCAGAGACGGAACAGCCTCCGGTAAAAGCTGAAGAGCCGCCTGCAGTTGCAGCGGAAGCCGCTCCAATAGCAGCGCCTCCGGTAACGGAACAACAACCTGCTCCGGTAGTCAATATTCAGCCAAGCCAGCCTGTAACTCCAGTTGTTGCAGAACCGGAAGTAAAACCGGTTGTAGCGCAAGAAGAGAAGAAAGAAATTAATGTTCCAGAACAGCCAAAAGCTGTAGAAAAACCTGAACCTGTAAAAGCTCCGGTTCCTCCTGTAGCTCCTCCACCGCCTCCAGTTAAGAGATTTATGTCTCCGGTAGAGAAACAGAGCCACAGAAAAAAAGGACTTACAGTAGTAGGCATGATTGATCTAAACGAGAAGAAGCCCGAAAAATCAAAAGACTCAAACGGAAAAGAAAACGGAAATAAGAACGATCAGCATCCTCATAATAACCAGAATCATAATCCTGCACACGGTCCTGGATCTCATCCAACAAACGCAGGAGGCGCAACTGGGGGCTCTGCGGATCAGGTAAAGAAGAAAAAGAAACCAAAAGCAGTAAAGAAAAAAGCAGATGGAACGCCAGAAGAACTGCCAATTGCTAAAAAGAAAAAACGGGTTAAAAAGTTTGAAATTGACCAGAAAGAGGTTGAGGAAGCAATAAGAAAAACTCTTTTGAGTATGGATGATACAGTTCCATCAGGACGCGCAATTTTCCGTAGAAAAAAGAAAAAAGAACGCGAAGAGTTTGAAGAAAAACGGCAGGAAATGAAACTGCTTGAAGGAAATAAAATACGGGTAACCGAATTTATTGCCGTTAATGAACTTGCCAACCTTATGGAAGTTCCGGTGAGCAACGTAATTGCAAAGTGTATCGGGTTAGGATTGATGGTTTCTATTAACCAGAGACTGGACGTTGATACTATTACCGTTGTAGCCGATGAATTTGGATTTGAAGTAGAATTTGAAAAAGAATATACTGCTGTAGCGCTTGAAGATATAGAAGATACCGAAGAAGAAAAAGTTCACCGTTCCCCTGTAGTTACAATTATGGGGCATGTAGATCATGGTAAAACGTCTTTGCTTGATTATATAAGAAGCACAAACGTTGTTGCGGGCGAGTCTGGCGGTATTACTCAGCACATAGGCGCATACAAAGTAATAGTTGGCGAAAATAAAGATATTACATTCCTTGATACTCCCGGGCACGAAGCGTTTACCGCAATGAGAGCCAGAGGAGCTCAGTTAACGGATATAGTAGTATTAGTTATCGCGGCAGACGACGCAGTGATGCCTCAGACGGTTGAAGCTTTAAGCCACGCGCTTGCAGCAAGCGTGCCAATTGTTATAGCAATAAATAAAATTGATAAACCGGGCGCAAATCCGGAAAGAATTAAACAGCAATTAGCTGAAAGAAACGTCCTAGTAGAAGACTGGGGCGGCAAATACCAATGCGTTGAAATATCGGCAAAAAGCGGTTTAAACGTAGACCTGTTGTTAGAAAAAATTCTTCTTGAAGCCGACGTGCTTGATCTTAGAGCTAATCCTGACAGATTGGCAAGAGGCGCGGTGGTCGAGGCTGAACTTGATAAAGGCAGAGGAATTACAGGCACAATATTGGTTCAAAAAGGAACGCTGAAAATAGGCGATCCGTTTGTAGCTGGAATTCACTTTGGTAAAGTTAGAGCAATGTTTGACGAAAGAGGGAAGAAAGTATTAGAGGCTTATCCTTCTACTCCTGTGCTTGTTATAGGCTTTGAAGGCGCTCCTCAGGCAGGCGACGTTTTTGTAGCGGTCGAGTCTGAAAGAGTAGCAAGAGAAATAAGCTTAAAACGTCAGCAGCTTAAACGCGAGCAGGATCAGAAACAAGTGCATCATGTTACCTTGGATGAAATTGCTCAGCAAATCAGCATAGGCGGCGTAAAAGAACTGCCGTTGATTGTTAAGGGCGATGTGGACGGTTCTGTTGAAGCTCTGTCTGATTCGTTAATGAAATTATCTAATGAAGAAGTAATAGTAAGAGTAATTCACAGAGGCGTAGGCGGAATATCTGAAGGCGACGTATTGCTTGCAGAGGCTTCAAACGCAATTATAATCGGGTTCCATGTAAGACCGAATTTGAACGCAAGAAAACTTGCAGAAAATCAAAAAGTAGATATCCGTTTGTATAGCGTAATTTATGACGCTATTAACGAAGTTAAATCGGCTCTTGAAGGATTGTTATCACCAATTCTTTCCGAAGAGATATGCGGATCGCTTGAAGTAAGAGAAACATTCAAAGTGCCAAAAGCCGGAACAGTAGGCGGCTGCTATGTTCTTGAAGGTAAAATAACAAGAAACAATAAAATAAGACTAATCAGAAACGGAATTATTATAGCAGAAGGCGAAATTGGAACTCTTAAGAGATTTAAAGACGACGTGCGCGAAGTTGACGCCGGTTATGAGTGCGGTCTGAGTATTTCAAATTATAACGACCTGAAAATAGGCGATATAATAGAAGCGTATAAAGTGATTGAAACTAAAAAGAAACTTGTATCGTTACCGTAATAAAATAAAAGCGTTGTTAAAATGTCGCATAGAATAGATAAAGTAGCTAATCAGATAAAAGAAGAAATCAGTCTGATCTTTCTTAATAAGTTGCGCGATCGGGATTTAGGTCTGGTCACGGTAACTTCTGTTAAGGTCAGTCCCGATCTTAAGATCGCAAATATATATATATCGGTATATGAAAAAGAAAAAAGAGCTTCTACATTAGAAAAGATAGAAGTTCTTACAAAATTTATACGTTCGGAACTAGCATCAAAAATGACGCTTAAATTTGTTCCGGAAATAAAGTTTTTTATAGACGACACATTAGACTACGTTGAAAAAATAGAGAACTTGATTAAAAAGATTCACGAAAATGATAACAAAGGAAACGATTGATTTCTCCGGTTTGAACTTTTTAACCGGCGAAGCTATCCTGATTGACAAACCGCTTGATTTTTCTTCATTTAAGGCTGTGTATCATGTAAGAAAAGCAGCCTGCGTAAAAAAAGTAGGTCATGCCGGCACGCTTGACCCCAGGGCAAGCGGACTCTTGATTATTTGCACCGGGAAAAAAACAAAGGCAATAACAAGTTTTCAGGATTTAACAAAAACTTATACGGGCTCCTTCACGCTTGGCAAAACCACCCCTTCAATGGATTCGGAAACGGAATTTACAGAAATTAAACCAATTGACGGAATTACGGAAGAAAAAATTCTTGCCGTTAGAGATACATTTTTAGGCGAATCGTTCCAGACTCCGCCAATGTATTCTGCGGTTAAATTTCAGGGGCGGCGGCTTTACGATTATGCTCGCAAGGGAGAATCAATTGAACGCGCTTTACGGCCAATTACTATTTCCAAGTTTGAAGTGACTATAAGCCTGCCCGATGTTTTTTTTGAAATTGACTGCTCTAAAGGAACTTATATCCGCGTGATAGCCGACGATTTTGGCAAAAAGCTTGGATGCGGAGCCTTTCTTAGCAGCTTACGGCGGACTAAAATAGGCGAGTATTCTGTGGAAAATGCGCTTAGTATCGAAGAATTTACCCAAAGGGCAAAAATAAGAGACGGCGTGGAATGATTTCATTTTAATCTTTTAAAGAACTATATTTAAAGATTAATCTTTTTTTTATTGTAAAGGATGAACATAATACACGATTTCGATGATATATCCAGCGACATAGATTCGGTTGTAACAATTGGAACTTTTGACGGACTTCATATTGGGCACAGAAGAATAATTGACAAGCTTAAAGAAAGCGCAAAAAAGAATAATTGCAGAAGCGTAGTAATTACTTTTAATCCTCACCCGCGGACAATATTCAACGTATATCCGCCCGTGTCGCTTTTAAGTACTTTTGATGAAAAAACAAATTTATTCCGTCAAACCGGAATTGACGCTTTATGGGTTATCAACTTTACAAAAGAATTCGCGGCTCTTTCGTCTGAAACGTTTGTTAAAGAATATTTGATAAATAAGCTCAATGTTAAAGAAATTATTATTGGGCATGACCATAGATTTGGCAAAGACAGAGACGGCGACGAAAAGAAATTAAAATCCATTGGTCTTGAATATGGATTTACTGTAGTTCCCGTTGAAGCTATCACTGTAGAAGGGAAGATAGTCAGCAGTTCAAAAATAAGAGAAGCTCTTAATAATGGAGATATCAGGCTGGCAAATCTGTTTCTTGGAAGAAAATATACGCTTGGCGGAACAGTTATAGACGGAGAAAAAAGAGGCCGTACGTTAGGTTTTCCTACGGCTAATATAGGGAATATAGAAGCCAATAAACTTATTCCTGAAATTGGAATTTATGCAGTTAATGTTTTGCTGGAAGGCCGAAAACTTAAAGGCGTAATTAATATTGGCAAACGCCCTACATTTAAAAATGACGATAGTATTTTGCCGGAAGTTCATATATTAGATTTTGACGAAGATATTTACGGCAAAAAAATAGAAGTAGAATTTGTAGAAAGGCTTAGAGGCGAAAAGAAATTTTCTTCAAAAGAAGAATTGATTGAGCAAATAAAAGCCGATAAAGAAAAAAGCAGAGAAATTTTAAGTTAAATTAATTGACCCTGGTTGTTTCTGGGGTTATATCATACAAACAAAGGAGACAGATAAAATGACAAAAGAAGAAAAACTGGAAATAATAACGAAATTCGGAGAAAACGATAAAGATTCCGGAAAAGCTGAAGTCCAGGTCGCATTATTAACAAAACGCATAAATGATCTTACAGAGCATTTTAACGTTCACAAAAAAGATCACCACTCCCGCAGAGGGTTGTTGATGATGGTAGGAAAAAGAAGAAGACTTCTTGATTACTTAGCCGCAAAAGATATTGCGAGATATAGAACGATAATTAAAGAATTGAATATTAGAAAATAAAGGTTAATTAAATGGTTATTACCAAAGAAGTTGAAATAGGCGGTAAAGTCCTTTCGATAGAGACTGGAAGATACGCAAAACAGGCAAACGGAGCAGTAATGGTTCGTTACGGCGACACAATGGTGTTGGTTACAGCCGTAGCTGCTGCAGAAGCAAAAGAAGATCAGGATTTCTTCCCTCTACAGGTGGAATACAGAGAAAAAACCTCAGCAGCCGGAAAGTTTCCGGGCGGGTTTATGAAGAGAGAAGGACGCCCAACTGAAAAGGAAATTTTAAGCTCCAGATTAGTGGATAGACCTATCCGTCCTCTTTTCCCAAGCGCATACAAAAACGAAACTCAGATTATTGCGTTTGTTTTTTCGTATGACGGCGAAAACGATTCAGACGTTTTAGCCGCTGTTGGCGCTTCAGCCGCATTAGCTATTTCGGATATTCCCTTCGATGGACCTATCGCCGAAGTAAGAATAGGCAGAATTGACGGTCAGTTTATTGTAAACCCAACTCATCAGCAGCTTGCAGTAAGCGAGATGGAACTTGTAGTTGCCGGAACAACTGACTCAATTATGATGGTTGAAGGCGAAGCTAAAGAAATAAGCGAAGCTGTTTTACTTGAAGCTTTGAGCTTTGCTCAAAAAGAAATCGGTAAAATTGTAGACCTCCAGAATGAGCTGAAAGCAGCTGTTGGAAAAGCTAAACGCGTTGTTGAAGAAGTTAAGTTGGACGAAATTCTTGTTAAGGACGTTGAAGATTTAGCGAAAGAAAAATATAGCAAAATCGTATCTACTGTTCTTGCAAAAGAAGAAAGATCAGACGCTAACAAAGCTTTAGGCGATGAAGTTAAAGCCGCTCTTGCAGAAAAATATCCTGAACAGGAAAAAGTTATCGGCGCAATTCTTCACGACATCGAAAAGGATTTGATGAGAAAGAGAATCCTTTCAGAAGGTTTAAGATTAGACGGAAGAAACACAAAACAAATCAGACCAATAACCGTTGAACTTGGATTGCTTCCAAGAACTCACGGTTCTGCATTGTTCACCAGAGGCGAAACCCAAAGCCTTACAACTGTTACTTTGGGCACTAAAAATGACGAACAGATTATTGACGGTTTGAGAGAAGAATATACAAAGAAGTTTCTTCTTCATTATAATTTTCCTCCATTCAGCGTTGGCGAAGTTGGTCGTATGTCCGGCGTTGGCAGAAGAGAAATTGGTCATGGAAATTTAGCAGAACGCGCTCTTAAAGTTATGATTCCGGCAGCTGAAGCTTTCCCTTACACAGTAAGAGTAATTTCAGATATTCTTGAATCTAACGGATCGTCTTCAATGGCTACTGTTTGCGCAGGCTCATTAGCATTAATGGACGCAGGCGTTCCGGTTCCTAAAGCTGTTGCAGGCATTGCAATGGGCTTGGTAAAAGAAGGAAACGATTATGCAGTTCTTTCTGATATCTTAGGAAACGAAGATCACTTAGGCGATATGGACTTTAAAGTTGCAGGAACCGAAGACGGAATTACGGCATTCCAGATGGATATCAAAATTCAGGGTATACCATTTGAAATTATGGAAACGGCTTTAGCTCAGGCAAAAGAAGGCAGAGCTCATATACTTGGCATTATGAATCAGGCTATAAGCGCTCCTCGCGAAACTGTTTCTCCTTATGCTCCAAGCTTAATCACTATGAAAGTTGAAACCGATCAGATCGGATTAATAATCGGTCCTGGCGGAAAAACTATTCAGGGCATGCAGCGTACATTCGGAGTCGATATTAATATAGAAGACGACGGAACGTTGAATATCGCTTCTCCAAACAGAGAAAACGCTACAAAGTGCAAAGAGTATATAAAGAGAATGACAGCTACTCCTGAAGTAGGCGAAGTCTATGAAGGAACTATCACTAAAATAATGGAATTCGGAGCATTTGTTGAAATCATTCCTGGGAAAGAAGGATTACTTCATATTTCCCAAATTGACAACAAGAGAGTAAACAAAGTAACTGATTACTACAAAGAAGGCGATAAAGTTACCGTAAAATTAATTAAAGTAGAAAACGGAAAGCTTTCATTGAGCAGAAAAGATTTGCTTAAAGACGAAAATAATCAGACAAGCGGCGAAAGCAACTAATATGTTATTAGAAATGCTGAATAATATTATTCAGCATTTCTATTTTTATAACTCGCAACTTGAATATAAATTCAAAGTTAGTTATAATTAAAAGTCGTTTTTTCCAAAAATGATTTAGCAGGCAATAGGCGGGTTAAGCTCGTACGAAGCCCAAAGTTTTTTAATGTTTAACATCACTACAACGTAAAAATGATAGATTACTTAAGAGATAATTTAATATTGATGGTCTTGGCTAATATTTTATTTAGCTGTTCTTTTTTTATTTATAAAGAGAATGAAAGACTGTTGTCTCTTAGTATTAACTTTAATAAAATACGTTTAAATAAAAGTTTTTTGTTATATGGCAAAAGAAATAATTATAAATGCATCCTCTACTCAAACAAGAGTAGCAATAACCGAAGACGGGAGTTTAGTTGACTTTTTCGTCGACTACCCGGAATCGCGTAGGACGGTTGGGGATATATATCTTGGCACAGTCGCACGGGTGCTCCCGGGGATAAGAGCGGCTTTTATTGATATTGGAATGAAGCATGACGCTTTTTTACATTTTTCCGATATCGGCGAGAGAACTTCGCAACTTCAGTCAATTATCGGCGAAGACGTTATTGACGACGACGATGATGAAGATATTAAAATCACCGAAGATAAACCGCGCCAGAACTCCGAAAATAATAGAAACGGAGGCGGGTTTAACAATAATATCCCTAAACTGAAAAAGGGAGATGAACTTCTCATTCAAATCACAAAAGAACCGGTAAGCAACAAAGGAGTTAGAGTAACTTCTTCGATTTCTTTACCTGGCAGATTTTGCGTGCTGTTGCCTTTTGATAATAAAATTGGCATCTCTAAAAAGATTGTTGATTTTAAGGAAAGAAAGAGACTTAAAAGTCTTGCAAGAGGAATTTTACCTCCACAGTGCGGTTTAATTATTCGCACAGTGGCAAAAAATCAATCGGAAGAACTGCTTAAAGAAGATTTAAGCTATCTTACCAAAACCTGGGAACATATTGAAAGCGCATTAAAGACCGAAAAACCGCCTTCTTTGGTTTATCAGGATGTTAATACTACTTCAAGCGTAATTAGAGACTTGCTTACGCCTGACGTTACTAAAGTTTTTGTGGATTCTAAAAAACTACACAAACAAATTGCAAGCTATATCAATTTAATTCAGCCTAGCTTAGCCGATAAGATAGAGCATTTTAAATCTAACTCAATGATTTTTGACGCTTTCAAAATTGAAGAGCAGATAAAAACATTGTTCGGCAGAAAAGTGCCTCTTCCAAGCGGCGGGTATCTTATTATAGAGCATACCGAAGCTATGTTTGTTATTGATATTAACAGCGGACGATATGCCGCTAATAAAGAACAGGAATTAAATTCGTTAAAAACTGATCTTGAATCTGCGCGTGAAATTGCAAGACAGTTAAGGCTTCGCGATATTGGCGGAATTATTGTTTGCGATTTCATCGATCTTGAAGATGAAAAGAACAGAAAAAAAGTTTATGACGAACTAAGAAAAGAATTTAGAAAAGACAGAGCCAGAGTTTCTGTGCTTCCTATGTCCGATTTTGGTCTTATCCAAATTACCCGGCAGAGAATACGCCAGAATATTATGCAGGCTATGAACGAGGTTTGTCCTTACTGCCTTGGTTCGGGTATTCTTACTAAAAAAGGACATCTTGTACATGACATTGAAGACTGGTTGAATAAATTCAGACAAAATTCGCGCGAAAGATTTTTAATATTAAAATGTCATCCGTCAATTGCCGATAAACTTAAAGAAGGCAAGATATCAACTCTTACAAAGTTACAGTTTAAGTATCTTGTAAGAATTCAATTAGACGACAATGAGAAAAACAAAGTTGAAAAGTTTAACTTCCTTCTTAAAAAATCGTTAAAAGATATAACGGAAGAATTTTCTTAAAGTTTGATTATTTATAACTTAACCGGGAGTTTAAAATGCAGTTTTTTATAGATACTGCCAGCATAAAAGAAATTAAAGAAGCCGAATCATTAGGAATACTTGACGGCGTAACTACAAATCCTTCCCTTGTGGCTAAAGAAGGGAAAGATTTTAGAAAATTATTAGACGAAATTCTTTCAATTGTAAACGGCCCTGTAAGCGCCGAAGTGATTTCTACTGATTATGAAGGAATCCTAAAAGAAGGCAGAGAACTTGCAGCTATTCATCAGAACATAGTTGTAAAAGTGCCTCTTATTAAAGAAGGATTAAAGGCTGTAAAGACTTTTTCTGACGAAGGTATAAACACAAACGTAACTTTATGTTTTTCTCCTTCGCAGGCTCTGCTTGCCGCTAAAGCCGGCGCAACTTATATCAGCCCCTTTGTCGGCAGATTAGACGATATAAGCATGCCGGGAATGGAATTAATTTCGCAGATTATTCAGATATATCGTAATTACGATTATCCTACAAAAGTTCTTGTTGCAAGCATACGCCATCCTTTGCACTTAGTTGAAGCCGCAATGATTGGTGCAGACGTTTGCACTATGCCTTTTGACGTAATCAATAAATTATTCAATCATCCGTTGACTACAATCGGTTTGGAAAAATTCCTTGGCGATTGGAAAAAGCAATCGGGTAAATAAACTCCAAATAAATGATTTATGAAAAAGACTAAGTTTTATCATATACACGAAAAACTCGGGGCTAAAATTGTTGAATTTGCCGGCTATCTAATGCCCGTTCAATATTCTTCCATTATTGCAGAGCATAAAGCCGTGAGAAACACAGTTGGAGTTTTTGACGTATCGCATATGGGCGAGATTTTTGTAACCGGAGAGAACGTGTCTGATTTTATTCAGCATATTACCGTTAACGACGTTAACAAGCTTTATTCCGGCCGCGTTCAATACTCTGCAATGTGTTATGAAGACGGCGGAATTGTAGACGATTTATTGGTTTATAAATTTTCTGACACCAAATTTATGCTGGTAGTTAACGCTTCCAATCTTGATAAAGATTTTGCATGGATGAACGCAAACAATAAGTTTGGAGTGGAACTGTCAAACCTGAGCGACGAGTATTCTTTGCTTGCAGTTCAGGGGCCTAAATCTATTGAGGTTATACAAAGCATTTACGGTAAGGAGTTGAATATAGAATATTATAATTTTATTGAAGACAAATTAGCCGATACCGATATGATTATCTCCAGAACAGGCTATACTGGCGAGGTTGGTTATGAGCTTTATTTCAAAGGAGATGAAGCGGCAGCAGAAAAGATATGGAACAAAATTATAGAAGCCGGTAAAGACTTTAATATTCAACCTGCCGGTCTTGGCGCGCGCGATTCTTTACGATTGGAATATGGTTTCTGTTTGTATGGAAATGATATTGATAATACGACAAATCCTTTAGAGGCCGGACTTGGCTGGATAACCAGATTAAACAAGAAAGGCTTTATAGGCAAAGATGCTTTATTAAAAGTTAAAAGCGAAGGGCTTAAACGCAAACTGACCGCGTTAACATCCGATCAAAAAGCTTTTCCGCGTCATGGTTACGACCTTACGGTAGGCGGCAAAAAAGTCGGTTCTGTTACAAGCGGAACAGTAAGCCCTGTGTTAGACGTTCCAATTGCGTTAGGTTATGTAGATATTGAATACGCTTCGGAAGGGAATGAAATAGATTTCTCCATCAGAGGGAAAGAAATTCCCGCCAAAGTTGTTAAACTTCCGTTTATTAAGAATTAATTATATAGAAATAAGAGCTAAATGAAAGTAAATGTTTTTTTTGTCCCTTCAAATATCGACGATATATATTTTGCGGGAAAGACAACTGTAGTAGTAGATGTTTTAAGAGCTACCTCAACTATAGTAACGGCTCTTTACAATGGAGCCAAAGAAGTAATACCTGTTGATTCCACAGAATTTGCACTTAAAGTTTCTAGCAGTACGTTCAGCGGGCAGACATTAACTGGCGGCGAAAGAAATACTAAAAAAATCGATGGATTTCATTTTGGCAATTCGCCGTTGGAGTATAACCCAGATAACATAAAAGGGAAATCAATAATCCTTTTTACTACAAATGGCACAAAGGCTATTGTTAAAGCTAAGTTTTCTAAAAACTTATATATCTGTTCATTTTTAAACCTTACGTCGGTCTCCCGGCTTTTAGCATCGCAAGAGAGCGATATCGAAATTGTATGTTCAGGCGGCAGCGGCTATTTTTGTATGGAAGATACGGTTTGCGCCGGGTTGCTTATTTCCGAAATACTTAAGGTCAATCCTGATATTGAACTAACCGACTCTGCAAGAGCGGGTTTGCTGCTTGCTAAATCGTATGAATCGGATTTATACAAAATGCTTTCTGAATGCGACCATGGAAAACTTTTAAACGATAACGGATATCAGGAAGATATTAAATTCTGCAGCAACTTAAATGTATATGACGTCGTTCCGGTTTTTTCTGCCAATACTATAAAAATACCGGCAGTCGATAAAAATGAAACCGCTTCCTAATATTTTTTAACCCGGGCAAACTATGGCAACTAAGCGGAAGAAAAAAACTACGCAGGAGAAACCAGAAATTTTTGCGGTTTCGCCTGAGCAGAGAAAAAAGCTATTAGGAATTCTAATTTCTGTTTTTTCTATTCTTATTTTTATAAGCGTTTTGTCGTACTCTGGGTTTGATAAGGCTAATCTAAAAAGCGAACTTACTGACGTTTCTAATTCAAAAGATATTCACAATGCTATAGGCGTGTTAGGCGCCTATATGTCCGATTTTCTGATCAACTCCACAATAGGTTATTTCTCAATTGTAATCCCAGTGATAATCTTTATCTGGGGCTTTTCGCTTTTAAAGAAATTTACCTTCAAGACTCTTATTGTAACCTCAAATTTTTTACTTCTTTCTGCAATTCTTCTCGCTTCATTTTTTGGAATTCTGCGACTGCGGTTAAACCTCTTTACGGCCGATAGCGCGCTTTCAGGTGCTGCGGGCGATTTCCTCGGCAAAATAATTTCAAGTCTTCTTGGCCCGTTTGGCGGTCTTGTTTTTTTATGCACTGCCGGACTTGCAATTATGATTCTGGTGTTTGACGTAAAGCCGGAAAAAATTTATGAATATCTCAAACGGCTTTTCTTTTGGTTCAAAGGTCTGTTCGACCGCGAAGAAATTGGAGAGGCTGGGGAGAAAACCAAATCGTTATTTTCTGATAACTTAGAGAAAATTAAAAATCTAAGAAATGAAAAAAAGAAAAAACGAAGCCTTAAACAAAGCATTGCCGCGCTTGAAGAAGAAGAAAAGAACGAAACGAAAGACGATACGAAAATCAGGATTATAAGAAAGGGTTCTGAAGAAGCTCCTAAACCTGATAAGAACGATATTCCTAAAATTATTCCGCTTAAAAAACCGGAACCAAACCCGGACGGCGAAACGGTCGTTTCTGAACCTACTGCAAAAGAAAGCGAGATGAACGCGCCAGACCAGTGGGAAGAAAAAATAACCTACAAAAAGCCGTCTCTCGATCTTTTAGAACCTGTTGTTCAGGAAGATTTTAAAGTCGCTGAAGAAGAGCTTAAAAGAAATGCCGAGTTGTTAAAAGAAAAACTCAAACTTTTTGATATTGAAATAAAAGATATTTCAGTAACGCCAGGCCCAGTGGTTACTTTATATGAAATTGTTCCAGCGCCAGGCGTTAAAATAAGTAAAATTGTAGGGCTTGAAAATGACATAGCTCTTGCTCTTGCAGCGCGCGGAATAAGAATAATAGCTCCAATACCGGGTAAAAGCGCTATTGGCGTAGAAATACCAAACGCTCAGGCCGCGCTTGTTAATGCGCGTTCCGTCCTTTCAAAAATATCTGAAAGAAAAGAAGAACTTCCGCTGGCGCTTGGAAAAGATATTGTTGGAGACGTTTATTATACCGATTTGGCGAAAATGCCTCACCTGCTTATAGCGGGCTCTACAGGTTCCGGTAAAAGCGTCGGCGTAAACATGATTATTACAAGCATACTTTATTCCAAAAATCCTGACGAAGTTAAATTTTCTATAATCGATCCGAAAAAAATTGAATTATCTTTCTATAATAAACTGCGTAAACATTATCTTGCCGTATCGCCAGATTTGGATGAAGAGATAATTACAAATCCGCAGAATGCAGTAATACTGCTTAAATCCATTGAATATGAGATGGAAAAGCGGTATGATAAACTTGCAAAAGCCGGAGTTAGGAATATTGTAGACTATAACATAAAAGTAAAAGATCCGGTAAAAAAACCTAAAGACACTGAAAAGATGAAGCATTTTCATTTGCCGTATATAATTTTGATTATTGACGAACTTGCTGATTTGATGATAACTGCCGGAAAAGAAATTGAGGAGCCTATAGCAAGACTGGCACAGCTGGCAAGAGCCGTAGGCATTCATTTGGTGCTTGCTACGCAGCGTCCTTCGGTTAATGTTATTACAGGCGTTATAAAAGCAAACTTCCCGGCTCGCCTGGCTTATCAGGTGGCTACAAAAATTGATTCAAGAACTATTCTTGATATGAATGGAGCCGAACAATTGCTTGGCAGAGGCGATATGTTGTTTCTTCCTTCGGGAACGCCAAAGCCGTTTAGAATACAAAACGCATTTATTTCTACCGAAGAGGTTGAAAAGGTTACAGATTATGTGTCAAGGCAGCCAAGTTTTTCACGTCCGTTTTTTCTCCCTTCGTTATACGAGAAAAAGAAAGACGCTTTAGGCGGAGGTTTCCTTGCTGATAAAGATCCGCTGTTTGAAGACGCGGCTCGGGTTATTGTAAGACATCAGCAGGGCTCTGTTTCTCTCTTACAGCGCAGGTTAAAGCTTGGGTATTCGCGCGCAGCGCGGATAGTGGATCAGCTTGAAGAAGCAGGCATTGTAGGCCCTAACGACGGCAGTAAAGCCCGCGAAGTTATAGTGGAGAATGAAGAACAGTTGGAAACTATTTTAAGAAACATTTAAAGAAGATATGAAATGAAATACATTAAGATTTTTTTACTCTTTTTTGCCGCAACCGCTTTAGTTACGGCTCAAAGCAAACCGGCGGATGTTTTAGCGAAGCTTCAGCATAAGTTTAATAATGTCTCGGACTTTTCGTCAGACTTTAAAGAAAGCGGCAAGGGGAGTCTTTCGGGTAAATTTTATTATAAGAAAAAAAGCAAATTTCGCCTTGAGCTTAAAACTATGAATATAGCAAGCGACGGAAAAACCACATGGAATTATAACGTTAAAAATAAAAAATGCATCATTAATAATTATGACGAAAGCGACCCCACTTTAATATCGTTAGACAAATTTGTCTATTCTTATCCTGCAAAATGTAATGTGTCTTCGGCAGGAACTGAAAACGGATGTGAAATTATAAAACTGACTCCAAAGAATGGCGGACTTAGTTTTAATTCAGCTAAAATCTGGATAGATGGTTTCGATATGATAAGAAAGATCATGATTGAAAATCAGAACGGAACAAGCGTTACAATAGAACTGTCGAATATAAAATTAAATCAAAAATTAAGCGATTCATTGTTTTCTATAACTCCGCCAGAAGGAAGTAAAATTATTGATCTTCGATAAATTAAATATTCCGGGAAAAACAAAAAAAATATTTAACTACCTCCTCATGGTAGTACTAATGATTATTCTTTTGTACGTAGCTTTTAACGGCGTAAACTTTAAGGAAGTTTTAGTCCTTATGTCTAACGCCTCGGTTCCTTGGATATTTGTTTTCGCTTTTATTATTTTATTTGCGCATTATTTGCGCGCGCTCAGATGGAAAGTTATTTTACATTCTGTAAAGCCGGACGCTTCAATTAAAAACCTTTACGGCGCATTGCTGATTGGCTACGGCGTTAATAACGTTATTCCAAGGCTTGGAGAGTTTTACCGCGCAGTTAAGCTTGCTAAATGGGAAAAATTATCTACAAGCTCTATGCTTGGAACAGTCATTTTGGAAAGAGTGATTGATATGTTGTTTTTTGGGACGTCGGTAATTATAAGCGGATTTGTTTATGACGGCGATCTTTATAAAAAATTCCCCTGGCTAAAGACTTCGCTGTATATCGGCTCAGGGCTTATGTTTTCTCTTATTCTATTTCTAATAATTATAATTTCTTTTCGGGAAAAGTTTTATAAACTCATTACAAAATTTGTAGGTAAGTTTTCGGTTAAACTATCGGAAAAGATCAACCATATTTTTGAGATGCTGCTGTGCGGTTTTGCAAGCCTGAAAGGAATTAAAAATTATGTTTATGTGTTTTGTTTAAGTATGCTGATAATGCTTACTTATGCGTTGAATTCATATATCGGTTTTTTTGTTTTAAGGATGGAAGAAATTCCTACTATTGGAGCTGCAATTAATTACAGTATGGCCTGGGTTACAATGAGCATCAGCTCAATTGGAGTAATGATACCAACGCCTGGCGGAATTGGATCGTACCATGCAATAACAAAATCGATACTTGTTTCTTTATACGATTTTGATAAAGATGTTTCTGCCGCATATGCGACTCTTTCTCATGCTATTTCGTATGTCGTTACGATCTTAACGGCGGCATTGTTATACTTTATTTTAACAAAGCAGAATGAGACTGAAAAAAAATTAGATGAAGGGAAAAATGAAGAACTTAAGTAAGCTTGTGTTTTTCTTTATGCTATTATCGTTAAGCGCGTTTGCTCAAAATGAATTAAGAGGGAGCATGGGCGTAAATTTTGTGAGCTGCGGTTCAGCGCGCGATTACATCAACCAGAATTTTGCTTCGCATGACGAACAAGTAGCGGCGTTCCATGCCGCTATAGATTTTTCTGCGGAGTATGGCCGTCTTATCAGCGATAATTTTCAGCTGGGAATTGAGTACGCTTATTCTATAAATTCATTTAGCATTAACAATACTTATGGGCAGTATGAGTTTTCGTATTATGTGCAGTCGCCCACTCTTACTGGGTATTATGTAATGGAAGGGGAAGGATATAAATTAAAATTTGGCGGCGGCGCAGGCCCCCGGTTTATTTCGGTTGACGAAAAAATTCCTCCAGTTTCAAATACAAATAATTATACTTCTACTGGATTTGGAATTTTAGCCCGGGCTGACGGGGCGACTTCGCTTGGCGGAGATTTTTACGCTTATATTGGCGGCGAACTTAGGTGCGATTTTAACGGCGAACCAAAAAGCGGAAATAATTATGTTGTTAACTATAACAAAAAAGTTAATCTGAACTCGTTTTCCGCAGGTCTTAAACTTGGAATTACTTATTTATTTTAGGAGGGTTATTTGAATATTTTTGAAGCGGTTCTTCTTGGACTTATACAAGGCATAACGGAATTTCTTCCGATCAGCAGCACCGGGCATGTTACTCTTGCCGGTAAATTTTTAGGCTTAATTTCTGAATCAGATCCGCAGAGATGGACTTCGTTTGCGGCGGTTATTCAATTAGGCACTTTGATTGCCGTTGCAGTTTATTTTTGGGGCGATATAGTTACCATTGTACAGGCTTTTTTTAGAGAAAATATTTCTGAAAGAAAAAATTATGCGGCTCAGAGCATAAGCTCAAGAATGGGCTGGATGGTGATAATTGGTTCGTTGCCGGTTGCAATTGTCGGACTATTATTTAAGCATCAGATAGAAGGCGTTTTAACAAAAAATCTTTATGTTATTGCAATCAGTTTAATAGCTCTTGCGGTAATATTAGGCATTGCTGAAAAGACTGCCAAATTTAAAAAAGGATTGAAAGAAGTTAGCGTTAAAGACGCTATTGTAGTTGGAATTGCCCAGGCTTTTGCATTGATACCCGGATCGTCTCGTTCAGGCACAACTCTTACAGGAGGCTTGTTCATGGGGCTTAACCGCGAGACAGCCGCGCGTTTTTCTTTTCTTCTTAGCATCCCGGCGGTTTTTGCAAGCGGATTGCTTGAACTAAAAGAAGCTATTCATGCAGGGTTAAACCAGGCGGATATACTAAATTATGTCATCGCTACTATCATTGCGGGGCTCAGCGGTTATTTTGCAATAGATTTTTTGCTTAGATATTTAAGAAAGAACACTACTTTTATTTTCGTCTTTTACAGAATAATATTAGGAGTTGGAATTCTTTTACTTCTTCATTATCAAATAATTTTACCGTAATCAATAAATCGGCGGAGTAAATATGAAACAAACTTTTTTCTTAATTTTAATAATTGCAGTCTTTCTTGGATGCAAAGATTCTAATTCGTCTAATTTAAAAAATAAAAATGGAAATGAAATGAGCGATACATTAAACGTCGATAAAGATTCTGTTTTAGTCGCTGTAATAGAGACTACTATGGGGAAAATTGAAATAGAACTATTCCCACAATATACGCCTAAAACTGTTGAAAATTTTGTAGGTCTTATTAACAAGGGCTATTATAACGGCGTGATCTTTCACCGTGTAATTAATAATTTTATGATTCAAACAGGCGACCCTACGGGCACAGGACGCGGCGGACAAAGCTTTTGGGGTGGAAAATTTGCCGATGAATTCAGCGGCGCTTTAACGCACGATTCTGCCGGAATTGTTTCTATGGCTAACTCTGGCCCGAATACTAACGGAAGCCAGTTCTTTATTACATTGGAAGCTACTAACTGGTTAGACGGCAAACATTCGGTATTTGGTAAAGTTATTGACGGAATTGACGTAGTTAACGCAATTGGAAGAGTCGAAACTGTAAAGCCTTCCGACCGCCCTGTTAAAGACGTGGTTATGCAAAAAGTATCTGTTGAAAAAAGGAAAAGATAATACAGAATGGCAAAGGCTAGGCCAAATATTCCTCCGGCTACGGAGATACGAAAACATTTAGAACGTAATAAGTTTTCCCCCATTTATTTTTTTATGGGGGAAGACTCATACTTAATAGACAACGCGGTTAAAGACCTTACTGTAGCGTTTAAACCGCAGCTCTCGTCTGAGTTTGATAAGGAAGTTATTCATTGCACGCCGGATAAAGATTTAACCGATATCCTTAACATTGCTACAGCTTTCCCTTTGGGAACTGGAAAAAAATTAGTCGTTCTAAAAGACTTTGATAAAATTAAAGATAAAAAGAAATTAAAAAGTTATGTCGGTTTCCCAGCGGAATTTACCTGTCTGATTATTATTCACAATGGCGACGTAGCAAATCTTGATACCGAACCTTATACTTCTCTTTTAGCAAAAAACTTTTTGTTTGAAGCTAAGGAGCTTAAAGAAAAAGCCTTGGCTGGCTGGGTTGAAGTTTACTGTAAATCTAAAGATAAAGAAATCTCTCCAGAAAATGCGGCGCTGCTGGTAGATACTGTGGGCGATAACCGCGCGTTAGTTGAAATGCAGCTTCAGAAAATTTTTAATTTCCTTGGCGATAAAAACGTAATAACTTTTGAAACGATTAAGGAACTTGCTACAAATTTAAAAGAAAATACTATCTTTGATTTGCAGGCCGCTATTGGACGCAAAGATAAAAAAGAAGCCTTGAAGATAAGCTATAACCTGCTTGAAAAGGGAACCGACCTTATTTTTATTCTGGCTATGCTTACTAAATATTTTACCGGACTGGCTCAGATTCCGGAGCTTAACGCTTCCACTATGCCGGAACAGGCCGCAGCAAGAATTGTAGGCACACATCCTTATTATTACTCTACTTATAAAAAAGCAAGAGAGCTGTATCAGGACAAGAAATTATATTCTATTATGAAAGCTCTTTTACAAGCCGACCTTTCGATTAAAACCACCTCCATAGATGAAAAATCTATACTTACTCTTTTGATGGCAGAAATACTCAGGTAAAAAGCTGCTTCCTAAAATCCCTATTTTGTTTGACATTAGAATTCCATTAATTTAAGTTGAAAGAAGAGTATTAATGATCTCTTCGTGTTGTGCAAATGATCGTCGAGAGCAGTAAAGTTTGAGGCGAAATTGTTTCGAATTCGACTGGGTCGTCAGGGCGCGCGCCGTAACCGCCGTGATTATGTTTGAGCAGACAAAAGAATTATCTTAAAATATTATCATTCATAAACATATAAACTATGAAAAATATATTATCATCCTGGCAATTGTGGGCGGCGTTATCGGCTGTGTTTGCGGCTATTACGGCGATATTTGCAAAGATTGGAATTGAAAAACTCAACTCGGATTTTGCAACATTTATTAGGACAATCGTCATCTTATTTGTTCTTGGGATAATTTTATTTATTACAAACCAATTCCAGCCAATAAATACAATATCGCAAAAGAGCCTTGTGTTTTTAGTCCTTTCCGGAATAGCGACTGGGGCTTCGTGGATATGTTACTTTCGCGCGCTAAAAATTGGGAACGCTTCGCAGGTTGCGCCTATAGATAAACTCAGCGTTGTGCTTGTGGCTGTGTTTGGCGTAGTATTTCTGGGGGAAAAATTATCAGGCGCGGATTGGATTGGAATAATTATGATTGGGTCTGGCGCAGTTATAATTGCGTTAAAACTATAAACCGAGTTTCCGTTAATAACATGCGCTGCGCAGAAAAAAGATTTAAGTGAAAAAGAGGCGATTAAAAATATTGTAATTTTAAAGTAAATTGCATATATTAATCGTTTCAAAATAAAATATTAGTAAAAAATTAATTAGTAAGGTAATGAGATGAAGCAAGGAATTCACCCTGACTATAGAAATGTAGTATTTAAGGATTATTCGTGCGATTTTGCTATTCTGACAAGATCAACGATAAAAACCCCTGATACTATTGTTTGGGAAGACGGCAATACTTATCCTTTGGTAAAGCTTGAAATTTCGAGCGGTTCACATCCGTTTTTTACCGGTAAACAGAAATTGATGGATACCACCGGTAGAGTTGAGAAATTCAAGAGAAAATACGCAAAACAATAAACCGGATAATATTTTATATCTTAATCCTGAACTTATGGATTGTATAAAAATTTTTAACCGACGAATTTTAGGCTATACATTTTTTGTATAGCTTTTTTTTATCCTTAGCGCATATATGGATATTTTTTTTGTGCGCTGCGTCATTGCGTTTGATTTGCGAAACTGTAGGATTTTGTTTCGTAAAGAGCTATTTTTGTATTAAAATTATTAGTTATATTTAATATTTAAAGCAGTACAATCTGAATAATGGAATTAGAAGAACATAAAATAGTCGATTTGTATCAGGGCGTTAGGGGGAATACTGTTAAGATACTTAACAGAATTGATAGAACCGACGCTTATCTTGAAAAACTTCTTGAAAACGAAATGAGAGACATAGAACTCTCAGGCCCGGATAAAGCTTTATTATACGAGCTTGTTCACGGCGTAGTCCGTTGGATGGGGCGTTTGGACTGGGTGCTAAACGGTTTTTATAAAGGACAGTTTTCCAAGGCTATTCCTAATCTTAAAAACGCTTTACGCGTAGCTCTATATCAGATTTTATTTTTAGACAAAATTCCAGATCACGCGGCTGTAAATGAAGCTGTTGAGTTTGTAAAAAAACTTCAGGGGCAAAAGCCAGCCGATTTGACAAACGCAGTTTTGCGTAATATTATCAGGAATAAAACAGGCATAAGATTCCCAGACCCCGAACAGGATCTGATTGGCTATCTTAGCGCGTATTATTCGCATCCTTCCTGGATGGTTAAACGCTGGGTTGAACGCTATGGAAGAGAGGCCACTGAGGCTCTTTTAACCGCTAATAACGAAAGACCATATCTTACGTTAAAGGTAAATAAGCTTAAAGTCAGCATACAGGAATTTCAATCGCTATTAAATTCTGTAAATCTCAGATATTTAAATGGGAAATATCTTCCTGAATATATGAAGTTACAGAATCTTACAAATATAACTTCGTGGCAGTATTTCAAAGAAGGATATTTTAATATACAGGACGAAAGCGCAGGCTTTGCATGCATGCTGCTTGATCCAAAACCGGGAATGAAAGTACTCGATTTGTGCTCGGCTCCCGGCGGCAAGTCCGCTTTTATAGCAGATATAATGAATAATGAAGGCGATCTAAACGCTTTGGATCGTTACGACGTCCGGCTTCAGATAATGAAAAGAAACATGACGCGACTTGGCGTAACATGCATTAATTATATCGAGTCCGATGCGCTTGAATTTGAAGGAGAAGGATTTGACCGGGTACTTGCAGATGTTCCGTGCAGCGGTCTTGGCACCCTCTCAAAAAAACCGGATATAAAATGGAAAAAGGACTTGCAGGATATCCGAAACATAAATAAATTACAATATGATTTGCTGGTGAAGGCGGCAAGTTTGGTTAAGGTAGGCGGAGTGGTTGTTTATAGCACCTGCTCAATTGAACCGGAGGAAAATTTTAATATAGTCAGTAAGTTTTTAGAAAGCCATCCTGATTATAGATTAGAACCGGCCTCAACCGTATTTCCTGAAGAATTATTAGATGGAAACGGCTGCGTTCAAACTCTACCTCATCTACATCAAATGGATGGAGCTTTTGCCGCAAAAATAATACGAGTAAATTAATCTTTAAACTATAATAAAAATATTATGCTTGCAAAATTTTCAGAAGAGCTGAAGGAAGCCAGAGAAAAAAATGGCGTGACTCTTCAGCAAGTAGCCGCTCAAACAAGAATTGATATAAAATTTTTAACTGCAATGGAATCCGGAAATTTTACATTTCAACCGGAACTTTACGTAAAGGCTTTTTTAAAAGATTATTGCAGGGTAATTGGTATTGATGAACAAAAAACGCTTTATCGATATGAATTAGCAAAACAAGGTAAATTTGACGCTGGAATTGAAGTTGTTGATGAAGGCGTTACAGTTGAACAAAAACCTCCGGTTCAGTATACACAACCGCAGCAGCCAGTTCAGCCGCCGCAGCCAAAACCTGTTCCGCAACCGCAACCTATGCCGGCTCCTCAGCCAACACCTACTCCTCAACCGCAGATTAAAATGGTTGACTCCTATACAATGCCTTTGGAAAGCGAACCTCAAAAATCTTCATTCAATAAAAATATAACCGCTTTATTTGCCATTGTTGGCGCAATAGCCGTTATTGGCGCGGCAGTTTATTTTCTCTTTATTAAGAATTCAAATGACGCAATAGTTTCAGAAAAACCTTACGATCAGGTATTACAAGAAAATAAAAACAGAATTAACGATGATAAACCAAAGGCTCAGGAAGCGGTTAATACGCCCCCGCCTGCGTCTACTGACAGCCTTAACTTACTTATAAAGGCTAATGACACTACCTGGATAAGAATAACCAAAGATAGCCTTAAATCAGAAGAATTTTTGTTGTACCCATATTCAAAAAAATTAGTTAAAGCTAAAAAAAGTTTCCATATGACGCTGGGCAATTCTGGCGGAGTAGAACTTACGCTTAACGATAAACAATTGAACTTTCAGGGAAAACGTAAGAAAAGAGCTGAATTGCTGATTGACGCAGATGGTCTTAAACAGCTTGGCGGCGGCGTTAAGGCTAAGAATAATTTAAATTAGAAAGCTTAAGATGGCCCTAAATCCGATATTAGAAAAAATTGAGAAGTTGCGGGATGAGATAGAACTACATAATTATAATTATTATGTTCTCGCTTCAAATCAGATAAGCGATTTTGAATATGACCAGTTAGTAAAAGAATTAGAAAAATTAGAAAAAGAAAATCCTCAGTTTATCACTTCCGACTCGCCTACGCAGCGGGTCGGGAAGGATCTTACAAAAGAATTCAATCCTTCAGTTCACAAGTTCCCAATGCTGAGCCTTGCCAATACTTATAATGAAGAAGAACTGATTGAGTTTGACAGGCGCGTAAGAGACGCGCTTCCGCAGGGAGAAAAAGTTGAGTACGTTGTCGAATATAAAATTGACGGCGTGTCTATCAGCCTAACTTATGATAACGGCAGGTTTGTAAAGGCCGCAACCCGGGGCGATGGAGTTACTGGTGAAGAAGTAACGGCTAATATAAAAACAATTAAAAGCATCCCGCTAAAACTTAAGAAGGTTGATAATCAAAAATATAACTTTGACGAAATTGAAGTTCGCGGCGAAGTTTTTATGGGAATCGAAGATTTTGAAAAAATGAACCGCGAGCGAAGCATAACTGGCGAAAAACTTTTTGCCAATCCACGGAACGCGTCTGCCGGATCAATTAAATTATTAGACCCGCGAATTGTAGCTCAACGGCCTTTGAACATATTTGCTTATTATCTGTTAAGCTCCAACCGTCAATTTGAAACGCATAACGAAAATTTATTACTTTTACAAAAACTTGGTTTTAATGTAAATCCAGAGTTTGCATTGTGCGGCAGCATTAGCGAAGCTATCGAAGTCATAAAGAAACTTGAAGAAAAAAGATATTCTCTTCCGTATGAAATAGACGGGGCAGTAATAAAAGTAAATTCGCTAAGGCAGCAAAGCATATTGGGCAGTATTGCAAAATCGCCGAGATGGGCTGTGGCTTTTAAATATAAAGCTAAACAGGCGTTTACAAAATTAAATGAGATTACGTGGCAGGTTGGCAGAACCGGGGCTGTAACTCCAGTGGCGGAGTTGGATCCGGTATTGCTTGCAGGCTCAACTATCAGTAGGGCAACGCTGCATAACTATGATGAAATAATCAGAAAAGATATTAGAGAAGGGGATGTTGTAGTAATTGAAAAAGGGGGAGACGTTATACCAAAAATAGTTTCGGTAGCGTTAGAAAAGCGTTCTGAAAACAGCGTTACAGCAACGCCTCCGCAAACTTGTCCCCGCTGCGGTTCGGTATTATTCAGACCGGAAGGCGAAGTTGCTATATATTGCGAAAATACCGAATGTCCAGATCAGATTAAAGGGCGTCTAGAACATTTCGCTTCTCGAGGCGCAATGGATATTGAAGGATTGGGGGAAGCTCTTATTGGTTCTCTCGTCGATCTGAATTTAATCAGGACTTTTGCAGATATTTACAGCCTGAAAGAAAAACGGGAAGAGCTTATTAGTTTGGAGCGAATGGGACAAAAAAGCGTAGACAATCTTTTAGCGGCTATTGAAAAAAGCAAAACCCAGCCTTTTCACCGCGTTCTTTTTGCGCTTGGAATAAGGTATGTCGGGTCGGGAGCGGCAAAAAAGATCGCGGATCAGTTCAGTTCAATTGACGAATTAATAAACGCTTCAGAAGAAAGTATTGAGGCTGTTTATGATATTGGTCAAAGTATTTCTTCAAGTATCAGGAAGTATTTTTCAGATGTTCATAATATAGATATAATAAACAGATTGAAAGACTCCGGATTGAAATTTACGGCTGAAAAAAAAGAAACAGGCGATTTAAAATTACTTAAAAAAACATTCGTTTTAACGGGCGTGTTATCAAAATATTCACGCGACGAAGCCTCTGAAAAAATAATCGCTTTAGGAGGTAAGGTAACTGCCAGCGTAAGTAAAAACACAAATTATGTAGTAGCGGGAGAAAATGCAGGGTCAAAACTGCAAAAAGCTCAAGCTCTAAATGTGCAGATACTAAACGAAGAAGAATTTGATAAATTATTAGATAGAGAATGACACAATTAATAAATATTATAAAAACATTTCTGGCAAAATTTTATTTCCTATTGCTGGCTAAAAAGCTTAAAAATGCGCAAAACGCATTTAATGGTTTTTTTACGGATGCAAAATCGGCTCTTATTATTTTTCCGGAAAATGAAGACGATTTAGATTATGCCCTGAAAATTCTTAATTATGTTTTAGACGCAGGAATTAAAACTACGATATTGCTTAACGAGCAGTTTGTCGGTCAGGTTAACGCTTCCGGTTCTGAGGTAATAACATATTCCAACAAAGACCAGAATTTTTTAATGTTTCCGTCGGATATAATTAAAGAAAAACTTACGGAAAACCGTTATGGAATTACCATAGATTTGAACATAATTCCAAGCATATATGCCATAAACTGCGTCGGTTTAACGCAATCTAACTGGAAGGTCGGTTTTGTGAATAAATATTCAGATAAAATATTTAATATACAAGTAAAAAATTATTCGCAAGACTCTGAAATATCTTATAAAAATTTGTTAAATTGCTTAACAATGTTTTAAGGAATATAAATGAACTTCGAAATCAAACAAATTGAAGATGTAACGGTCTTTAAATTAAACGAAAAAAAACTCGATACAAATAATTCTAGTTTGGTTAAAGGCGAGTTTACGCTGTTACTGAAAGTGGAAGGCGTTACCAGATTAATAATTGACCTTACAGAAGTTGAGAATTGCGATAGCTCCGGATTAAGCGCATTATTGGTCGCAAACAGGCTAATGAACGCTAACGAAGGCGAAATGAAAATTGCAAACCTCTCCGAAAAAGTTATTTCTTTAATGAAGATTACGCAGTTGGACAGAGTCCTTTCTGTATGTTCTTCTGTTGAAGATGCTCTTGAAGAACTTAAAGAAAACTAATGGTGGGTAATTGAACATAAAAATTATTGACTACGCCATAATTATACTATATCTTATTGGCGTAACTGTGGCAGGAGTTATTATTGGCGGAAAACAAAAAACTGCAAAAGATTACTTTCTGGGGGGCAAAAAGATGTCCTGGTGGTCGGTCGGGTTTTCCATTGTTGCCAGCGAAACCAGCACTCTTACTTTTATAAGCATCCCCGGGCTTGCATATAAAAGCAATATGCACTTCTTGCAATTGGTATTCGGCTATTTTATCGGCAGAATCATAGTTAGTCTTGTTTTTATTCCAGCATATTACCGCGGCGATCTTGAAACAGCCTATGACTTTTTGGGCAAGCGTTTCGGGCTTTCGCTGCGCAAGTTCACTTCATCTGTTTTTATTGTTACAAGAGTTTTAGCTTCAGGCGTAAGGCTTTTTGCTACGGCTATTCCTGTGCATATTATTACCGGTTACGATTATGTTACATGTATACTTCTTATAGGAGTATTTACTCTTATCTATACATATGTAGGCGGTCTTAAAGCGGTAGTTTCAATGGATGTGGTTCAGTTGTTTATTTACCTTAGCGGCGCTGTTGCGGCAATGTATTTAATAATACATCATCTGCCAAATGGATGGAGCGACGTGGTTAGATACGCTACTGCAAACGGCATGAATAAATTTGAAATTTTTAATTGGAACACTGGCGGAAGTATCGTAGCCTTTCTTGCAACGCCTTATACGATAATTGGCAGCATACTTGGCGGAACATTCTTAACTATGGCTTCACACGGAACGGATCAATTATTAGTTCAGCGTTTGTTGGGATGCGAGACTAAGAGAGATAGTCAAAAAGCTCTTTATTTGGACGCTACATTTATTTTATTGCAATTTGCATTCTTCCTTGTTCTGGGATTATGCTTATATGCTTTCTACAATGCAGTTTCGCTTCAACAGCTTGGTTTGAAGTCTTCTGACGAAATATTCCCTAAATTTATAGTAGAGAGTTTGCCGGTTGGGCTTTCTGGGATTGTGATTGCGGGCGTTTTAGCTTCTGCAATGGGAACCCTTTCTTCTTCAATCAGCTCGCTTGCTTCTTCTTCATATCTGGATTTATTCAAAGGCACTAAATTCGGAAAAACTATCACAGGGAAAAAAGAAATCGTTTGGTCCAGAATTTTTACTTTGATTTGGGGCGTAGTTCTTATAGGCGGCGCGATGCTCTTTACGGATACTAAAAACACAGTTGTAGAGCTTGGTCTTAAAATCGCTTCGTTTACTTATGGCGGATTATTGGGGACGTTTTTTCTGGGGCTGTTCTTTAAGAAGACCGGATTATTTGACGCTTTTCTAGGGTTTATTTGCGGGCTTCTTGCAATGATCTATATAATATATGGAACAACTATTGATTATACCTGGCATGCTTTTATTGGCTGCCTTGTAACATGTATAGTTGGCAACTTGAGCTTTTACGTGAGGGAGAAAATTAAATAGCATATTTATTTGAATAATTTCCGGAGGACCTTAACATGCAATTAACGCTTACTGACGGGGTTGTGATTGCTTTGTATTTCATCTTCAATTTGTGCGTGGCTCTTTTTTTAAGAAAACGTGCGACAAAAAGCGTGGATGATTTTTTCGTTTCGGGTAGAAATGTTTCGTGGTGGCTTGCAGGCACTTCTATGGTGGCAACAACATTTGCCGCTGATACGCCGCTTGTAGTTACAGGGCTTGTTGCCAGAAATGGTATTGCAGGCAACTGGATTTGGTGGAGTATGGCTTTTAGCGGTATGCTAACAGTATTTTTCTATGCTAAACTTTGGAGAAGAGCCGGAGTTCTTACAGACGTTGAATTTGCCGAGATCAGGTATAGCGGTAAACCGGCTGCGTTTTTAAGAATTTTCCGCGCAATTTATCTTGGTATTCCTATCAACGTTATTATTATGGGCTGGGTTAACCTTGCTATAGTAAAAATTATGATGTTAGTGCTGGGCGTTCCAAAATTTGAAGCCCTTATCTTTGCTATTCTTATCATGTTTATCACTGCTTCTATTTCAACTATTTCTGGACTGTGGGGCGTTCTATGGACGGATATGTTCCAGTTCATTTTGAAAATGGGAATGGTTATTGTACTTGCAGTATTTGCAGTACAGGCTACCGGTGGTATGGATCAGTTAGTTTATAAACTTCATGAAATTGATAAAACCCGTAATTCTTCAAGCTCAATTTTATCGTTGGTTCCCGACGTTAATTCGGCGTGGATGCCAATGATAACGTTCTTTGTATATATAGCGGTTAACTGGTGGGCTTCCTGGTATCCAGGCGCTGAACCGGGCGGCGGCGGTTATGTGGCACAGAGAATTTTTTGCGCTAAGGATGAAAAAAACTCGCTGCTTGCTACACTATGGTTTAACGTAGCTCATTATGCTCTACGTCCATGGCCGTGGATTTTAGTGGCTCTTGTCGCAGTAGCTCGTTTTAACGGCGATCCACAATTTGCAGCAGATCCGGAATCAGGCTATGTAAGAATTTTAATTTCCGATTTGCCAGCCTATCTGCGCGGTCTGATGGTCGCGGCTTTTGCGGCGGCTTATATGTCCACTATTGGCACGCAGCTTAACTGGGGCGCAAGCTACGTAGTAAACGACGTTTATAAACGTCTGTCTAAAAAAGAACACTCTGCCAAACATTATGTAAGAGCTTCGCAGGTAGTTACAATGTTCCTTATGATCGTTTCGGCTGTAGTAACTTTCTACATGGATTCGATTGGCGGGGCATGGAAATTCCTTATGGCAATCGGCGCTGGAACAGGATTAGTTTATATCTTACGCTGGTTCTGGTGGAGAATAAACGCTTGGAGCGAAATTTCCGCTATGGCATGCGCTTTTGTAGTTTCGGTGGTCTTGCAGGTCTGGTTTAAATTTGACGAAGGAGATCCGGTACAATTTGCTCATCTGTTGTTAATTACTGTTTCTATTACAACGGCTGTTTGGCTTATTGTTACATTCCTTACAAAACCTGAACCCAAAGACGTATTACTATCTTTCTACCGTAAAGTAAGGCCTAACGTTAGAATGTGGGGCCCTATAGCCAAAGAAGCTACGGATGTTATTCCTGTAAAAGACGGATTATTCAATCTACGCAATTGGTTCTGCGGCGTAGCGATGATTTACTGCATACTTTTAGGAACAGGAAAAATCCTACTTGGCGCTCCATTATTTGGAATTATTTTATTAGTTATTGGTCTTGCCTTAGGAGCTGTGCTCTATTTTGGCATGAAAAAGCGGGGTTGGGAATCCCTTGCAAACTGATAGTAATATTCTAAAAAATATTAAGCTTGTTGTATTTGATATTGACGGGACTCTGATTACAAGCAAAGGCGATATTGACGCTCAAACGGCTAAGCTTGTAAAAAGATTGCAAAACGATTTTGAAGTTTGCTTCAGTTTTGCGTCAGGCAGGCTGCATTCTGCAGTTACTGATTACGCAAAGGAGCTGAATATAAGAGTCCCGCTAATTTCTCTTGATGGTTCATTGATAAAGGCTGCTGACGCTGATAAATCTATTTTTGAAGCGATTGTAAATGAAAGTCATATTTACAAAACTATTAAACTTGCAGACAGGTTTTTAGTTAAAATAGCCCTTTGTCATGCAAATGAGATTTTTTATACGGAAAATAATGAAGCCCTGCTTGGTATTACAAACAGATTTGGCGCAAAGTTTACTCTTGTCGATTCGTATAAAGAAGTCTATGATAAAACGCTTGAAATATTTTTAGCCGGCGAAAATTACGACTATATAAAATATATCAGCGAAAAAATGAGTTTCCCTTATTCGTTTGGTCTTAGCTGCAATTATTCTAAGTCTCAATCGAATAAGGGAATTTATTATCTTGAAATAAGAAAAAAAGGCTGTACAAAAAAAACTGGGTTGATAAAGTTACTTAAATATTTGAAATTAAATATAAGGAACTGCGCAATAATGGGAGATTGGTATAACGACTTGCCATTATTTGAAACCAAGGCATACAAAGTAGCTATTGAAAACGCAGTCCCAGAAATTAAACGTATGGCGGATCTTGTTACAAAAAACGATAATAACAATGGCGGGGTTTCCGAATTTTTAGAAAAGCTTCTAAAAGCTAAAATGGAATCCTAATGGATGAGAAAAGGAGTATATTTAAGGATAGTCTAAGGGTAAAACTTCTGATTATCTTTGCGGCAGTTTTTCTGATTGTATTGATGTTTCCGAAAGGAGAGTCGATTGAATCGGAAGTTACTGTTGGAGCTATTTGGATTCAAGACGATTTGATTGCGCCTTTTAGTTTTCCTCTAAATAAAGACCCTGAAATGTATAAGAGAGAGTTAGCCAAAGCTACGGCTAGCGTATATCCAATATTTATAAAAGATGAATGTGCCTTTCGTAATAGCCTCGATTCATTAAAAGAGTATACGAAATTTCTTTTAGCCTCTGTGGATAGCGCAATAAATTATAATCTACCGGAAACTTTCAATCCTTCGTTTCTTAGTCCCAGTTCTTTCCGGCTTCTTACTTCAATACGCTCCAAAGAAAAAACGCCTTCTTCTAAAAAACTGACAAAAAATGAATTATTTAGCTTATCTGAATCTATTCTAACAAAATTGTATGCAAACAATATTATAAATCTAAATTATAATCAGATTGAAAAAGAAAGTATTGCCATACGGACAAAAAATATCGACAGGATGGAGTCTAAATTTAAGTCCAGAGAATTAGTAGGGATCAAATCTTTTATCAGCGATGAATTAAGCCGCGTTAAAGCCACTAACGAATTTAAATATTTAATGCAGGAATATATTTATCACTTCGCTACTTATAACCTGTCGTTCAATTCAAAGCTAACCGCCGAAGAAATAGAGCAGGCGCACAATAAAATTTCAAAATACGCTGGTATAGTAAACGAAAACGAAAGAATTGTAGGGAAACATGATCGCGTTAATCCTGACGTTAAGCTTAAAATAGATTCATATAAAGAAGCCAAAGGAGCTAAAATTGGGCTTGAAGGGCTGATACTTCAGTTTATTGGCAAGTTTCTGCATATCGCATTTTTGCTTACGCTTATAAGTATTTATATCTATTTATTCAGGAAGAATATTTTTAACGATAACGTTAAAATCCTTTTATTAGGCATAAATTTACTGTTTATATGTTTTCTTACTTTTATAGCAAATCAGGTAAATATAAAAGCTCCTATTGAATTGCTTATAGTAGTGCCTGTAGCGTCGATGCTGCTTACGGTATTATTCGATTCGAGAATTGGTTTTTATTCTACCGTTATTATTTCTCTTGTAGCAGGCGCGCTGAGAGGGAACGATTATTCTTTTGTGGCTATGAATATCTGCGCTGGATCTTTGGCTGTTTATACTGTAAGAGATATAAAAAACAGGAGCCAGATTTTCCGCTCGTTCAGTTACATCTTTATTGGTTATGCCGTGTCGTTAATAGCTTTTGGTTTGGAGAGATTTGAATCGTTTGATACAATTGTTTATGAACTTGCTTTTGCCGGCACTAACGCGCTTATAAGCCCGGTTTTAACTTATGGGATGCTTATTTTCTTCGAGCGTATTTTTAAGATAACTACCGACCTGACTCTGTTAGAGTTGTCAAATTTAGATCAGCCGCTTTTAAAAGAATTAGCAAGAAAAGCTCCCGGTTCTTTCAGTCATTCAATGACAATGGGAACGCTTGCAGAAAATGCAGCCGAATCAATAAACGCAAATCCGTTGCTTGTAAGAGTCGGCGCATATTACCATGATATCGGAAAAATTTTAGCTCCTCAAAACTTTGTTGAAAATCAGCTGAATGAAGTTAATATACACGAAAAATTAGCGCCAGAAGAAAGCGTAAGAATAATAAAGGAACATGTAAACTCCGGTATAAAATTGGCTAAAGAAAACGATCTTCCCGCCGAAGTGATTGATTTTATTCCTATGCACCACGGAACAACCGTAGTAAATTATTTTTATGCAAAAGCAAAAAGTCTGTATGGCGATGAGAATGTAAAAAAAGATACGTACCGCTATCCGGGGCCAAAACCTAATTCTAAAGAAACGGCTATTATAATGCTTGCAGACGCGTGCGAATCAACTGTGAGAGCGATAGAAGACCCGGATAAAACTAAAGTAGAAAATGTAATTGATAATATCGTTAAAGCCAGGATGGAAGATGGTCAGTTTGACGAATCGCCTTTAACGTTTAGCGATACTAAAAAAATTAAAGAAGCCTTCCTGAATATTCTTATTGGTCAGCATCACAAGAGAATCAGATATCCGAAACAGGATGAGATGGAAAAAGGATCCAGCGATAAAGAAAGCGAATGAAAGATTTCCTAAACGAATACCTTACAACTTTAAAATTTGAAAAGAACCTTTCGGAAAATTCGATTGCTTCTTACAGGATTGACTTATCCGCATTTTTAAGATTTCTTGAAGGCGCAGGCGTTTCTGACGCAAACGAAATTACTCCATTATTAATCCTTGATTTTTTTAAGATACTAAAAGATTTAGGACTTTCCAGTTCTTCAGCGGCAAGATATTTTTCATCGCTTAAAGGATTTTTAACTTATTTATTTAGAAGCCGCTACATCGAAAAAAATCCGATAGAAAAAGTGTCGTCTCCTAAGCTATCAAAAAAACTGCCTCAGGTGTTGTCAATTCAGGAAGTGGAAGCTATTTTATCCAAACCTGATATAGAAAATAAATTTGGTCTCAGAGATAAAGCAATACTGGAAACTTTGTACGCCTGCGGTTTGCGGGTGTCTGAACTGATAGGACTTAAAACTAATAATCTTTATTTTGAAGAAGAAATAATTCGCGTATTTGGCAAAGGCTCAAAAGAACGATTTGTACCTATAGGCGGCAGCGCAATGAAATGGGTGACGGAATATCTAAAAAACAGCCGCCCTTTATTAGGCGGTAAAAGCGGCAAGTTGAAAGGCGAAGGTTTTGTGTTTCTTAATGTAAGAGGGACGAAGCTTTCACGAATGGGAGTTTGGAAAATTGTAAATAAATATTTGCAGGAAGCTAAAATTCACAAGGATGTTCATCCGCATACTTTCAGACATTCTTTTGCAACTCACTTGTTAGAGGGGGGCGCAGACCTTAGAGCAGTTCAGGAAATGCTTGGGCACGTAGATATTTCTACTACGCAGATTTATACGCACATAGACAGAGACTATATAATTCAGGTTCATAAACAATTTCACCCCAGAGGATAACAATTTGAACGGAATAGAAGTAAGCCAAAAGTTAATTTCATTTTTAACTTTTTTACCGCTTTTCTTTATATCGCTTACTATACACGAATTTGCTCATGCTTATTCGGCTTATAAACTTGGCGATAATACCGCTAAGGATTTAGGAAGGCTTTCGCTAAATCCGATCAAACATCTTGATCTGATTGGGTCTGTTATTATGCCTATTATGTCCTTCGCTTCGGGGTTTGCTCTTATAGGCTGGGCCAAACCTGTTCCGGTAAACAGAGCTAATCTTAAGAACGGACTTAGAGACGATGCGGTGGTTTCGTTTGCCGGTCCGCTTTCTAATCTTGTTCTTGCCGTCATATTTTTCTTTTGCTTCCTTGCGCTGTTTCATAATCATGGTCTGATGGGCTCATATAATAAAGCTGCCGCCGATATGATATGGTATGGATTTTATTTTAACATATTCCTTTTCTTTTTTAATCTGATCCCGATTCCTCCGCTTGACGGATCGTTTATCTTATACGATTTATTCCCAAACAAAATAACGGCTAAATTATTAAGCTTTGGATTGTACGGTTCGCTTATTTTGATGTTTTTTATTTATAGTCCGCTATGGGGAATATTTATGAAATTAATTACTTTTGTGATGGAAATATTTATTAACCTTGCCGGGATCTGATTTATTTGAATACATATTTAAGAATATTAACTTATGCCAAACCGTATTGGAAACATTTATCCATTTCGGTAATATGCACAATAATTTATGCGCTGCTAAACGCAGCTTCTATTTATCTTACAATACCACTGCTTGATACTTTATTTCAGGAGTCGTCAAGAACGTCTACGCAGGTTACCAGTCAGACTGTAGAAGTAACAAAATCGGTTATGCCTAAATGGGTTTTGGAAATACGCGATTCCGTATCGTATTCGTTTAACTCGTATGTTTTTAGCGGCAGTAAAACCGACGCTTTAGTAAAAATATGCATTATAATTTTATTAGCTTTTCTAATTAAGAATATTGCCGGTTATATGCAGGCGTATTTTCTTTCATATGTGGAGCAGGGAATAATGAAGGATATGCGAAACGCAGCGTATATCCATTTGCATAAGCTGCCGATGAGTTATTTTAAAAATGAAAGAGTCGGCAATCTTATATCCAGAATTACAAATGACGTTAACGTAATTCAGTCGAGCGTTTCCGCAGCCTTTCTTAATCTTGTCCGCGAGCCTTTAACAATAGTAGTGCTAATTGGAATGGCTATAGGCATAAGCTGGCGGCTTACGCTGCTTGCAGTATTAATACTGCCTTTTACTATGCTGATAATTTCATGGATAGGGCTTTTGTTGCGTAAACAAAGCTCGGTTATTCAAAGCAAAATGGCTGATATTACAAGCATCCTTCAGGAAACAATTTCCGGCGTAAAAATAGTTAAAGCGTTTGGTAAAGAGGATTATGAAAATAAAAAATTCTTAACCGAGACTAAATCTTTTTTCAGACTAATGCTTAAAATATCCAGATTAAGGAACGCATCGCCGCCTATAACTGAGTTTCTTAGCATGGTGGTCGGCGTAGTGATTATTTATTATGGCGGAAGACTCGTTTTGGAAGATCATACATTGAAGGCCGCTGAGTTTCTTGGATTTTTATTCGCAATATTTCAGCTGATGCCTCCAATTAAGGAGTTGAGCAGCGTTGTTAACAGAATTCAGGAATCCGCAGCTGCAGGCGATCGCGTGTTTGAAATTATTGATACTAAACCAAATATATTTGATATTGAAAATCCGAAAATTGTTTCGGAGTTTAAAAATGATATTTGTTTTAAAAACGTTTCTTTCCATTATGACGACTCAAATGAAATTATATTGAATGATATAAGCTTCAAAGTTAACCGCGGCGAAATAATTGCCCTTGTTGGTCCGAGCGGCGGAGGCAAGACTACTTTGGTGGATTTGATTCCTCGTTTTCATGATCCGAGTTCCGGAGAAATATTGCTTGACGGAATTAATATTAAAGATATTAAAATTGAACGCTTAAGAAGCATGATGGGTATTGTTACGCAGGAAACTTTTCTGTTTAACGAATCGATAAAAAGAAATATCGCCTACGGTCTTGAAAATTATCCGGATGAAAAAATTATTGAAGCCGCAAAGACTGCAAACGCCCATAATTTTATTTGCGAAATGCCAAACGGGTACGAGACTATCATTGGCGAACGAGGCTTGAAAATATCAGGCGGGCAGCGTCAGCGCCTTTCTATTGCGCGCGCTTTGTTAAAAAATCCGCCAATTATGATTTTTGACGAAGCTACTTCGGCTCTTGATAACGAATCGGAACTGTTAGTGCAGGAAGCCATAGATAGAATGATGGTGAACAGAACTACATTTGTTATAGCGCACAGACTTAGCACAATCAGGAATGCAAATCGTATCATCGTAATTGAAGGTGGAAAAATTGTGCAGATGGGCAAACATGAAGAACTGATAAAAGACATAAACGGACTTTATAATAAATTTTATGAAATGCAATTTAGAGAGCAAAAATGAAACTGAATTCTGAAAAAAGTAATTTGATTGATAAACTAATATTGTTTTTTATTTTCCTTTTTCTTGGCAGTCTTAGTATTTCGATATTTGTTAATCAGCTTGGTTATTATGGGGCTTTGATACTGCTGCTTTACAAGTATTACAGGAATAAAGAAAATCCTTTTAGCAAAAACGGACTCGAAGTAATTCTTCTTCTATATATCGGAGCAGAAATCCTTTCTACTCTGTTTTCTGTTAACCATGGGCAGTCGTTTCATAATTTATTGAAAAGATTCTTACTGCTTCCTATGATGTATACAGTAGCCTCTGCCGCAGATGATTTTAAAAAAGCAAAATTATTTCTTAAAGTATATCTTGGCTGCGCTTTAGCAAGCATAGCTCTTTATCTCGCATTTTCAGCGCGATATTATTTTTATAACTTATATCAGATAGAACAGTCCGGACCGATGGTATATCAGTATCCTATTACGACAAGCGAACTGATGAGTTTTACGTCCATTATCCTTTTTGCATTTGTTATTGATGCAAAAAATAAAACAAAATACAGGTTATATAGTCTTGCAGGATTTTTAATTTCGTTTATTGCAATGATTGCAACCTATAAAAGAACGGGTTGGATGGGGGCTGCCGCTGGAATAATAACGATTCTGATTATAAAAAAGAAATGGCCTCTATTAGCCGTTATTGTAGTTGCAGGCTTTCTGCTGGCGGTTACTTCGCGAGGTAAAAGCGAAATTTATACTTATCTATGCGATGGGAAAATTACTGAATTAAGTAATTTCAAAACTGAAGGCAGAGCTTATGACATACTTACGGATAAACAGGATTTATGGATAGGAGATTATGAAAACGGAATATTGAAATATGAATCAGGCGCAACAAAAAAAATCATATCAACCCCTTCTCCGGTTAGTAAATTATTACAGATAAATGATTCTTTACTGGTGGCAAATTTAATTGATACAAGGTTCGTATTATACAAAAAACAAAATAACGGCGGACTAAAAGAAGTTCATGAGTTCGCTTCGCCTGGTTTTACTACTTCGTATTGTTTTTATAAGGACGCTTTCTATGTACAGGATAGAGACAGCGGTTTAACTGTTTTTCCTCATTTTATGGAGAGCACAAAATCTATTCGCTACCCTCAATTTGCTGGTTACGAAAATGTTTTCTCTGATTCCGCTTATATAGTAATGTACTCAAACACAAAAGGGCTATGCGTTTACAACTCTCTTAACGGGCTGCCTGAATCTAATGTCGTTAATAATGAGTTTATTGACGAAATATCGTACATAGATTATATAGACCATACTTTACTAATTGAAAATAAAAAAACTTTAAAACTATATAAAATAGGGAACGCTAAATTAACCGAGATTGGCGAAAACTCGAAAATTAAAGGCGTATATCAGAGAGACCTTAGCGGTTCTAATTTATCGCTTCTTACTAATAAGGGACAGCTATTTAAGGTTCAGTATCCTTTAAACAACGAAATTAAAATAATCTCATCATGGCGTCTGGATTATTTACCGCAGGCGTTCACTTGCAGCGGCGATACTGTTTATGCTTCAAAAGTTAAGAACAACAGATTTGCAAGTATTGTAGACCGCTATAACCCTTCAAACTATACGCGGTTTGCGCTATGGTCGGCCGGTATGAAAATGTTTAAAGATCATCCGGTATTTGGAGTCGGCGATATTGATTTAGCTGATCTTTATAGACAATACAAACATTTTTATGATAAGGAAATACAGGGGCATATGCATAATAATTACGTGCATATATTAGTTACTCTTGGGTTGTTTGGCTTTGTTGTCGTAATGTTATTGCTGGTGAAGCTACTAACGCTGAACTATAAAATATATAAGACTCTTGAAAAAGAGGTCTTCTCGTCTTCTTATGCAGTTGGAGTAATTGGCTGCCTTGTGTCGTTTTTAGTCGCAGGTCTTACTGAATGGAATTTTGGAGATCACGAAGTAATAACAATGATATGGTTTTTGACAGGCTTAAATATAGCCTTCTACAATTTATATCTTAAACAAAAAAACAAAACTGCAGAATAACGTTTGAAATGCAGGAAGTAATTAGATTGTAAAGCATTTGTGATTTTCTAGATAGTCATCCTTCGACTTCGCTCAGGATGACTATCATATTTTCAACTCTGCTAAGATCAGACTAATAGTAAGAGAGCTATATTTATCAATGCCCCTTTGTTTTTCCTCTAAGCATTTGCCAGACTGTTAAAAAAATAATTTGGATATCAAGACCTAACGACCAGTTTTCGATATACCACAAATCGGCTTCAATTCTTTTTGATATTCTGACTTTGTTCGCTTCTTCATCCTGAACGTCGCCGCGCAAACCGTTTACCTGCGCCCAGCCGGTTATTCCCGGTTTTACTAATTGTCTTAATTTTATTTCGTCCACAATCTCTTTGTATATATTGTTAAATGCGGGCGAATGAGGTCTCGGCCCAACAAGAGACATATTGCCAATCAGCACGTTTATTATTTGCGGCAGCTCGTCTAAATTTGATTTGCGCAAAAAACGGCCAAACTTTGTTACGCGGGGATCGTCGTTTTCTGTAGGAGTATATTTTTTCGCATCGGAATTCATATACATGGTTCTAAACTTAAAGCACCTGAACATTTTGTTCTCTTTGCCTATTCTATCCTGATTATAAAAAATTGGTCCGCGCGAAAGCATTTTTTGCAGAATAAAAATAATTGGGAACAGCCATGATAACACTGCAATGCAGGCGAGTAAAGAAATAGTAAAATCAAAAGTCCGCTTTACGAACTGCCATTGAATTTCCTCCAACGGTTCGTTTCTCACAGTGATAATAGGCAGGCTGCCTAAACGGCTGATGCTGAATTTTTTTGAAAGAAACTTGAAATAATCGGGTATGATAAAAGCGCGCACTGCGTTTTTATTGCAGGTTTTTATAATCTCGTCCGTCAAAGCGAAATCCGTATTTGGGAGCGCAATTACTGCTTCTTCAATTGCATATGCAGGGATTATCGTACTTAAATCCCGGATATTTCCTATCACATATTTATCAGATTCTTTTTCGCTATGGCTTGTTACAAATCCCACAAAATTATAACCGTATTCCGGATTGGATTTTATCATTTCAAGAAATTTATTTCCTAATTCTCCTGCGCCAATAATAATAAGATTACGCAAGTATTTTCCAGAAGATTTTAAATAGGAAAAAACTTTTTTGAAAACGATTAATCTTATAAAAACAGCCGCCGTTAACAATGCCGAAAAGTAAACGATGAAATTTCTAGTAAATAAATTTTCCTTGGTAATAAAGATAAACGAGATGCAGGCAAGAGCTTGAATAAATACGCTTTTTACGATTTTGAAAAACTGATACGACAAGCCGGGCGAATCCAAATCTTCGTAAAGAGTTAAAACATTTGCGGAAAAGTACCAAATGAAATTTAATATGAATAATAAAATAAATAAATAGTTTTTATGCAGGAGGATATTTAACGATTGCGCTAAAATGCCGGAAATAATAAAAACTATATTAAGCAGAACTAAGTCTAAAGTTAGTTTAAGAGAGTATATTGATTTTTGTTTAAAGAACATTTGATTATAAATTATCTGTTAAAAAATTGATCGCTTTTTTGGTCTACAAACTCTTTGATTTGTCTTTCAAATTCGCTGCGCGAAAAGTTAAGCGCGCTGTTATAAATGTAATTAGAATCGAAACCGCTTTCTATTTTTTCAAATTTAATAACGGCCTGCATTATGCTGTCTGGAGTTTGGGTTTCAAAATGTACGCCTGTTTTGCCGTCTACGACGGTTTCGGCCGTGCCGCCAATTTTATAAGCTATAACAGGAGTTCCGCAAGATAATGCTTCTACAACTGTAATTCCAAAATCTTCTTCCGCCGCATAAATAAACGCCTTCGCTCGTTGCATGTAGTATTTAAGTCTGTCAAAAGACTGATGACCAATAAAATCAATATTAGGAGAGGCTATTTTTTTCAGGTTTTCAAGTTCAGAGCCATCGCCAATCACAATTAATTTTTTGTCGCGGAGCTTTGAAAATGCGCTAACAATTAAATCAACTTTTTTGTAAGGAACAAATCTTGCCGCCGTGAGGTAGAACTCTTCTTTATCCTGATATAGCCCAAATTTGTCAACGTCAACCGGAGGATAAATTACTTCGGCGTCTTTGTTATATATTTTTTTAATCCGCTTTTTAATATGATTTGAGTTAGCCAAAAAATAATCTACGCGGTTAGCCGTAGTATAATCCCACATGCGGATTTTATATAAAAAATATTTTGGTATAATTGAGTAAAATTTTGAATCGATTGATTTCATGTACTGATGATATAAATCCCATGCATATCTGATAGGAGTATGGCAATAGCATATATGCAGCTGGTTGGCGCTGCTTAAAACGCCCTTTGCTACGGAGTGCGAACTTGAAACAATTACGTCGTAGCCGCTAATATCCAACTGTTCAATAGCAAAAGGGAAAAAGGGAAGATATTGGCGAAAATGCTTTTGCGCAAAAGGAAGATTTTGTATAAGGCTTGTATGCGCGCGCTTTCCTTTTAGAATTACGTCTCTGTCGTGTTCATTAAGAAAATCAACAAGGCTGAATATATCCGCTTCTTTCCAAATGTTTACAAACGATTCAACGCATTTCTCCGAACCCATGTAGTTTACAAACCATTCATGCACAATGGCTACGTTAAGATTATTCATATTATAGATTTAAAAGATTATTAATTTTATCAAACGCTATTTCTACTGAAATATTTTTCATACATAAGTTGTTTTCGCAGTTCGCAAACTTTTTACCGTCGTAACAGGGCGCGCAAGCCAACGAATCGGCTTCCCATATTACGTCTATATTCTCGTTTTTCCCAACTCGTTCAATTGGGTTAACTGGACCGAAAAGCGCAACTGTAGGAACCTTAAATAGTTTGCCTAAATGGAGTATGCCTGTATCGTGCGAAATTAACAAGTTAACTTTTTCTAAAACGCTCATCAACTGAGGTATAGATGTTTTACCAATTAAATTAATTAAGTCTAAGTTTTTGAAATATGGCGAAGCCCACTCGTCGCTTTTTGCGCCAAGGATAAAAACTTTTATCCCGGCCGCCAGTAATAACTCAGCGATTCTTTTATAATTTTCAATTGGCCAGTTTCTTAGACTGTCTTCATTAAGCAGGTTTTTTGCTCCGCCTGGCGCCAAAGCAACGTATTTAGCTTTACCATTAAGCAGGGAGTTAATGCCTGCGTCTGATTTTAATTTAACTTTAGGAAATGTGACATTGTTAAGATTAAAATCGTCATAGCCAGTTATAAGCTTTGTGTATTCAACTGCATGATAGCGGCCCGGTATAATGCTGCTATTTCTATCTTTGCCATTGAGCGTTCTGCATTTTTTCTTTAGCGTTGTAAGAGCAAGCAATTCATATCTGCGGTCGCGGTAAGGAATTAGAACTAAATCATATCTTTTGCCAAAGAGGGCGAGCCAGACTTTTGTCAAAACAGAAAATTTTTCGGCAAGAGTTCCTTTAAATAAAAGCGCGTCTTCAATTGTGATAATATTATTAATGCCTTCAACGCTGCGGAGGATGGGCTCTACAATTTTGCCTCCGATCCAGGTAATTTCAACGCCGGGGTATTTTTTATTAATGGCGGAGATTAAAGGCAGAGCCATCACAACGTCGCCAATTGCGCCTAATTTAATAATTAGTATTCGTGTTCTTTTCTTTTTATTAAACATTTATTTTAATAGATATTTACTGTAGTATTCATTGCGCGCCAATAGAATAATTATTTTAATACAAATTTATAATAATTTAATTCTGCTTAAAAGGGATTATTTTTTCTTTAGGAACTAAGATTTTTATGATAAAGGAAAATTAACTGTCGATTTTGCTTATAGTTTCAAGCATATCTTTTGCCCAGTCTCTTTTGTTATTAGTAAGTATCCTAAAATACATTTCTGCTCTTCTCAAAAGTTTTAGCAAAAACAATTCAAGCCCGCCTCTGCATTTTTTAAAATATATAAATGTTGAAAGATAGAGCTGCGTTTTTCTCCAGTTCCCGGGATTTTTAAAACTATTTGTAGAGCAGGAAAGACTATGCTTTATTTTAACGTCTGGCGTAAACAAAATATTCCATCCGGCTTTTAATGCGCGGTTGCAGAATTCCGTATCTTCAACATAAAAGAAAAAATCGCCGTCAAACAGTCCCGTTTTTTTTATCATTTCAGTTCTTATCAACATACATGCGCCTGAAACGGCTTCTACAAAATTGTCTTTCGCATACTTCTTTCGGGTTTTTAGAGCGATAAGATCAATAGATAATAATTTAAGAAGATAAAACCAGATATTTAATTGTATGTTGATACTTTTTTCAATTTCGCCAGAGTCGCCAATTATCATTGGTCCAACAATGCCTATGCTTTTATCGGTTAATATTTTTTCTTCTAATTTATCAACGGAAGCTTTGTCAGTCAGGGTATCCGGATTAAGAACTAAAATATATTCAGGGGCATATTTTTTTGAGCGTTCGTATGCAATATTCTGTCCGCTTGCAAACCCTACATTATTTCTATTTTTAATTAGTTCGGCAAAAGCGAACTCTTCTTTAATAATGGCCGTATTATTTTCTGACGATGCGTTATCAACTACTATAAGTTTTACGTCGTCTGTGCTCTGAACCCAGGCAAGCGATTTAAGGCATTGCCGAAGTTTATCAGGCGCGTTATACGATAAAATTTGAATTACTAATTTTGTCTTCATGGAGCTAAATTTTACTTTGCAATATTTCTGTAAAAAGACGGCCGGTATTACGGCTCATAACTTCCGGAATATAATTTTCTTTTATATAGCGTTTTGCTTTGTCGCCAACGCTAATCCTTTTGTCTTTGTCTGTTATTAAAAGTTCAAGCGAGTTATACCAGTCTTTATCAGAGCTGCATAAGAATCCGGTTTTCCCATTTTCAATTGCAGCGGTGTACGAGCTCGTTTGGCTAGCGATTGTCGGGATGCCCAGGTATCCTGCATAAACAAATTTTAATTCGCTTTTCCCTTCAGTAAAAGGATTGCCAATTTCAAGCGGAGCTATATTTATATCAAAATTATTCATGATTGCCGGAAGGCGATAGAAAGGCGTTTTGGGAATTCTCTTTATTTTATTCTGCATTTTGTTAAAGCGCTCAGAGAGTTCTAAGTAGCCTATAATATGCAAATACACATTGTCGTATTTTTCTAGTAATGAGTAAATGGATTCTTCCGCCAGCTTGAAATCTTTATTATGCGAGGCTGTTCCGCTCATATAACCTATAATAATATTTCTACTGTCAGTCTTCTTATGTTTAATTAAATCATCGCATATATCAACATATTTTTGATTCAAACCGTTTCTAAGAATAAAAACAGCTTTATGCCTGCTATTATTACTTGCATGATTTGCCAAAAAACCAGTTGACGTTAAAAAGTATTGGCAGCCGTCAAAAACCATTTGATGATTAACGGCAACGCTTCTCCAATGAGCTGAGGATGTGTTTATGTCGTCGTTTATGCTATCAGCCATTTTAGGATCAAATACAAGATCGTCGCAATCGTAAATTGTTTTTATCTTTTTATCCGCGGCAAGTTTTAAATAAGCGCTTATTAATTTTGAAGCAACGCTTCTTTGAAACACAATAGCAGAATATTTGGATACGTTTAATAAGGAGAATACGGATTTAAATGGAGTTTTAACTGAAACATTGTATTCGGCTTTTGTCAGGTATTCTGATAAATCATATGCTCTGTTCAGCGCCGAAACAGAAAACCGCTGTTCTAAAAGTATTAATATATTTTGGTTTTGCGCTGAAGTTACGTTGGATTTATTTATTAGTCTGGCAAGTATAATAAAAACAGGAGATAAAACTTTAACAGCCAAAATATCTACTTTTATTAATACTAATTCGCCGCTGCTAATTAAACCCATAGAGCGTATGATTTTGTATATTCTTTTTATCCTGTTAATCACTTTTTTCTGCCTTTAAAAGAACTGATAAGACTTTTTATATCCTCTAAGCTAATAACTTTTACCGCCAAAATCAGCGCAAGATATAACAACCCAGCCGCCATGCAGCCCGCTAAATACGGAATGCTGCTAAGTCCGCTGAAATAAAAGCAGAAAATAAAAATAGGTAATGTGCTGAATAAAATTTTAGCTATATCTATAACAACTTCTTTAATAGGGACTTCAATTTTCTTCTGGATAATATAAAAATCAAAACAGGTTAATATAATTATTGAAACGGAAATTGAACTTACTAATCCGTAAAATCCAAAAAACTTAGTAAATAAAGCGATAACTATAATATCAATAATACCGGAAAACAAAATGAATTTTAAACGTTGCCCGGCAATGCCCAGATAATTAATTACGCTTGTAAAAAAAAGATTAATTGCATTAAACAAAAGAAACGGAGCCAAAATCATTGCAGGTATGGCCGCTTCAGAAAAACCATGGCTGTATAGTATTGGTATAAGTTTGTAACTTCCGGCAATAAAAAATGCCATAGAAGAAATAAACAATACAAGGATAAGTTTTAGTCCGTATATAAAATTTTTAGAGTTCGAAGCTTTATCTCCGTTGCTGAATTTAGGCGAAATTACATTGCACAGAGAATAAACCGGAAGATACAACCTGCCGTATAAATTAACAGGGACATTTAAAAATGAAACGAAAGACGAACCGTAAAATTTTTGCGTTATAAATACTGGTATTTTTTGCGAGATTGTAAAAAATAAATTTGCAACGTGAATTGAAAAGCCATATTTAAAAATGCGTTTAAAGCTTTCAGGATTGAAAGATATTTTATATCCGCTGAAAATGGCTTTCTTATGGAAATAAATAACGTATATGATAAGCGAAACAACCGGTATAGCGGCCTGGCATATTAGATATAGTATAAAATTGAGACGGAACCAAATAGTAAAAAATACTGAAAGGATTGTGATAAACCCCGTTAAGAACTGAACCGAAGAAAATATTTGCGGTTTGCCTATCGATTCTAATATTTTTTCGAACAACCCCTGCAGCAAATAAAAAAGAATATGCACGGCTAATAAAATGTATATCCAGAACCCTAAATTTATTTCAATATATTTATCTATCAGGCTCATAGTTCCTGAAATTAGGATAATCGTAATTAACCCAATTATTCCGATTACAGTAATTGATTCAGAAACTATCTTATTACTGATTCCGTTCATGGCAATTTCTTTGCCATAGCTATCAATAAGGCTAAAACTTATAATTACAGAAATAAAACCAAGCAGATTTGTGTAAATGCTGATTATGCCGTATTGATTAGCGCCCAAATATCTGACAAGATAAAAACCGCTTATTACGCTGACTATTGTAAATAATACCCTTGCGGTAAGATTAAAGATAAAACTAGATATTGTCTTCAAACTGATAAACTTAGTGATTTTTATTATTAAAATAGCGCTGCCGTTCAGTCGGCAAGGCCGGTTTTGGGAGCACGCGTTTTTATAATATCATTATGGAATATAAAATTATCGGGTGATTTTATAATAAATTAGGTTTATTTTACCAAAGTATTATAATAATTAAATAACCATATTAATATTTTATTATATTAATACAATTTAATAAATTAAAACGAACTTAAATAGCCGCTTGTGATATCCGGATAAAAAAACAAAATTCCGATTTACTTCGCTGCAGTAACAAATATATCTGAAAATAAAATGATTAAATTATCCGCAATTATAATTGCCAAAAACGAAGAAAGAAATATAGCGCGATGTATTGATAGCCTGTTTGGAGTTATAGACGAAATAGTTGTGTTTATTGATTCCGGCACGACTGATAATACTATTGATATTGTAAAGACATATCCAAATATTAAGCATCAGGTTGTCGAGTGGAAGGGCTATTCTGAAACAAAGAAGGCGGCGTTAAAAGAAACAAGCTCCAATTGGATATTCTGGATTGACGCAGACGAATGTATAACAAAAGAATTAAAAGAAGAGCTGAATGACTTTAAAAATTCTCAACCAGAGTATTTTGCATATAGTATTCCACGGAAAGCATTCTTTCTGGGTAAATGGATAAAACACAGCGGCTGGTATCCCGGCAGAGTAACAAGATTATTTAATAAAAAAGAAGTTTCATTTAGTCAGAATGACGTACATGAACATCTTATTGTTAAAGGCGGAACGGGAGAACTAAAGCGCGATCTTGAGCATTATACCGATCCTTCGATTGAACATTATTTTTTGAAATTTAACAAGTATACGACGCTGGCGGCCGAAGAATTAAAAAAGAAAGGGAAGAAAGCCGGATTGTCTGATCTCCTTTTACGTCCGCTAAATATTTTCGTTAAAATGTATTTAATAAAACTCGGTTTTCTTGACGGAGTTCACGGGTTTATTTTAGCTGTTTTTTCTTCCCTATATGTATTTACAAAATATTGTAAATTATGGGAATTAGACAATAATTCGAACATGAGGTTGAAATAATCATAGTATGAAAATAGGGATAATTCCTAATATTACAATTAAAAATATAGCGGAAACGGTTGCGCTCTTTATTAATAAACTAAAAGCAAACAATCTTGAGTTTGTTATATGTAATTCCATTTCAGAATTTCCAGGAGCGTTTAGCTCGGAATTGAAGGAAACATGCATCTGCAATATAGAAACCGTATGCAGGCAAAGCGATATTGTCATATCATTCGGCGGAGACGGGACGCTTCTTTCGGCTGCATATTATGCGCAGTTTTTTAATAAGCCTGTTCTTGGCGTAAATTTTGGCAAGCTTGGTTTTCTTGCTGAGATAGATATAAATGAAATGGATTTGTTTATTGAAGAAATAAAAAATAACAAATATTCAATTGAAGAAAGAATAATTCTTGAAGGTGAAATTTCTTTTCTAAAGGACGATAAATTTTATGCTATCAACGATCTTGTAATAGAGAAAGGGGGCTGGACAAAAATGATCGAGCTGAAAGTCCATGTCGACGGCCAGTATGTAACTCAGTTTTCAGCAGATGGACTGATAGCCGCAACGCCGACCGGTTCAACCGGGTATTCGTTATCTGTCGGCGGCCCTGTTGTAAGCCCTAAGTGCGACGTAATTACATTAAGCCCAATTTCTCCGCATAGTTTAACAATGCGCCCAATTGTGCTGCCTGCCGAAAGCGAAATTACTGTTCAGGCTGGATCGTTATATAAGGAAATTCAAATAAGCAGCGACGGGCAAAGGGTTTATTTTGCGCCGCCTCCGGTAGAAATTAAAATAAGAAAAAGCCAAAATTTGCTTAAGCTTGTTCATATTTCATCTGCGAGTTATTTTGATATTCTACGGAACAAATTAATGTGGGGGCTTGACGTTAGGAATAAAACAAAATCTATTTAAAGGAATATATGAAAAATATTTTATTGTTCTTTGTAATAGCCGCCGCTTCTAATATTCTGATTCTGGCACAAGGGAAACAAACAACGCTGGACGAAAAAACGGGCAAAAGCATGTTCGTCGGCTCAGTCAACGTTAATGATTTTCAGGATACTGCCTACGCTGAATGGTGGAACTCCGGGTATGAGAATTACACGCCGGATTCTGTTCTACTTGGCAAATTAAATGGTAAACTCGACAGCGTTAGCATAACCATTGTAATGGGAACCTGGTGCAGCGATAGCCGCCGGGAAGTCCCCCGATTTTATAAAATACTCGATTTATTAAAATATCCGGCGGATAAGATAAAACTTATATGCGTAGATAGGAAAAAGAAGGCGTTAAAAGAAGAATCAGACAGTTTAGAAATAGAATTAGTCCCTACGTTTATTTTTTATCGGCAACAGGAAGAGATAGGCCGGATCATTGAAAGTCCTGAAGCGAGCTTAGAATCAGATATGCTGGAAATAACGGAGTAAATCTGTATAGCCTCATACTTTATGCGCCTAAATTTTACCTTTGACGATGGGGTTATTTTTCATATTTTTAATAATTATTATTCACCAAATAAAGAAATCGATGAAGTATTATTTAATTTCAGCTTTATTTCTTGCTGTTTTATTAACAGGATGCAGCAGCACGCTTGACACTTCTAATTTTTCGCCGGATGAAAGGCTTAAGTACGCTATTAAACTATATGACGAAAAGTCGTATGAAGAAGCTGTAAATGAGTTTCAGACTATAGTGTTACAGTATCCGGGGAGTAAAATTGTTGATGACGCTCAGTATTATTTGGGAATGACAAGATATAAAAGAAAAGAATACATACTTGCCGCTTTTGAATTTAGCAAACTAATTAAAAATATGCCAGCCAGCGAATTTGTACCAACTTCGCAATATATGCTTGCCGACTGCTATTACTTATTATCTCCTATGTATTCGTTAGATCAGAAATATACAAAAAAGAGCATAGAAGAATTTCAGTCTTTTGTGGACTTTTTCCCGACAAACGAAAAAGTTGCCGAAGCTGAGAAAAAAATTGTTTTGCTAAACGAAAAGCTTGCCGAAAAAGCTTATAATTCAGCATACATATATGAAAAATTAGAATATTATATTGCGGCTACGATGTATTGCGATGTTGTAATAGATACGTATCATGATACAAAATTTGCTCCGCTTGCAATGAACAAGAAAATATATATCCTCATAGAGCGTAAAAAGACCGGAGACGCTGTTGAAGAAATAGATAAATTTTTAGAAAAATATCCTAATGACAGTAATGTTGAAACGCTTAAGAAATTAAAAACTACGCTTACGACTCAAACTGTAACTACAAAGGACTAATGGAACAAAGCAAAAAAGTCAGCGATTCGATAATAACAATGACTGAATTGGTTCTTCCAAACTCCACAAATCAGTTGGGCAATCTATTGGGCGGTCAATTGATGTTTTGGGTAGATATATGCGCGGCATTGTGCGCCGCAAAACATAATCAAAGAGTATGCGTTACGGCTTCGGTTGATAGTATTGATTTTCATCATCCAATTAAATTGGGCGACGCGGTTACTCTTACGGCTACTGTAAACCGGGTTTTTAGCACTTCGCTTGAGGTAGGCGTAAAAGTATATGCCGAATCTTTTAAAGACGGAACAAGACTATACACAAATACCGCTTATCTTACATTTGTGGGCGTGGATAATAACTGCAAACCCGTTAAGGCAATAAATGTTATTCCTGAAACAGATGAAGAAAAACTTCGTTATGATGAAGCTCTTAAAAGGAGAGAAAACAGGCTTAAGAATAGAACTATTAGCAATTAGTTTTGTAGTTCTTACAGCTCCGCTTTTTAATTTATTCCCGCAAGTTCCAATCAATGGATTTTGTAAATTTAATTCTTATAAGGTTGAACCCGGATTTGAAGGAATTTTTGCTACAAATTTTAATAACGATAGCTATACCGATTTAATATTATATAACTCCCTAAAGAAAAAAGCAGCTATTTATTCCGGCGAACAAAACGGCAGCTTTACGCGTAAGAAAATAAACAACCTTCCTTTTGAAATAAACAATATTCAGAATATAACGGATAAAAATAATTTGCCTGTCCGGCAGATTGTGGTTTCCCGTAAGTCGCGTAAACTTGCCATAGCGCGTATTAGTTCTACCGGTAGTATTAACATCTCAAATATGACTAAACTTAATTCTTATCCGGAAAATGTTAGCTATGCCGACGTTAATAATGACGGCAAACAGGAAGTCCTTATTTCAGGCGGAGGATATGAAGGGCTTTCGCTGTTTTGGGAAGGCTCGTCCGGCTTTAGCGAGCAAAAAATAGCAAGACAAACAAGTTTTTCTCAATCGGTTTTTTGCGATTTAAATAACGACGGTTTTGCCGATATAGCCGCTTTTAATTTGCTGTCTAAAAAATTAGTTTTTTATTACAATGATTCCCGCGGCGACTTTAGAGAAACCCGTAATATTCAATTTGATAAACGTATTACTCTTTTGCAATCAGTAAACCTGAATTTTGACGCTTATCAGGATTTGGCTTACGCTAAGGGAAACTCTATTAATATTTTGTTCGGAGACAGCGTATCTTCATATAATTCTTATTTATCCATTCACACAAAATATAAACCGGATAAATTTGTATTTGGCGATTTTAACAAAGACGGTAAAATGGATATCGCTTATATAAACGTAAAAGATTCCATCCTGTCTATTTTTTACGCAAAAGATAAGCGTCAGTTTTATCCCGAAGTATTGTATTTCCAAAAGGAAGGGATTGTAAATCTTATTCCCTATTATAGCAAGTATATTGACGGACTTACAGCGCTAAGCAAAAATGGGTACGTCTATACTCTTGTTAAAATGACTGCAAATTTTGACGACGTAAAATTATCAATAGGCGTTAAGCCGGGACTTCTTGGGTGTTTTGATAAAAATAATAACGGCATATGGGATATTTGTTATGTGGATGAATTTACAAAAACGCTTAACTTAATTGTACGTAATAATTCCGGAATTCCGTCGTTGTTTTATTCGGTTAAACTATATCAGCTGCCAAATAAAATTGAAATTGATAATTCGGGAAAGCGAGTTAAAACATTTTATTGTTACACGACCGATAAAAAATTAATTGAACAAATTCGAATTGATTTTTATAAAAACACTATAGAACATAACAACATTTATGTTCCAGGCGATATTAAAGACCTTAAAATTAGACGGGAAGGGGATAAGCCAAACGCTAATATCTATGTAGCATATCAAAAAAATAACGCGTTGGGATTTGCTCAGTATGAGTACAAAGATTTTCATTATGTTATTTCCGATAATTATGGTTTGGTTAACTCCATTTATGACGCAAAAATCTATCTTAATAAAAATAATATTTGTTACGCCTGGTATTGGAAAAATAATAAAATTGTTCTGGCAAAAATATCAGTCGGCAACAAACCAATTGTGGAAGATATTGCGGCCATGAGCGCAAAGAATATTTATGGTATAGCTTCTTTGCCCGTTGATGCGCTAAACATGGAAAATGAATCATTGGTGGCTTTTTTTAATCAGGGGGGAGAAAATTCGGTTATAATAAACTCAGATAAAATGACGCGTCTGATAAAATCCGACAAAGTTCCTGTCGTTCTAAACTCTCTGACTGTAAAAAAGTATTTTGTCGGCGAAGGAAGATTTAATAAATTAAAGAAGATATTTATTTACGTTCCTAACCAAAGTTCGGTATACGTTTTGGACTTTCTTAAAAAGGGGAAAAGTTTAATTTTTACTAAGCTAATAAACGCCGCTAATATAGATGATTTCTTTATAAAAAACATGAATGGAAAAGATTTCCATATCATTTATACCGACGGCAACGAACACAATATAAGAATCAAAAAAATATGAAAACAATTTTGAAGCTTTCTTTGCTGGTAATGCTCTGTTATGCGCAAATATTTGCACAGAGTTATGATAAAAATAAACTTGATTCGCTGTTCAATGCCTATACCGCTATTAGAACGCAAAAAACATTAAAAACAAATACGGTATCCGGCGCTAAACTGCCGGTAAAATGCGCAATGCCTTTGGCGGCGGAAATAAAAATAAATCTTAATAATTTCAACGCGGTTCAAAAAGCTGTTCTCAAACCGTTGTTAGACAGGCCGCAGATGCAAACAAGCATAGTTTCTCCTCAGAAGCATTATAGAATTTATTATGATACTACAGGGTATAATGCTCCCGGTTATAGCGTAACGGACTTTGCCATAGCTCTTGATTCGGCATATAATTTTGAAATTAATTATCTTGGTTATCCTCCGGCTCCGGTTAACAGCGCTACTAACGGAGATGATTATTACGACATCTTCGTAGTAAATTTAGGCGACGAATATGGCGAGACAGACTTAGAAGATAATATCACTCCAAGCACATACTACACATATATGAAAATAGATAATGATTTTGCCGGTTTCCCTACGACCGGAATAAACGCTGCAAGAGTGACGGCCGCTCACGAATACCATCACGGCATACAGCTTGGAAATTATATTTACAGATCTGCGGATTTGTTCTTTCATGAACTAACCTCTACTTCAATGGAAGAATTTGTTTATAATACTGTCAACGATTATTATAACTATATGTCTAATTATTTTCAAAATCCGTCAAGGAGCTTTTCGGAAAATAACACTTCATACGGAGACGGATACGATCTTGCAATATGGAATATTTTCCAGAAAGAAAAATTTGGTTTTGACGTAATTAAACGGGAATGGGAGCTAATGAGGCAGTATCGTGCTATTAAAGCTATTGATATGACTTTGAAAGAGCAAAACGCGACATTTATTGAGCAGTATAACGTATTTGGGTTATGGTGCTATTTTACAAAAAGCAGAAGCGTTGCAAATAAGTATTTCCCGGAAGCGGCAAATTACCCGTTAATCAAGACTAACGCCAACTACTACATGGCTCCTCCGTCTACTACTGATATTAGTATGACTTCTTATGCGGCTTCCAATAATTATCTGAATATAATGAATACTTCGGCAATGGATACGCTGATGATAGTTGTTACCAACGGAGACGTACAGGCCGCTGTTGCAAGCTCCGACTCAACGGAAAGCTGCGCGTTTAGTTTAAGCAATTCCAGCCGGTCGGGTTATTCGCAGATAAGCTCCTCATATTACACTAAATTAACTCCGGCCGATAATCTTTATTATTGGCTCCAGAGCGGAATATTAAATAATGTAATTTTAGATGGAAATATTGTAAGCAGCCTTGCCAATATTGATTATCCTTTTCCATCGCCGTTTAGTTACAAAAAGAATTCGCAGATATATATGCCTGTAACAAATTCCGAAGTCGGCGTAGTGGATTTTAATATTTATTCTCCGTCTATGAAACTGGTTTATTCATCATCTCAGCAGGTAAAGAAATATTTGAATAATAAAGTAATTCAATGGAACGGTCTTGATAAAGACGGCAATAAATTAGCTTCTGGCGTGTATATTTACGCTATCAGAGCCGCAGGCGAAACCCTTAAAGGCAAGCTGGTAATTGTTAAATAGCCGGCTAATTATATTAAGAAGGGGGTAATTGTGTCATTATTATACGGGCGTAAAAGACCCTATTTGCGGAGCTCTTGAATATGAAAAAATTTTTAAAACTGATTTTGGTCTCAGTTGTATTTAGCTTTCAAATATTTGCGCAGAACTATACTAAAAATCAGCTCGATTCTTTGTTCAACAGATTCGTAGCTCTAAATACTTATAATGTAAATAGGGCAAAACTATTATCAGTTCGCGAGAAGCCTGTAAAGTGTCTTACTTCTTTAGCTGTTGAAGTAGTAAGAAATTTTAATAATTTTACCTCATATCAACAGAGTATTCTAAAACCGTTAACAGAAAGACCAAGCCTTAATACAAGCGTTATTACTCCGCAGCGACATTTTAAAATACATTATGACAGCGCTGGTTATAATGCGCCTACTTATAGCGTTCCAGAGCTTGCCGAGGCTCTTGACTCTGCTTATAATTTCGAGATTAATTATTTGGGCTATCCTCCGCCTCCATCTGACGATACGGCTGGCGGCGATAGTTTATATGATGTTTATGTAACTTCGGCCTTTGGCGGCTATGGATGCACGACTCCCGAGATTTTTACCGGAGAAACCTGCACGACTTATATGAAGATAAGAAATGATTTTTCAGACTCTTTAATATACCGCACGCTTGGCATAAATGCCGCAAGAGTAACCGTAGCTCATGAATTCCATCATGCAATACAAATGGGCGAATATGTTTATAGATATGCCGACCGTTATTTTCATGAGTTAACTTCAACGTCAATGGAAGAATTTGTCTTTAATACTATTAATGATTATTACCAATATTTGGGTAATTATTTCAATCAGCCCTCAAGGTGTTTTGCAGAAAACAGAGTAGATGAAAACAACGACGGTTATGATCTTGCCATCTGGAACATCTTCCAGAAAGAAAAATTTGGATTTGGCATTATTAAGCGCGAGTGGGAACTAATGAAGGAACACAGGGCAATTGAAGCGATAGATATGGCTCTGAAAGAACAGAATACTACATTCATAGAGCAGTATAATGTTTTTGGATTGTGGTGTTATTTTACAAACATAAGAAGCGTTCCCGGTTCGTATTTTCCTGATGCGGCAAATTACCCGTTGATTATTCCAGGGCTGAATTGCCAGATGTACTCGTCCTTAAATTTAGATATGAACGCCTATGTGGCGTCCAATAATTATATAAATATAATAAATGTTCCGCGGTTAGATACGCTTATGATGCTGATTACAAACGGCGATGTGCAAAAGGCGATAGATAATACGAATTCAACAGAAACATTTTCATTTGGTTTATACAATACAAATCAGACGGGGGCTGTACAGATAAGTCCTGCTTATTATGCTAAACTTAGTTTGGCGGCTAATCCATATTTTTGGTCGTTGGGCGGAATATTAAATAACAAAATTCTTGACGGAAATAGCGAAACCGGGCATCCTAAAATTGAATATGTTTATCCATCTCCATTTAATTATAAAAAGAACTCAATGATCTATTTCCCAATTACAAACTTAGAAGCCGGAGTTGTAGACCTTTATGTCTATTCGTCTTCAATGAAGCTTGTATATTCGTCATCGCAACAGGTAACTAAGTATCTGAACAATAAAATAATTCATTGGAACGCTTTTGATAAGGATGGAAATAAATTGCCGACAGGAGTATACATATACGCTATCAAAACTGCGGATGAAACATTAAAAGGCAAGTTTGTTATTATTAAATAATTAAATGCAATTTTTATTTATATTGTACAATTCTAATTAATGAGTAATTATTTGCTTAAAATTGAAAACGTTAGCCGGAGTTTTGGAAGAAGGCTTATTTTTAAGGACGTTGATTATGTCTTTAATTCTAACGGCATATATGGCGTTTCAGGTTCAAACGGTTCAGGCAAATCTACTCTTGTTAAAATTATTGCTGGCGTATTAAGCCCCTCCTCTGGCAAAATAATTCATTCCGCGGGCGGTTTAAATATTTCTTCAGAAAAATTGTATAACCATATCGGGTTGGTTTCTCCTTATTTAATTTTATATGATGAATTTTCGGCCGAAGAAAATCTCAAACATATTGCACAGATCAGAGGAATAGAATATCCGGCGCAGAAAGTAAATAAATTGCTTGAGCGGCTTTTTTTATTAGAACGGAAAGACGATTTAGTAAGAGGATATTCTTCCGGCATGAAGCAGCGTTTGAAATTTATATTTGCGCTGATGCACTCGCCTGAACTAATAATATTGGACGAACCAACTTCTAACTTAGACAACGCCGGTAAAAAAACCGTATATGAAATCATAACCGAAGAATCCAAGGCAGGCATTGTTATAATTGCCTCAAACGAAGAAAATGATTTGGCGCTTTGTAAAGAAATAATTAACTTGGAACAGTTTAAGAATAAGAATGCATAATTCGGGAATGTTGTTTTATTGATGAAAGCGTATTCGTTATTTAACAAAGATTTAGCTTCGGAAATCAGAACGCGGTATGCGGTTAACTCGCTTGCAATGTTTATTCTTGTTACTATAAGCGTAATACTTTTTTCAGTAGGAAGCGAAAAAGTTTCAGAAAATTTAACAGGCGGGCTTTTTTGGGCGGTAATATTTTTTACTTCAATGTCCGGGCTTTCCCGCGCGTTCGTTTCGGAGGAAGAAAGAGGAACCGCGCTTACGCTTCAGTTAATAGCTTCGCCAACTACGGTGTTTTCGGGCAAATTATTATTTAATCTGATTTTGGTTTTTGCGATGAATATTGTCGTCGCAGCCTTGTATTCAACTCTGTTTGACGCGTTTATTATAAAAAATTTCGCTCTGTTTATAGCATTATTTATTTTAGGGAATATTGGGATAGCGGTATCTTCAACAATAATTGCCGCAATAATTTCAAAAGCCGGCTCCAAAGGAACTTTATATCCGGTTTTATCATTTCCTATTTTATTGCCCTTAATTTTAATTTTGATTGATCTGACAAAAATGGCAATGGGCGGTCTGGAGGCATATTCGGCTTATGTTGAACTGGCGGCGCTTGTTTGTTATAATGTTATAATGATTACGGCGTCGTACATGTTGTTCGATTTTATATGGAAAGACTAAAATTTTTATGAAAGAAAAATTACAGATAATCTGGCAGATGTTTCTGCTATTATTGCTAGGGTTTGTTTCTGTTGCCGGGATAGCTTTTCCGGTTGTTGCAAAACCTTTATCCTGGTATGAGTTTCCGCTAATACCCGGCTTAGGAGAGAATGTGAAAATTATATTTTTCCACGTTCCAACTGCCTGGCTGACTGTTGTGGCTTTTCTTGTATCGACAATTTATAGCGTTAAGTATTTAAGAGAAAAAAATCCTGACGACGATGCAAAAGCTTATGCTGCAATGCAGATAGGCGTGATATTCTGCATCCTTGCAACCGTAACCGGGGCTGTGTGGTCAAAATTTGCGTGGGGGCAGTACTGGAGCTGGGATCCGCGCCAGACGAGCATATTCGCGCTTCTGCTGATTTATGGGGCTTTGTTCGCTCTGCGCTCCTCTATTGAATCCGAGGATAAAAGAGCGGCTCTTTCTGCTGTTTATTCTGTAATTGCATTTTTAACTGTGCCGTTTTTTATTTTTATTATGCCCAGAATTATGAAGGGGCTTCATCCGGGTTCTGCCGACGATACTAATAAAGGACCGATTTTAGATTTTAAAATGAATTCTAATATGCTTCTTATATTTTTTCTTTCTTTAGCCGGATTTACTCTTTTGTTTTATTGGATGTGGCGTATAAGTTATAAATCAATTATTCTTAAAGATAAAATTAACAAACAAATAAACTGAGGCGGAATTTGGAAGGGCTTTATTCTTTTCTTGAAAAAAACTCGATCTTTATAGTGATGATTATTGTTTTGATCGTGTGGATTGGCGTGTTTGGATATTTGTTTAGTTTAGATAAAAGATTGAGATTTATCGAAAAAAAATTAAAGGAAAAGAACAGGTGAAACAGAAATATATTTTTGGAAGCGTAATAATAGCTGTATTTCTTGGTCTTCTTGTTTTTCTTTTCACTCAATCCAACATAAAATACGAAAGTAATTTTGGCAGCATTATTGCCAGCGGAAAAACTGTAAAGGCTGCCGGCGTTTGGGTTAAAGAAAAAAAATATGAGGCTGATAAGATATCTGATACGTTTTCTTTTTATATGAAGGACGAAACAGGCGCCGAAATGAAAGTGGTTTGTAAGGGCTCTGCGCCGAATAATTTTGAAACCGCTACAAGCGTAGTGGTTACAGGAAAATTTGAAGACGGATATTTTCACGCTACAAATATTCTGACTAAATGTCCTTCAAAATATCAGGATCAGCTGAAAACAAAAGTTTAGTCCCTGGCAAAAAAAATACGGCGTTATCTACTCTCTTTTAATAATTGAAATAGAAGGAACGGTATGGTTGGAAGTATTGTAATAACTATGGCTTTAGCCTTTAGTATTCTCTCCATGATTTTGTATTATCTTTCTTTTTGCGGAGCGCAGAATACCCTTAATTATGCAAGGCTTTTCTACCATTTCATGTCGATTCTTGTAATTATCGCTTCTACTATTCTACTCTATTTAATTCTCACCCAGCAATATCAGTACGCGTACGTTTATAATTACAGCAGCTCTGACTTGCCGATCGGTTATAAAATTTCAACTTTCTGGGCGGGGCAGGAAGGAAGCTTTATGCTGTGGCTTTTGCTGACTTCAATAGTTGGAATAGTTCTTCAGTCCTATTCTTCAAAGCGAGGAGACCTGGAAGCGCGCGTAATGGCAGTGTTTGCTCTTTCTACTACTTTTCTTTTGTTAATGGTTTCGCCTTTATTTAAAAACCCTTTTGCTTATTTATACGCCGAGTCTGGCTTTATTGATATTAAAAATATTAATCCCTCTTATATAATGCAGGCATTTTTAGAACCGTTCAGATTTATAGACCAGAATTCGCAGCAAAGCTATGTTAAGATGGGACCGGAACTGTACGCGGCTCTTAAATCGGCTGGAATTTCAATGAGCGATTTTGTTATTCAGGGGAAAGGTTTAAATCCATTACTGCAAAATTTCTGGATGCAGATTCATCCTCCAATATTATTTACAGGGTTCGCGTTATCGGCTGTTCCATTTGCATTTGCTATAGCCGCTTTGATGAAGGACGATTACAGAGAGTGGGTTAAACAGGCTTTCCCATGGGTTCTTATCGGTTCAGGCGTTCTTGGTTTTGGAATTATGCTTGGCGGTTATTGGGCTTATGGGATATTAGGCTGGGGCGGATATTGGGCGTGGGACCCGGTTGAAAATGCGAGCTTAATTCCATGGCTTATAGGAGTAGCGTCTATTCATACTCTGTTGGTTCAGCAGAGAAGCATTAGCAAATCGGAAGGAGTTGGCCGTTTTGCAAAAACTAATTTAATACTTTGCATACTTACTTATGTGCTTGTTTTATACGGAACATTCTTAACGCGAAGCGGAATTCTTGGCGACGCTTCGGTGCATTCGTTTGTGGATCCTGGCAGGTTGGTTTATGTCTTTTTGATTGTATTCGCAAGCATTTTTGCTATCATCGGATTTGGCTCGCTAATTTTCAGGTGGAAATCGCTGAATAAAAAATACATTGGCGAAGAGAATATTCTTTCGAGGGAGCTTGCGCTTTTTACCGCCGCCGTTACTTTGGGAGCTTCCGCCTTAATAGTGTTTATAGGGACTTCTGCTCCCATCTTTAACGTATCTGTGGAGACTTCATTTTATAACGAGACGCACATTCCGCTTGTAATTATTATTGGGCTGCTTAATGGATTTAGCCTCGCGCTTAAATGGAAACAAGCTAACGGTAAAGATATTTTAAAAAAGCTGGCTTTGCCAATATCTGCCGCATTTCTTCTGACTTTGCTTGTTGTTGTTTTTAGCGGGATGACTGATATAATGATGATACTTATTATATTTTCAGCCGCGTTTGCTCTTTTTGTAAACGGAGAAATTGCTTTTAAGGAAATAAGCGGCAGCAGAAAAATGTTAGGGGCTTACATAGCGCATATTGGATTTGCTCTGTTTGTTCTTGGCGTTATCGGCTCTTCCGCTTATGGCAAACAGGCGGAATTAGATTTAGTAAAGGGACAGCCTGTTCAGGCGTTCGGTTATTCTCTTACATTTACCGGATACAAACTAATTGATAATAATCAAAAGTACGCTTTTATAATTAATGTAAAAAACGCAGGTAAATCTTTTGAGCTAAATCCTGTTATGTATATAAGCTCGTTTAATAATGGATTAATGCGCGAGCCTGATATAAATGTAGGATTGACAAAAGATTTTTATGTGGAGCCTAAAAGTTATGACGGGGGGGAATCTGAAAAACCTAACGAAACTCAACTTACGCTTGAAAAAGGAGGAGCTGCAGAATTTCAGAAAAATAAAATCAGCTATACCGATTCCTTTAAAAAAGGCGCAATGGGCTCTGAGAATTTTGAGTTTGGCGTTATACTTAAAATTGAATCGGATGGAAAAATTTATACCGCTAAACCTTCTATGAAAAGAGAGGGGGGAGAAATTGTTTTTGTTCCTTCAGAAGTTCAGGGCGCTAATTTATATGTAAAAATTCAGACTATTGATCCTGCTACTTTGAAAGCAGTTATAACCATTGCTAAGCTTGTAAATAAAGACGCTGATAACCCGGCGCCGCCAAGGGAAATGTTATCGGTTACTGCAAGCTCTAAGCCGTTTGTAAGCTTTGTTTGGATAGGAGTTGTTATAATGGCGGCAGGATTTTTTATTTCATTTTTAAGGCGTTCAAAAGAGTCGGCGGTTTAATTGCTTTGCTCTTTATTAATGTCTGAAATTATTCTATAGCAGCAGTACGTAAAAAAGGGAGCGGCAAAGACGTCAATTGAATAATGCACATGCTGCAATAAAACTGAAACAGCTACAAGAACGGCGCTGATTAAAAGATATATTTTTATAAACTTATTTTTTACTGCAAGAAAAAGTAAAAAAAGCGTGGCCGTGTGTCCGGAAAAAAATAAGTCTTTTGTAAGCAACTTTGCCGGGCCAAAGAACTGAACAAACGGATCGGCAAGCGGAATCATTCCTCCCGGAGCTTCAAATGGCAAAAGACGCATTGCTACTATGCGCGTAAATATAACTGCGGCGTAAGCCTGCAATGCAATTATAAGCCGTTTTGGATTATGTGAAAGTTCAAAAGTTCCAACAAGTAATCCGGAATAAATTAAAAGAAAAATAAACCAAGTTAAATTAATTGGTTTAACGCAATTTAAAATCGGGTCGTTAAGCGCAACACCCTGACGCGCCTCAACAAAATTTAAAAAATTTGTCAGCGTTATTAGAGCGGCTGCAAGCAGCAGCGCCGAAAATAGAATTTTTAATTTAAATCCTTTTTCGTCTAAAGCGTCTTTCCAAACCTGAAGAAAATTATTCTCAGCGTAATTCGTATCTATAGCCATTATCGTTTCCCTGGTTGAAAATGCAAAAAAAAAGCTTCTTACAACATCAGGTTATAAGAAGCTTTTATAAACTAAATAAAACAGATGTTATTTGCCGTTCTTTTTCTGTCTGGCAAGAACTTCATAACTACGAAGCTTATCTTTGTAATAGTTATTATTATTCTGTTGAGGGATGTTCAAAGCCGAATCGGAATTGCCGTCCCATCTTCTGCAAATATAGATTGGTTCGTAAATTCTGCCAATCTGATAATTTCTGGAAATTGCTAAACCTACTCCATAATCTTCGCCGTAGCTTACATTTGGAATTTTGATTTCGCGAAGAACTGGAGTATAAAAAGCTCTTGGAGCTCCAAGACCGTTAATTCTTAACGCGTTGTTTCTGCCGTTATCAGGAGTCCATTCTTTATGGTCAATTACTCCAGGAGGCAGGTCGTTAAGATCAAAATCTGTCAGCTTGTAAGAGCCTACAACCATAGCGCATTTTTCTTTTCTGAAAGCCGCTACAACTTTTGTTAAAGTATTTTCGTCAAAATAAATATCGTCGCTATCAAGCTGAACTGCATATTTACCGCACTTAGCGTTATGTACGGCTTCATTCCAGCATCCGCCAATTCCAAGGTCTTTTTTAGCAGGCGTCACATGAATAATTCTGTCGTCTTTTTTAGCAAGTTCATTTAATATTTCAGTAGTGCCGTCGTCAGAAAAATTATCAACTACAATTAAGTTAAATGGGAAGTCTGTTTTTTGTTTTAGCACTGAATTAACTGCGTCGGCAATAGTTTTAACGCGGTTTCTTACAGGGATAATAACAGAAGCTTCAAACTCAAATTTCCCTTCGGTTTCTTTAACTTCTTCAAATTTTGGAGCTAAGTAAGCGCCAATTTTTTTCAGGTGCTCCGTAGCTGTAACTTCCATCTCGATCTGCAAGTCTCTGTTTTTAGGGTTAACATAGTCAAATAGTTTATCTCCTGATTTTCTGGAGTCTAATTCAACTGAAGAATAAAGATATTCCTGAATATGAACAAGAGGAGCTTTTTGTGAAATCTTTAATCTTAAATCATATAAGCCTGAAAATTTATAATCAGGATTTCCGTCTGCAAGAGCGATTTTAAGATTTTCGCTATTTATCAATAAAACGGGTCCGAAGTTAAAATCGTCGCGGATACTTCCTATCTGATAATCGATAACAGGATGAGTAGTTCTTACGTCGTTTTTAATATCGTAATAATCGGAGTAAATAAAACCTGCTCCGGTCATTTCGCTTACACTGATAAATCTTTCAAGCGTAAACTGCCCTAACTGGATAAGCGTATCCTGAGTTAAAACGAAAGAGTATTTTGAATTAGATTTTTCTTTAATCAGCTCCATTGTTTTAGAGCTAAATGGATTATCTACGTTCAGTAATTCACAATTGCTCAGCGGTTTTAATGAACTGTCTCCGCTGATAAGATATATTTTCTCAACTAAGTTAGTCTTAATTAATTCATCAACAGTCTGTTGTGTATAGCTATTACCATTATATGGTACAAATGCAACGACCGGTTTTAACATTTATTAACTCCATGATTTTATGATATGTAAAATTAATTAAAATACCTTATATTACAAAATTGTTAACTTTAGAGTAACACATAATATTTATTAATTCTTAACAAACGGTAATGTAATATTATTTAAAAAACAGGATAATTATGAATTCTACGATGGTATTGTTGATAATAGGGTTTGCAGCGGGGATATTAAGCGGACTTGTGGGCGTTGGAGGCGGAATTATTGTCATTCCTGCGCTGATTTATTTTTTAGGCTTTTCGCAGCAACAGGCGCAGGGGACAAGTCTTGCATTTTTACTTCTGCCAATTGGCATATTTGCAGTGATGAATTATTATAAAGCAGGTTTTGTGGATATAAAAGCGGCTGCAATAATGTGCGCTACTTTTGTTCTTGGCAGCTATTTATCGTCTTATATGGCTGTGACCATTCCCGCAATTTATCTTAAAAGAACGTTTGGCGTGTTTACATTTTTAGTCTCGCTAAAGTTTTTGATTGGGAAATAGCATAGCGCTTTTTAGAAAAAATATTGCGCCGGATAATTTTCCGGCGCCCCCACAGGGGATTCTACTATTTATTGCCTTGAAACGGGCTCTGAATTTGCTATTTTTAGACCATGTATAATATAATTAAGATATTTTTAATTATATCCTGCTTTCAATGCGTATGCCTTGCTCAAAGCAACGATATAAACAACCGCTTTATGCTTGGGCAGAGTTACGAGCAGGCGGGGGAATTTGAGAAAGCAAAATCTATCTATCTTGAGCTTCATAAAATTCAGCCGGATAATGTTATCTTTTTCTACGGCGTAAACAGAACTTATATCGCATTAAAAGACTATAAAAAATCTATCTCTCTGCTTGAAGAAAGACTTAAAGTATCTCCTAACAGCATTGATCTGTACGGCTATCTTGGAGCTTCATATTATTTAGATGGTAATGAAAAGGCGGCTTTTGCCGCGTGGGATAACGGCATTAAGACAGCCCCCAATTCGGAGACTACTTACAGGGCTATGGCAAATTTTGCGCTTGATAGACGCGCCTTTGAAAAAGCTATTGATATTCTAAAAAGAGGCAAAGCGATATCCAAAGACCCCAAAACTTCAAGTTACGAGCTGGCGAACCTTTATACGCTGACAATGCAGTTTAAAGAAGCGGCGGAAGAATATTCTGGTATACTGCTGACTTATCCAAATCAGCTTGATTATGTGGAGTCGAAAGTATTTACGTACATGCTGAAACCGGAAGCTCTTGATATTACAATAAAAGTTTTTGAAGATAGGAAAAAAGAATCGGTTACAGCTTTTTATTATCTGTTAAGTTATCTTTATCTTGAGCAGAAGAATTACGATAAAGCGTTTGAGTACTACTTGTGGCTTGATAGAAAGCTAAACAGAGAAGGAGCCGAGCTTTTCAGCCTTGCGCAAAGAGTATTGAACGACGGAAACGATGGTTTTGCAGCAAAAGTATTTGGTTACATATTAGATAATTATCCTTCTAATTCCTCTTTCTATTCGGCGTCAAAGCTTGGTTACGCAAAAAGCCTTGAAGCAAAATACGAAAAAGACGCGGCTGATAGCGTACACGACTGGTTAGATTTTAATGTACGCAAAACAAGTCATGAAGGGGATTATAAAAAAATATTAGAAATTTACTCCGGTCTTATCAAACTTTATCCATATTCGGAGGTCGGCGGAGAAGCATATTACAGAATTGGAAAAATATATTTTGAGAAATTAAATAATCCTGAAAAAGCGAAAGAAAATTTTGATCACATAATAAGAGACTTTACGCTCGCAAACTTTTATTCGTCCGCTTGCAATCTGATGAGCCAGATGTATTTAGTTAAAGGCGACCTGGATTTATCCCTTGAGTACTTAGGCAAAATTACTTCTAATAACCGCAGCTCTGAGGATCAGAAAAACGAAGCTACGCTGAATAAAGCAAAAATAAATTATTATAAAAAAGATTTTTCTGGCGCAAAAAGACTGCTGGAGGGGATAATGACCAACCTTCAGGATAACAGCGCAAACGACGCGCTGGAGCTTTCGCTGCTTATTAACACGACGATTGACGATTCTCTTGGATTATCGGAATTCGCTTCGGCGGAGCTTTTAGCTGAAAGAAATTTGTACGCAGAGGCGTCGGAAAAATTCAGATTGATTTCATTAAAAAAGCAGAATTTCGTTTTAAGCTCTCTAGCCTTAATTTATCAGGCTGAAATTCAGCTTGCCGGCGGCCAATACAACGAAGCTTTAGAAACGCTAAACAAAACTTCCGAAGAAAAAGAACCTAATATTTATGCTGATAAAGCGTTATATTTAAAGGCTAAAACTTATCAGTATATGTTGAATGATATCCCCAAGGCGATTGACAACTATCAGTCGTTACTGGCAAAATTTCCAAGTTCGTTATATTTGGAAGATTCAAGAACAGAAATAAATAAATTAAGAAATAAATCAAGTTGAAGAGAAATAAATGGCAAAGAAAAGTATACAGCAAAAAGTAGTTAAATGTTCATTTTGCGGAAGAGACGGAAGCGAAGTAGGCAGCATGATAGCGGGTCCCGATGTTTATATATGCGATATATGCATAGGCAGCAGCGTTGATATTTTAAAAAACAACCTTGCGGCAGTAAGCGTTAAACCTGCAAAATCTGCGGCTATATCTCCTGAATTTATAAAGAAAACTCTGGATGAACATGTAATAGATCAGGAAAGAGCCAAGAAGGTATTGTCAGTTGCTGTTTATAACCATTATAAACGAATTAATTCAAAAATGTCTTTTTTTGAATTGGACGACGTTGAAATTGAAAAAAGCAATATTTTGCTTATTGGACCAACAGGCGTCGGTAAAACTTTATTAGCTCAAACTCTCGCAAAGATTTTAGACGTTCCGTTCGCTATTGCCGACGCTACTACCGTTACTGAGGCTGGATATGTAGGCGACGACGTTGAAACAGTGCTTGTTCAATTATTGCAAAATTCAGATTACAACCTTGAAAGAGCGCAAAAAGGAATTGTATACATTGACGAAATTGATAAAATAGCGCGTAAGAGCGAAAGCTCTTCAATTACGCGCGATGTTTCGGGCGAGGGCGTTCAACAGGCTTTGCTGAAAATACTTGAAGGCACTATTGCAGGAGTTCCGCCGAAAGGAGGCAGAAAGCATCCTGAACAAAACCTTATAAACGTTAATACAAAAAATATTTTATTTATAGTAGGCGGCGCGTTTGAAGGAATTGAAAGAATAATTTCATCTCGTATCAATCAGAATAAAATGGGTTTCACTTCCGATATTCAGGAAAAAGACACTCTATCCGATAACGATCTGCTCGCTCTTGTTCAGCCGGAAGATTTATTAAAATTTGGACTGATCCCTGAGCTAATAGGCCGTATCCCGGTCGTGGCTCCATTACGGTCTCTTTCGGAAGAAGCGTTAACTAAAATCTTACTTGAACCAAAAAATGCAATCTTAAAACAGTACAAAAAATTATTAAAGATTGAAGGCGTTCAGCTTGAGTTTGATCCTTTCGCAATAAAAGCCATTGTGCAAAAAGCGATTGAAAGAAAAACAGGCGCGCGCGCTTTACGTTCTATAATTGAAGACTTTATGATTGATATTATGTATGAAGTGCCTTCTCTTAAAGAAATTGGCAAATGCATAATTACTAAAGACGTTGTTGAACAAGGCGCTAAGCCTATTTATCTTGAAGCTGAAAGAAAAATAGCTTAAGATATTTTCATTAAATGATTAAACGATTATTAATATTATTTGTTCTTGCCGCAGCGAGTATTTTTGGACAGGCGAAAATCCTTATTTATATGGATCTGAACCAGACAGACCATCTCCGCGCTTATGGAATTACATTCAATGTTCTGAATGCCGGAGAAAAAGCCGATTGGCTTTTGAATTACCGTGGGGGCTCGTTTTTACTGAACTATTCAGAAAAAACAGCCGCTGAATGCAGAATTGAAGGAGTGGCGTTTCAGGAGATTTCCGCTTCTGAAGCCGCTCAGATTTATTCGCTCGTCCAAAGCGAAGACCAGAATATGGACGTGGTGAGGCTGGAGAAAGCTCCTAAAATTGCAGTTTATGTTCCGCCTGGATTTCAACCCTGGGATGACGCGGTTACTATGGTTTTAGAATACGCCAAAGTGCCTTATACTAAAATTTGGAACGACGAGATACTACGCGGCGACCTTGAAAAATACGACTGGCTTCATCTTCATCATGAAGATTTTACCGGGCAATATGGAAAGTTTTACGGCAGTTTTAGCAACGCTCCATGGTATGTTGAAACGCAGATGCGCTATGAAGCTGACGCCAAAAAAAATGGTTATAAAAAAGTTTCTGAAATGATGCGCGCCGTTTCGTTTACTATAAAAGATTATGTGGGCAAAGGCGGATTTTTATTTGCTATGTGTTCTGCAACTGATTCCTACGACATAGCCTTAGCCGCCAAGAACGCTGATATATGCGACAAAATGTATGACGGCGACGCTCCAGACGCTAACGCTCAATCGGAACTTGATTTTTCTCAATCGTTGGCGTTTGAAAATTTCAAACTTGAAATGAATCCTTATGTATATGAATACAGCGATATTGATATACAACCGGTCGAGATAGGAAGTCAGGAAAACGATTATTTTACTCTTTTCGATTTCTCCGCCAAATACGATCCAGTGCCTTCTATGCTTACGCAGAACCACGCAAATGTTATAAAAGGCTTTATGGGGCAGACTACAATGTTTCGCAAAAAACTCATAAAAAAATCTATTATTATCATGGGCGAAAGGGAAGGGATGGATCAGGTAAAGTATTTGCATGGCAATTACGGCAGAGGCGTTTTTACCTATTATGGCGGGCACGATCCTGAAGATTACCAGCATTTAGTCGGCGATCCTCCAACAGATTTAAATTTGTACAAAAACTCTCCCGGCTACAGACTGATATTAAATAATATATTGTTCCCTGCGGCCACTAAGAAAAAGCAAAAGACCTAAAAACAAAGCGGAAAGATTTATGCGCTATATAAAAATAAAAGGAACCGAAGAAAAAATTCCTATAGGCAATATTGTATGCGCCGGAAGAAATTATGCCGATCATGCAAAAGAGCTTGGCAATGAAGTTCCGGATAGACCTGCGCTTTTTATAAAGCCTGTTTCTTCCGTTATTCAATCAGGCGAAAAAGTAGTTCATCCCAATTATTCTACGAATCTACATCACGAAGTTGAATTGGTTTTGCTAATTGGCAAAAATGTTCGACATGCCAACGACGCTCAGGCTGAAGAAGCTATAAAAGCATATGGAATAGGACTTGATATGACTCTTCGCGATTTGCAGTCGCAGGCGAGAAAGGAAGGGAATCCCTGGTTTATATCAAAAGGGTTTGATACTTCTGCGGTGTTATCGGAATTTGTATTAAAGGGAAACTACAAACTTACGCTTGACGAAACTATTACTCTTTCAGTAAATGGCGTTTTAAGACAAAACGAAAAACTGAATAAACTTTTATTTGGACCGGTAAAGCTTGTAAAATATATCTCTTCTCTAATTACTCTTGAAGAAGGAGATATTGTTTTCACCGGAACTCCGGCAGGCGTTGGCAAAGTAATTCCAGGCGATAAAATAAAAGGCGAAATTAGCGGAATAGCTTCCGTTGAAACGGAAATAATTTCGGAATAAACTTATTCCAAATTTCAGAGTTTTTCAGTCCCCAAGGTTTAACAAAAATAATAGGCTACTGATTAAGAGTTAAATCCATATGTCGATTGTCATAGTGAGCAAAGCCGAACTACGACGTCGCCGCCTTCGACTGCGCTCAGGCTGACTTTTTACTATCTCATCATTCAGAATATAAAAAATGCCCGGATTGTAAAACCCGGGCATCTCAATAAAAACCAGAATACAAATTATTAATTTAGCGCTTTAATAATCTGGCTATGTATTTCAGGCGAAGCGGCAATAATGCTATTTGCATTTACCGGATCGTTTCCCTGATAGTCCGTAATAACGCCGCCTGCGCCCCGTATGATGGGTATAAGAGCCATATAATCCCAGACTGACATAATAGAGTCAATCATCACGTCGGCATAACCTGTAGCCACTAAATAATAGCCGTAACAATCGCCCCAGTTTCTGTAAAGTTTTACTTTTTTAATTAATTCGTCAAACTTTTCGCCATTCTGATATTTTGCTATATAGCGATGATCTGTAGTAAGCAGCACAGTTTTGTCTAAAGAATCGCAAGGTCTTACTTTAACTAATTTATCATTTAGTTCGGCTGTATTATTATCGCCTACTAAAAACTCCTTAAGTATAGGCTGATTAATAACGCCAAAAATGGGTTGGCCGTTTTTCAGGAGGGCAATAAGAGTGCCGAAAGACTGCGCGCCGCAAATAAAGCTTTTGGTTCCGTCTATAGGATCAAGTATCCACTGGTACTCAGCGTCTGCGTTATGTTTGCCAAATTCTTCGCCAAGTATTCCATGCGTTGGGAATTCTTTCATTATCAGTTCTCTCAATTTTTCTTCAGTTTTTTTATCGGCAATAGTAACTGGAGAAAGATCGGCTTTTGACTCGATATTAAACTCGGTTCTAAAATAGCTTCTGATAATTTTTCCGCTTTCTTCGGCGAGATATTTTGCAAATGGTTTAAATTCTGTGTAGTTCATTATTATATTCTTTTTATTAATGATAATAAAAATAAGCAGAACAGCGAATTAATAAAACTATTTTTATCTTTAAATTTTAATTTTTACCGTATAACTTACTAATATCAATATTAACTTTTAGGATTCTAAATGAATTTGAGAAATAAAACGGCCATTATCACCGGAGGCGCAATGGGGATAGGGTTAGCGACCGCCAAACGGCTGATAAAGGAAGACTGCATTGTTACTTTATGGGATATCAACGAAGCGGCTCTTAAAGAGGCCAAACAGGAATTGGAAAAAATAAACGGACGAGTCTTTATACATATATGCGACGTAACCGATAAAAACAGAATTAACGAACTAGCTAAAACTGCTTATGATGAGATGGGGGACGTAGATATTCTTATTAATAATGCCGGTTATGTAAAAGGAGGAGAAATTCTCGAACAGCCGGTTGAAATCTGGGAAGCTACAATTGATATAAACCTAACGGCTCTGGTCTATACTATTCAGGCGTTCTTGCCTAAGATGTACGAAAACGACAGAGGGCATATAGTAAATATTTCTTCCGCGGCTGGAATGCTTGGCGATCCTGGTTTATCGGTCTACTGCGCTACTAAATGGGCGGTATGGGGGCTTACAGAATCTCTAAGGTTTGAAGCGTTTAATAATAAAAAATTTGGCGTAAAATATTCTTCAATTCATCCCAGTTTTCTTGCCAAAGGTTTATTTGCTGGAGCCAAGCTTGGTCCTTTGGGAAATCTGATTGTGCCTTTGGTTAAAGATCACGACGTTATTGCAAAAGCGATTGTTGAATCCGCATTAAAAAAAGGGAGCTATTCTCCCAAACGTCCTCGCACATTAAACCTTGTTTTAAGATTGCGGGCGGCGCTTCCAGATAAATTATTTCAAAAAGTTTTAGTAGTGATGGGCGTGACAAAAAGTATGAAAACATGGAAAGGCAGAACAACAGATAATAAGGAAGAGAAATAAAATGCCAGAAACAAAAGAAACGATTTCAATTAATCCGGCGACTGGAGAAACAATTGGCTCTGTAAAAGAAAATACAATTGAAGAGTTAAGCGCAGCAGTTTTAAAAGCTAAACTTGTTCAAAAAGAATGGGCGGAAATAAGTATTGCCGATCGGGCTAAACATCTCATATTAATACGAAATTATATCGCCGTAAATGCCGGACGTATTGCGGAAGTAATTTCGCGCGATAATGGCAAAACAAGAATTGACGCCTTAAGCGCCGAAGTAATACCGGCGGCTATGGCGGCTGATTATTATGCTAAGAAAGGAATAAAAATCCTTGCAAGAAAACATTTAAGGCCGGGGAATTTAGCGTTCGCAAATAAAAAAAGTTATGTGGATAGAGTCCCGTTTGGAGTAGTTGGAATAATTAGTCCATGGAATTATCCGTTTGCAATTCCGATTAACGAAGTTCTGATGGCTCTAATTTCCGGCAATGCAGTAGTTCTAAAAGTAGCTACGCAAACGCAGCAGGTCGCAAAAATATTAGAAGAAGTCGTAAATGCGGGCAAACTTCCTGAAGGTTTATTCAGTATACTAAACATACCAGGCCCAATAGCGGGGGACGCATTTATAGAAAGCGGAATCAGTAAATTATTTTTTACAGGCTCAGTCCCGGTTGGTAAAAAGCTAATGGCTAAAGCTTCGGAAAAATTAATTCCTGTTTCGTTAGAGCTTGGCGGCAACGACGCAATGATAGTCTGCTCGGATGCCGATATTTACCGGGCAGCAACCGGAGCAGTATGGGGAGGCTTTTCTAACTGCGGGCAATCGTGCGGAGGAGTTGAAAGAATTTATGTGGAAGCAAAAATTTATGACGACTATATGAAAGTTTTACGCGAAAAAACTGAAAAGCTTCGTATAGGTTTTGATAAAAATTTTAACGTTGACGTTGGCTCTTTAACAACTGAATTGCAGCTTAATACAGTTAAAAGGCATGTGCAGGACGCTTTAAGCAAGGGCGCAATAATAACCGCAAAAGCTGATCCGCAACCGGGGAACGAAAAAGGACTTTTTCTTCCGGCAGTTGTTCTTGAAAATGTCGCCGACGATATGATAACCATGCGAGAAGAAACTTTCGGTCCTGTTCTTGCAGTTCAAAAGGTTGAGGATATTAATGAAGCGATCGCTAAAACAAACGACTCGAATCTTGGATTGACCGCTTCGGTGTGGACGCGCGACAGAAAGAAAGCTCATTTAATCGCCTCTAAAATAGAAGCTGGCGCCGTTTCTATTAACGATCATCTTATGAGTCACGGGCTTGCAGAAACGCCATGGGGCGGCTTTAAACAGTCCGGTATTGGCAGAACTCACAGTTATATCGGTTTGGAAGAAATGACCCAGCCCCGCGTTGTGGTTGACGATATTATGCTAGGCGTGCGGAAAGATATTTGGTGGCATCCTCACAGTAAAGAAATTTACGATGGACTGATTGGCGTAATAAATTTTCTTTATCTTCAAAATATGAGTAAGCGAGTAGACGGCGCTATTGCTGCGGCAAAATTATTCATGCGGAGTTTTAAGGCTGATTAGCCTTTATATTATGGCGCGTTAGAAATTTTATCGCAATGTCCTTACAGGTTTTGCATTCGTAGAACAGACTTTTAGTCTGTTAGCTTTGCGCAAGCAAAGCGGGCGTTATCTGCAAGAAGCAAGGATGCGAATATATGCCAGTCTTTTGGGGGATAGTAGAGTAAAAAAAAAATAAAAAGCGGCAGACTGAAAGTCCGCCGCTACGAATACTCTATTTAAAGTCGGCTTATATTTTCCATATCTTGATTTTGTTTGGCGCATTTAAAATTTGTTGTAATGAGCTTGTGAGTATTGCATTCGTAGAACAGACTTTTAGTCTGTTAGCTTTGCGTAAGCAAAGCGGGCGTTATTCGCAATAAGTACGGATGTGAATATATGCCAGTCTTTTTGGGGAGAGTAGAGAAAAAAAATAAAAAAGCGGCAGACTTGGGAGCTGAGCTTTGTCGAAGCAAAAGTCCGCCGCTATGAATCTTGATTTTGTCCCCTCCTTTTTAACCCAAATTGC